>NC_022444.1:1183593-1251093 GCF_000468495.1 Megalodesulfovibrio gigas DSM 1382 = ATCC 19364
CATGCAATATGCGGGCTAGCCACTTGGCGACACATGTTTTGGCTTGGTTTATATGACACGTAGGGATTGTAGTTTGCGTCATTGGTACTCCGTCGTATGAGGCCGTAACCATGCATATCTGATCGAAACATGATGGTCGAACTCTTATTACATAAAAAATATAGGCTAATAACATTAAACCTTATCACTTACGATAACAAAGCGCTTCAGAAGACCAGGATTGCAACTCTTCGCCATTTTTCCGGTTAGCTGAACATACATCTACTAGACAATAATTTCCAACACTATTTTAGCTCGAATATTGCTATAGAAGAAAAATAGTCGTTGATAGGCCGATGGCTGTGATTTCCAAACTTTTCACGGTTGCCCCTCCGCCATCTCCCGCACCGTCCCCACCTTCCCCGGCCCTCGCTGCCCCACCACCGCCTCCATTGCTTCGTGCGTCTGTTTCAATCCCAGGGACTGCAAATACCGCGTCGTCGTCTGGGGTGATTTGTGACGCAGCACGGCCTGAATCACCGCCACCGGCTGGCCTTCGCGGTACATGATGCTGGCCGTCAGGAGGCGAATGGCATGGAAGCCGAATTCTTTCCTTCCACCTTCCTGCAGGCAACCATCCACAGGCCCGACCGCATCGCAACTTTTCCTTGACGAATGGCCCGCATCTTTTTATTTCGTCTCCCGTCGCAAAGATGGCTTTCGTTCTGCCGTTGGGCAGGTCTGGCTGTAGTGTTGGAGTCATCGGCGGCAACCGGCATCGCGTCCCCATCGTCTAGCCTGNAATCCCCTTGGGGACGCCACCGAAATCAAAGCCTTGCACACTCCGTGCAAGGCTTTTTTCGTGCTGGCCGCATCACGTCCGCATCCCACCCCCCCCTGACACCAGTTCAAATCGACGGTGTCTTGTGCATCATCGGCTGTATTTTTTCCTGCACTGGCGCCGAGCTGTGTCCAGGGGCAAAAGTCTGAAGCATCGTCCAGGGTTTTCCACACGAAGAAGCAGGAGTCCCAGGTCATCTGTCACAGCTGACCTATCGCAGCATGAGTACTCTTCCCCCCGCCAGCCTTGGTCACATCGTGAAACTTACGGCGCACGTGGGCAAGACAGCCGACATGGCGGATGCCTTTACGCTCGCCCAGGGCGTTGTACCCAGAGTAGCCGTCAGTCTGGCAGATGGTCTGGAGCGCGAACGGTTCCGCTGGCCAGAGACACCGGACGATGTTTTACGCATCCAGGGGCGAGAGCTCGCCTGGCTTCTGGGCGGTCTGGACTTTCGTACAGCCAGGGGCATCAAACCGTGAAGTTTTCACAGGTGGCTTAGGATTTTTACCTTGATATTACGGGATATTATATGTAAATTTCTTCTCAACATGACGACCCCGTCCAGCTCAAGGCGCATCAGAATGGCGGCTTTCAATCCGGTTTCTCCCGGCGTTTTTGGCTCGGTACAGATATTGGTCCGCCTGCTCAAGCAAATGAGCTGGAGACGTTCCGGAGTGGTAACGCGAGCTCGTGACGCCCAGACTAACAGTTACCCAGTCGGCAACTTCCGATCGCGCATGGGGAATGGCCTGTGCCATGACATTATGTCGTATGCACTCTGCAATATAAATTGCTCCGCTGATGTCTGTGTCAGGAAGGATACAGACGAACTCCTCTCCACCATAGCGGGCAACAAGATCGGAAGGACGCTTGGCGCATTCTGACAACACCCTGGCGATACGGCGCAGACATTCGTCGCCTTGTTGGTGGCCGTAATAATCGTTGTAGCGCTTGAAATAGTCGACATCCAGCAGGATGAGCGACATCTCTGCCTTTGAGCGGACATGTCTGGCATATTCCCTCTCCAGGGTTTCATCGAACCGCCGCCGGTTGGCGATTCCGGTCAGCGCATCGGTACTGCTCAACGCCTCAAGCTTGGAATTGGCATCTGCCAAGGTCAGATTGGCGACCCGTGCCTCTTCGATGGCCTGGGTGGTGAGACGTTGATGCTTGTACAACTGCTGCACCATGGCGTTTAAAGAAAGCATTATCCGATCCTGGGGGGAGCGGGGCGTGACCTGTGCTAGAAAGTCGCCAGCGGCTATTGCTTCGGCCAGGGCGATGGTTTCGGCATTGGTGCGCATAAGAACATGCAGGGCATGATTCATGTGACGCACCTCGGCAATACCAGCCTGTCCGGGGCGGTTATCGAGTTCCTCTACCAGGGCGACCTCCCCCCTGGCCAGCCGTTGCATGGCAGTAACTAAACGGCTGATCGGATCGGAGACCATCCGACTGACACGGACCGCCTCCGCACCGGCCAGCAGCACAAATAGCAGGCCCGCGCCCCCTATGCTCAACAACAAAATCAGTGTGGCTCGTAGCTCTGCATCTCTGGGAAGCAGCACAGCGATGGTCGCCACCGGGCCCTCGCTGTTGCCGAAGGTCATCAGGCTTTCATAATAACTTTGCCCGCCAGCGTTTCTGGATACGACGGGACTGGCCTTTGGTTTTTTGATGAATTCGTTGAAGCCGACTGGCACAGGGGGGGTGCTTTCAAGCTTTGGATAGGTCTCCAGTGTGCCGCAGGAAAATTCGCCTTCCACGAAGGCATTGATCTGGGTGTGGGTCAGCGCCGCGACATGCTGGATGTCGCCGGGCGTCATCTGCAGAGTCAATTCCAGCAGCCCGCTGTTTGTTTCATCGTTGTTGGAACTGGTGCTCAATGCAAAGTAGCTGAATTTGGATGGCGTGCCATGCACCGGAATCAGCAATTGCAAGGCGGGCATTTGGTCGAGTAGGGCGAATTGTCCCTGGGGATATCCAGCCACGACTGCTCTCTGGACTTGTTCCGCCTGCCCCGGCGGAAGGGCGACGAAATCCATGTTCCCAAGGATCGATGGAGTCAGGAGACGCTGCTCGTCTTGGACGACCTGCGTCACCGAGCCTTCGGCCTGCACGATCACGCGGCGTTGCACGAGCAGACGTCCGGGTGCGAATTCCGGCAGGTAGAGACCTACAGTATAGTACCTCGGGGCATCGTTAAAAAAAAGCAGCAGCAGCGTGCCCTGTTGGTTGTATAAGGCGATCCGTATCCCCCGCGTTCCCAAGGCCTCGGCCAATGCGAAAAGCTGATCCGCCAACGGCTGGGTAGCGGCCACAATGTCGGCAATCCGGAAGCTTGCAGCGTCGTCATGCTGGACCGGTTTCCCGTTATGCTCCAAAGCCTCTTGAAGAAGTCCAGCATGTATCGGCTGGTGAACCTTCTCGACCTCACGGGTGATATCCCGTTGCCTGCGCTGCAGGCTGTCCTCAAAAAACGCGAAGGTCGCATCAACTGTTTTCTGGGCGCGTTGTCGTACGTCATTGCTGAATATCCAGAAGAAGACTGCGGAAAGGGCAAGGGCAAGGGCGCAGATCAGGAGGAACATCCTGATGAGTATGGTGTTGCGCAGCGTCATGGCGGTTTATTTGATCGCGGCGGTGACAAGGCGCGACACCTCTTCGGAAATCTCCCAGGCGAGCTTGGGAGGGAAGACAGTTTGCATAATCAGGACCATCAGCCTGCGCTCGAAGTTCAGGTCCAGGTTCTTGCCCCCCAGGCCCAAGACGCTGATGGAGCCGGGGTCACGGACGCTTTCCTTGCCGTTGATGAAGCAGCCCAGTCCATACCGATCATACCCCTTCTGGAAAAACACGAAATCTTCCAACCCTTGCAACTCGCTGATCTGGTTCGTGCGAATCTCGTTGACTGACTCGGGTTTCAGAATTCGCACCCCTTCGTACTCTCCGCCGTCAAGAAGCATCTGTCCCAGCCGGGCGTAATCGGATGTGGTGGTGAACAGGCCGTTGCCTGACGAATACAGCCTGCGGTTCTTGAACGCATAGGGAACGACCTTGCCGGTCAGCCTGCGCCCGTCTCCCTCCCAGGAAGGGGCCACACGCGAGGCTTTTTCTACCGGTGGATAGAAAAAGCTGTCCTGCATTCCCAAGGGGCCGAAGATATGTTTCTGGTAATACTCGGCAAGGTTAATCCCCGAAGCGACCTCAATAATTCTTCCGGCCACATCGTTGCTCAAGCCATAGCCGAATTGGGTGCCAGGATGGAACTCCAGCGGCATCCTGGCCAGACGGCGCGTATTTTCTGCTAGGTCAAAATCCGGGTCGCCTATGCCGATGTCCACACCGTAATGGATGACGCTGGTATCCATGTACCCCACAATGCCTGTGGTCATAGACAAGGCTTGGCGCAGGGTGGGCGCGCTTCGCGCCGGCACGAGTCGGAAAGGCGGGTTGGAGCCCTCGGGCAGCGTCTCTTTGACGCTGACGGAAGCGAATTCGGGAATATACATTGAGATGGGATCATCTAAATGCAATTTGCCCTGCTCCACCAATTGCATGACGGCAATACTGGTGACAATCTTGCTGCAGGAATATATCTGGAAAATGGTCTCCGTGCTCATCGGACGGTCGAGATTGGCCCGACCGAAGGCCTTGTGGTAAACAACCTTGCCGTCCTTTGCCACCAGAACGACCGTACCGGGAACAATGTGCTCATCAATTGCCTTTTCGATCAAATTGTCGATGGCCGCGAGCTTCTGGGGAGATATCCCGACGCTTTCCGGGTTGGCTGTTTTGAGTTCAGGTGGATTCTGTGATCGCTTTTCGCAGGCCTGCAACGACATGATGCAAAGCGCTAGAAGACCCAAGACCATGATTTTCATACGCACTTCTTCCATTGAGTTTCGCGCCGACTCGAACAAGTGCAGACACGTACCTAATCTGAGCGATTTATTTTGGCATTACTGCAATTTTCAACTGGGCATCTATCTGATATTATTTAAAAAACCAGTCGAAATTCAAACTGTCGGCACCCAACGGGTGGAGGAATGGAGTAACAAGCGCAACGCCAATAAAGCCATTTCATCGAGGGTGTCCAGGTCATAATCGACTGCCTGACCGGGCTCTCTCTTCAGTTCGGCCGAAGCCCTTGGAATAGGCTACATCTGCGGCGGGCGGTTTATAAACGACATCATAGTCCTGGTGAAGAACATCCCCGAACCCGTCTACCATCGCCACTTCGGCAAAACGGAAAAAGACGTCCGGGAATATCTGGAATATGGTGATCGCCGGGCCCGTTGGAAGCGCTTGCTTCGAGCAATTATCTGCCGTCCGGTGACGTTTATATACACCAACTTGGACATGGCGTCAACCGGAAATCGCCACAGATAGCCACGCAACACCCAGCTATTACTGACTATTTGCCTACAAAAGCCCAGCATGTCCTCCCACAGAACATGATGAGGCCCCGACAAACAGTGAGCAGGTCACACGAGCCAGAGCATCTCGGACCACCCCCTGTCGGGGCAGGACACGCCCTTTACAGGGGCAACTGCCCACGCAGGGTGGGCATCCCCAGCCATGCATCTGCATGTACCTGAGGCATCTCTGTGCCGGAATAACTAGCTCAAATCATTGGGGGGTGCGGGGCTGCAACGTGTCTCTCACGCCGGTAGCAGGGGTTCAAATCCCCTTGGGGACGCCAGCACGTCCGCATTGACATCGACAGCCCAGCGTGAAAAGCAGCCTAGTTCAGACGCGACCCCACAGGAAGATGACCGTATGACACGCACCACTGTGGCCGGCATGCTGGGCTTGGCCGCTTTCTTCGTCTTCGAATATGTCTGTTATTCCGCCGGCCGGGCCTATGCCGGCATGGCGCAGCCCATTGAATGGATGCTGGGCGCCAATCTGGCTGGCGTGCTGGTGGCCGGGGCGCTGGACGGAGTGGCGCTTCCCCTGCGCACGGGCAGGTGGCGCAAGGGGGTGGCAGTCACCCTGGCGATGCTGGGGGCTGCCGCCTGCCTGCTGGGGGAACAGGCCGAGACGCCAACGCGGGCGCAGGTGCTGTTCTGCCTGGGCTCGGTGTGTGCCGGGATGCAACTGCCGGGACTGCTGCGGGGGTTCTTTCAGGCCGTACCCCGGCGGCGGCAGGGGCTGATGATGGGCCTGGCCCTGGCGGCGGCGGAGGTGTTCTGGATTTTTCTGCTGATGCGCCCCCCGGGAGACGGTTTCGCCCTGGGGCTCTATCTGGCCGCCGCCCAGCTCTGCCTTGGTCTGGCGGCCCTGCTGCGAACGGACCACGAAATCGAACCGGCGCAGCAAATCCCCATGGACACCAGCCCGCCGGCCCAGATCCGCAAAACGTTGCTGTACCTGGCCGGCATCACCGCCGTGTTTTTTGTACTCGATTCCTTCCTGGACGTGCTGTTTTTCCGTTACGACAAGGTGGACAGCCCCATCCCGAGGGAAATCGGTCTGTATATCTGGCTGGCATATCCCCTGACGGGGCTGCTGCTGGACAAGAAAGGCTTTGGCGTGGTCACCTTCCTCACGTTCCTGGCCTTTTGCCTTGTCTCACCGGCGCTCACGGCCACATCCCAAAGCACGCCCATGTACTGGGTGGTCTTTTCCATGGACATCATTGGCCGGCACGGGGCGTTTCTGTTCACCACGGTGGTGGCGGCCCACCTGGCCCGCACCCTGCGGTGGAACGGCATGATGCGTTGTCTGCCGTACCTGCTGCAGCACGGGGCGTACCTCGGCGTGCTTATTTTTGTGGAGGTCTTCCATCCCGGTACGGCCTGCATCCTGCTGGTTTCCTTGTTTTTATGCTGTACGTTCAGTCATCTCTCGTTAAAAGTGCACTATGTGGTGGCCATGGCCGGCTATTCCGAAACGCGGGTGGAAAGCGCCGTGCCGGTGCCCGGGAACGATGCCACCGCCGTGGGCTGCGTGCTCGCCGTCCCCCGTCTGGCTTGGTTTGTGGATAAATACGGCCTGACCCCACGGGAAAAAGAGGTGCTGGAGCTCATCATGCTGGGCACGGGCAGCCAGGCCATGGGCGAACGGTTGTTCATCTCCGAACATACCGTCAAAACGCACATCCGCAATCTCTTGCGCAAGACGAACACCCCCAGCCGCAGCGCGCTCATGGCCCTGTTCATCAACGAGCGCATGGACGGCTAGGGCATTTTACTTTTGAAAGGAGTTCTCGGGGGAAAACCTTTCTNCGAGAGGGGAGAACCTTTTCCGAAAGGTTTCCCCTCTCGCAATGTCCTTTTTCAAGGTTAAAATATTCTAGAACATCGGCCGCCCCGTGATGTAATACACCGGGCCCACATCCGGGCGCAGGTGCCGAAGCTGCCGT
The DNA here is from genome assembly GCF_000468495.1 of Megalodesulfovibrio gigas DSM 1382 = ATCC 19364. Lineage (NCBI taxonomy): Bacteria > Pseudomonadati > Thermodesulfobacteriota > Desulfovibrionia > Desulfovibrionales > Desulfovibrionaceae > Megalodesulfovibrio > Megalodesulfovibrio gigas. Next base: position 1,190,787 of record NC_022444.1, read on the forward strand.
TGCGAGGTAGCGGAACGGAAGCCCAGGCCGCAATACACCAGCACGGGCCGACCGGCGGGGACTTCCTGCGCCCGCGGTTCCAGCTCCCGGGCCGGAATGTTCACGGCGCCGGGCAGGTGGCCCAGGGAGAATTCCCGGTCCGTGCGCAAATCGATCAGAAAGACGCCGGGATGTTCCTGGAGGAATTGCCGGGCCGCCTCAGGGCTCAAGGGGCCGCCGTCCTGCGTGTCTTGCGCGCCTTGCGTGGCCTGGGCGTGCAGGGAAACAGGGCCAAGGACAGTCACCATGGCGGGTATCAGGACGAGCATCAACAACATCAACAGAACACGCCGGCCAGCACGCACGGGCATGCGATCTCCTTTTCCGGAAGGGTTGCCGTACGCGCAGGACGCACGGGAAAACAGCCTGGGCGCCGGGTTTGGCACCCAGGGGGCAACGTCAAAAATCGTGCAAAACAGGACGGCACTTCCTTGCTTGATCTGTGGAACATATTGAAATATTAAATAGATAATCCAAATCACTCTTTTTGATGAGGTCTTGTTCTGCACGTTCATTCTTTTGCGCGATGGATTATTTCCTCGCCTTGGGCAATTTCAGGTTCCGCCACGTTGAACCACTCAACCCAAGGACCGTGCAGAATATGGATTTTGTCACCGCAATAAAGACGTGTCTGGGCAAGTATGCCACGTTCAAGGGTCGGGCCTCGCGTTCCGAGTTCTGGTATTGGACACTCTTCACCTGGTTGCTTTCCGTGGCGGCCATGATCGTGGACTCCGCCATGGGCGGCGGGATGGCGGCGGAACCAGGCATGCAACTGGGCGCTTCTCTGATCATGCTGGTCACCTGGTTGCCTTCCCTGGCGGTAAGCGTGCGCCGGCTGCACGACGTCAACCGCTCGGGATGGTGGTTCCTGCTGGCATTCACCGTACTGGGCTGCGTGGTGCTGCTGTACTGGTTCGTGAAGCCAGGCAGGGATGCCAATAATCGATACACCGAATACGGCATTGTCGGGGCCTGAGCAGTTCTCCATTCACCATAACGAAAAGGAACATTCCTGTGTTGAAGAAAAGTATTGTCACCGGCCTGGCTGTAATGCTCCTGTGCCTGCTGTGCGCCGGGGTGGCCCTGGCCAAGGAAGTGGTGGTGATGAATGGCACCAATTTTGAGATCCACGGCCTGGGTCTTTCGCCCAGCGAGGCTGACGACTGGGGCGACGACCTGCTGGGCGACGACATCCTGAAACCCGGCGAAGGGTTGCGCATCAACATCAAGGGCGATGCCAACAACTGGGATCTGGCCGCCGTGGACGACGAAGGCGCCCAGATCGAATTCAAGAACCTGGACCTGCGCAAGGTCAGCAAAGTGACGTTGCAATCCGACGGCACAGCCACGCTGGAATAATACCGCTGCGAAGTGGGGGGCAGGCCGGGGCGGCGAAGTATTTCGCCTGCTCCGGCCTTTTTTATCGAACCGCCCGCGGTCAAGAGGGACACAATCTTCATGCGCCACTGGTCCCAGTCCAGGCGCTACAAAACATGCCGGATTGATACCTTGAATTTCTCACTCAATCGCCGCGCAACCGCTGCATTGACGGGATCGGCAATGATCTTCTCCATGAAACGGCATCCGCTGCTATGCTGCAGCCGGAACGCTTCAAATTCGTCATGGTAGCCTGCTTTTCGGTCTCGCAGCGGGGCAGGGCCGCGCCTTGCGGTGAAAATGAAGCGCGGCGCCACGAAAAACGGGTACATGGCCTTCATATCCACCGGAAATTTCATGATTATTGGTGGGGCATCGGAGTTGACCCCGGGCGGCGGAAGCGTAATCGTTTTCAGCTCATTCACATGCTGCAAAAAGGAAAGATCCGCCCCAAAGGTCAACGGCAGCACGCTTTCCAGTTCAAAGCCTACAAATTCAAGAATCTCCGCAAAGCTATGCACGGTGTACCAACGAATATGCGTAGAGTCGAAATGCGCGCCAGATGTATAGGGAAATTCGCCCACTGCAATGCGGTACAAACTTTCCCAGCATTGTATATTGGGAACTTCGAATATGATTCGACCATCCGGCTTCAAATACTTCCGCAACTTGGACAGCACAGCCCAGGGATCATACACATGCTCGATGACACAACACGAGATGACGCAGTCAAACGCTTCAGCCCACTCGTCACCAAGTTCGCTCTCTTCGCGGCTCAGGTCGAGATGCCATGCGCCGTCAAAAAGCGAGCTGGCCTCCGACTGCGCCACATCAATCCCATAAATCTTTTGTGCGCCTTTCAGGAGCTTTGCGGCAAAGAGCAGGGTGCCATCCCCGTACCCGAATTCCAGCACGGCATTGCAATCATCATCCATTAACTGCAAGACATCTTTTCGGAAGTTCCCCTGCCTGATACGATCCTCAATGGCCATCATCATGGCGTGTTGCTCGTCCATGGCGTCCTCGGCAATTTTTTTCCCGTATAGGGGTTGTTTTTCAGAGAAATCCGCCTGCAAAGGGCGGGGTTCGCTATTCCCACCGCAGCTTCGGGATGCTCCAGCGGCGTGTGAAGGCCACCAGCCGCAGCGCCAGGGCGGCGCAGGCCACCAGCAGCAGCGAGGCAGGCGTCAGCCAATGGGCCTGTTGCAAGACAAAGAGCACCCCGCCCTGCACCAGGGCCACGGTACCGTAAAACCCGCTGTGCAGCACCACCGGCTTTTCGTTCACCAGGATGTCCCGCAGCACGCCGCCACCCACGGCCGTGAGCAGGGACAGGGAGAGGACGCCGAAGAAATGCGTCTGCGCCTCCATGCCGATCATGGCGCCAGTCACCCCGAAGGCAACAAGCCCGATGCTGTCGCTGACGACCACATACCAGCGGGTTTCCAGCTGCTGCAGCCGGTGCAGCCGCAGCATGGACGCGACCAGCAGCACGCCGCCGGCGATGAAGAACGGTTCGGCATCCTGCATCAGGGCCACCGGGCGGGAAAGCAGCACATCCCGGATCACGCCGCCGCCATTGGCCGTGATGAACGCCAGGATGAAGAGGCCCATCAGATCCAGGTCCTTGCGCACGCCCGCCAAAAACCCGGACAAGGCAAAGGCGATGCTCCCCACCAGGGAGGCAATGTACAGGGGCAGGGCATACACGTCAGGATTCATCTGCCGACCCAGGACTCGACGGTGATGCCAACGGACCGGCCAGGAGCTCGCCGGCGGCTTCCTGGGCGGCAAGCGCCTGGCGAAGCTGTTGCAGTCCCCGGGTCAGCAGTTCCATGCAGCGCTCGGCTTCGGTCAACTGGCCGGCGGCCAGCATTGCTTCCAGTTGCTCTGCCTGTTGTGCCGCCTGCTCCGCACCGATCATGGCCAGGTTGGACTTGAGGGAATGCACCACGCGCGCGGCATCGGCCTGCGCGCCACGGTGTATGGCGGTGTGCAGGCTTGCCATCCTGCCGGGCAGCACGTCCATGACCTGGACGATGGTTTCCTGCAGCAGCTCCGTATCCCCGCCAAAACGCTGGATGGCCGCAGCAAGGTTCAACACGCCGAGTAGCTGGCCCTGCGCTGGCTGTTCGAGTTTCCGGGGTCCAGGCTCACCGGTCGTTGCCCGGGCCGGGTCCACCCGGGCCATGGCGGCGCGCAGGGCGGCCAGGGTGAACGGCTTGGTGAGATAGTCGTCCATGCCGACCGCCATGCCCTTGGCCTGGTAGTCGGAGAGGGCATGCGCCGTGAGGCCGATGATGTGGATATGGCGTTGCGCCTCGCCGGCCTCTCCGGCGCGGATGCGTTCCGTCACCTCAAACCCGTTCATGCCCGGCATCTCCACATCCATGAACACCATGTCGAACGTGTCGGTCCGCAGGGCGTCCAGGGCCTCAAGCCCGTTGGAGGCACTGCGGAAGGTGTGGCCGGATTTGGCCAGGACGCGTTCGGCCAGGCGGAGATTCACGGGGGTGTCGTCCACGATGAGCACCCGGAACGAGGGAGAGCCCGCCGCGTGATCCATGGGCAGACCAGGGCCGGAGGCAGGCGATTGCTCCGCCTGCTGTTCCCGGGCCAGGGCGGCTTCCCCCGGCGCGGCCAGGAGGGTGCACGAGAAGATGCTGCCGCCGCCGGGCCTGGGTTCGTGCCATATTTCTCCGCCCATGAGCGTCGTCAGACGGCGGCAGATGGCAAGGCCCAGGCCGGTGCCGCCGTATTGCCTGCTGGTGGTGCCGTTTTCCTGGGTGAAGGCGTCAAAGATGCTCGCGCGCGCGGCCTCGGAGACACCGATGCCGCTGTCCTCCACGTCCAGGCGCAGGCGCAGGGAGGGCGACTCCTCGCCGGGTATCGTGCTCACCCGCACGACAATGCCCCCGGCAGGCGTGAACTTGATGGCGTTCCCGATGAGATTCACCATGATCTGGCGGAGTTTGAGCATGTCCACATACAGGAACTGCGGCACGGTCGGGTCGATGTGCAGATCCAATGCAAGGCCATTGGCCTGCGCCTGCACTCGCATGGTGGTCACCACCGCCTGCAGCGCCTGATGGGCATCCACATGCGTGGGCGAAAGCTCCAGCCGATTGGCCTCGATCTTGGACAACTCCAGAATATCGTTGATGACCTCCAGCAGATGCCCCGCGGCGACGCGCACCGTGTCCAGATATTCGCGCTGTTCGGCGTTCATGCCGGTGAGCAGGGCCAGCTCGGTCATGCCCAGGATGGCGTTCATGGGCGTGCGGATTTCGTGGCTCATGCGGGCCAGGAATTCGCTTTTGGCCTGATTGGCGGCCTCGGCCGCCTCCTTGGCCTGGACCAGCTGTGTTTCGATGGCGCGCAGGTCGGTGATGTCGGCCACATACTCCATGCCGCCGAGGAGCTCGCCCTTGCCGTCCAGAATAGGGCCGCTGTAGATTTGGAACGCCCGTCCGGTCAAGGCCTCCTCTTCCGGCGTGGAATAGCGCACCGTGGGCTGCTTTTCCTCAAAGCACTGCGGCAGGGAGCAATGCGCGCACAGGGACTGCCTGCCCTGGAAGGCCTCGTAGCAGGGCAGGCCTTTCACCTCATCGACGTCCTGAATGCCGAAGGCACGGAGCAGGCCCCGGCTGGCGCCAATGATGCGGAATTCCGTATCCACCACATTGATGTGGCCGGGAATGTTTTCAAAGAACGCCCGCAGCCGGTGGTTGGCTTCATCCAGGCTGGCAGTGCGTTCGGCCACCCGTTGTTCGAGGGCCTCGTTCTGCCGGGCCACCAGCTGTTGCTGGGTGGTCAGTTCGTCGAACAATTGCCGGAGCTGGCCGCCCATGGTCCGGAAAGCCGCGGCAACCTGATCGATCTCCTTGATGGCCGTGAACCGGGGCACGATATGCCAGTTGCCCTGGGCCAGGGTTTCGGCGTCCTGCCCGAGGGTCTGGATGGGCCGGATGATGCGCGAGGCCATGAACACGCCAATGGTGATGCTTAGCAGCAGCAGCACTGCGCCGACGAGCATGGCCACGGATCTGGTCATGCGGGTGATGCCCCCCATCAGGTCCGACTCGGGCATGATCACAGCCAGCACCCAATCCAGCCCCGGCGCAGGTGTCATGCGCGCGGCCTGCAGGTACTGCGTTTCTTCCTCGCTTTCAAAGGACAGCAAGGCATGCTGGTCCACTCCGGCCAGACCGCCGGGGAGGCGCTCCAGGCTGCGCGCAGCCTCCTCAATGCGCGGCACGCCCGAGGCGTTGGCCGCCACGGGATGGAAGGAGCCATCCGCCTCGCGGATCAAGTCCTGCCCTCCCAGGGTCGAGGCGGCCACCAGCTGGCCGGCGGGATCCATGACGAACAGCAACCCGTTGGGGCTGACCTGGATGGACTGCAGGTACCGATGCACAAGGCCCAGGACGTAATCCACCCCGAACACGCCCACCAACTCCCCATACGCGTCGTAATAGGGCAGGGACGCGGTGAGGGCCAGATCCTTGATGACGAAGTGCCGGTACAGTGGTGTCCAGGTGGGGCCGGCGGCCTGGACCCCGGCCTTGTACCAGGGGCGGACGCGGGGATCGAAATTCTTGTACACCTGCGCCAGGGTCCCGGCGTCACCCAGGGGCGTGGTGACATAATTATGGGAATCGCCACCGGTTTGCCTGCCGGCGCGCACAATCTGCAGCGTGCCGTCCGGCAGCCGGCGTGCGCCGTAAAACTCGCCTTCCACGGTGCCGAAAAAGGAATAGGCCAGGGCGGGATGCTGCCTGAGCACGGCGTAAAAATGGCGCTGCACGCTTTCGGGATCGTCCAGACGCAGCAGCCCGGCACGCAGGGCATGGGCATTGCTTTCGTTCACGGCCTGGGGCACGGCCAGATAATCCGACAGCTTGTCACGCACCCGGGCCAGTTCTTCGGTCCGCAGTTGCAGGGCCATGTCATGCACGGCCATGCGGGCGGCCTTGAACACCAGCAACGACGTCAGCCCGATGGCGACGACAACAAGCAACGAAAGTGGAATGACAATGAGATAGTTCAGCGAATGCGTCCGCCCCGGCCTCCCGGGACTGACGTTGGTGGCTGCCCTGGGCACAGTGTCTCCCTGTTCCGTGGCCTTGTATGTCGCCTCTCCATCCATGGCATCCCCCCGGACCCCGACGACCCACGCGCTGATGGATTGGTGTGTCTCCCTCAACCCCAGAAAAACACAGGTGGAGAGCGATGTCCAGGGTCAGGACCTGACGTGATGGGGGATTACGACCAGCCCTGCCAGTCCATCGCAACACTGGCGGAACTGCAGGAAAATGCGTATGTCCCTGCGCGGAACGCAACCGAAGGGCGCACGGCGCCTGCGTGCGCGTGTGTGGTCCTGCAGCATGGCGTCCGGCACGACCGAACCAGCGACACCCGAGACAACGCATGACCGAATGGCGGGAATATCAGCATGTGGTAGGCGGCGCGGAGCTTCTGGCAGCCGTGGAGCCCTTGTGGGTGGAGCTGTGCGAGCACCATGCCCAGGTGGCGCCCGTGTTTGCCACAATGTTCCGGTGTCGTCCCTTTGCGGACCGGGCCGCGGAAATCCTGGCCCATGCCCAGGGCGGCCTGCGTGTGGAACTGGCCATGGCGGACGATGCCGCCGTGGGGTTTTGCATCGGCAGCGTGGCAGCCTCCGGCGCCGGGGAGGTGGATTCCATCTTCGTCCAGGCTGCGCACCGCGGCGCAGGGCTTGGGGAAGTGCTCATGCGTCATGCCCTGGACTGGCTGGAACAGCAGGACGCCGCGCCCGTCACCGTGGCTGTGGTCTCGGGGAACGACCGTGCCCTGCACTGGTACGAGCGCTTCGGGTTCACCCCACGACGCGTGCAGTTGGTGCGCACCCGGCACACGCAGGCCACCTGATTGGCCAACCGGCCTTGCCCTGCCGGCGGCACTGCGATATGCTTGCGAAATCGCCACGCAAACCAGGATCTGGCCCGTGTCCATTTCCAATTATGTCGCCTTGCAAAGCTCTGTGGGCTCACTGCTGTCGCTCATGGGCAAGACCATGCGCAGGATTCCCCTCGCCCTGCAAAACTCCATCAATTATTTGTATGATGACCCGGAATACGGCCTCACCGCCGTAGACATCCGCTCCAAGGTGCCCACGGCCATGTTCAACCTCATGGCCGAAAAGCTCCGCGCCGCGCAGCTGCCCCTGCGCCGCTTCGTCATGCTGACGCCGTACCATCCGAATCCGTATGAGGAAGCGCTGTTTCGCCAGCATTACCGGCAGATCGCGCCCATCCTCTCCTGGCAGACGGTGGAGCAGTTCGCCCGCGACATCGGGGTGACAGAGCCGGACGCCAAGGCCATCACCTCCCCGGCGGCGGCGGAAAAACTCAGGACAGCGCATCTGGCCTCGAATCTGGAAGCCGGATTCGACGCCCCTGCCGCCCTGGCCCACCCCCTCCAGGCCATTCCTTCGACCCCGCTGCTTCCCCGACCAGGCTGGTCCCGGGGGACAAGCCCGGACCAGCCGCTGCCCCCGGCCGTGGCCGCCAAAAGCGCCCGCGTGTCCCGCATCCTGCGCGACGAGGAACAAAGCGTCCTGGAGCTGGACGCCTCCCGTCTGGCCATTGTGCGCAAAATGCCGCCGCAGGTGGCTGCAGCCTTCGCCCGTTCCGGCACAAGTCAGGAGGAATTCTTCCACTTTGGCCAAAGTCTGGACAAGGTGGTGGTGGTCTTTACGGACATCAAGAATTTCTCGCGGCTGGTCAAGGTTGCGGACATGGAAATCCTCAACGAGCATCTCTACCAGTATTACAAGCGGGCCAGGGAACTGCTGCGCGAGCGCGGCGGCGTGCTGGACAAGTTCATCGGCGATTCAGTGCTGGCGGTCTTCAACTATCCCCAGCCAGACGACGCAGCCTTTGAAAACGCCGTGCGCTTTGGGGTGGAGATGATCGCCCTGGGCGACACCATCTTCGGCGGGCTGGCCGAACGCATGAACCTTGTGGTGGAGACGGGCACGCGCGTGGGCATAGACGCCGGCCGCATCTGGGTGCTGAACATCGGCGAGGACGAGCTGGAAATCTCCTTCGTGGGAGACACCATCAACCTTGCCTCGCGTCTGGAAAAACAATGCGATGTGGATGGCGTGCTCTTCAGCCAGGTCATGGCCTGGGAGCTCACGCAGCGCAACGAGGCGTTTTATGCCGCCCTGCAGGCCCAGCCGCGCACCCTGGAGCCGGAGGCCGTCAAAGGGCAACAGGCGCCGGTGAAAGGCTGGCAGATCGATTCGCAACGAGCCAGGGCTTTGGCAGCCCAGTGGGCCGCCGCCACGGACGCAGACGCCGGAGCCTGAACAGGGGTCAGGCGTCCTTGTCCGCCAGCATGGCCCCCTGCTTGAGCAGATCGATGGCCATGTCCTTTTCCGTGGTCAGGCGCTCGGCCACGGCCCGGCGCACCCGCCAGGATGACGAACCGAAATTGCGCTTGCGGGTGCGGTAAATCTCCTCGATGAGCTTTTCTTCGGCCACCTTGTCCGGCGTGGCTCCGGTGCGCTGCAAGGCGCTGATGAAAATGCGGGACGCGCCGCCCGGGCCATGCTGCACGGCCGTGGAGTGGAGCACGTCCTGCAGCACCGGGGAACAACTGGAGACATCGACCTTGGTGGCCTCCATGATGGCCTCCCGGGCCGGGTGGTAGTTGGTGCGCAGGATGAAATCGTCCTGCAGGGCCTCGAACCGGGCCGGATTCTCCTTGGCGATGGCCTTCCAGGTGTCCGGCATGGCGCCGCGGCGGCCGCGGGTGTTGGCTTTGCCACTGGCTGTCAAACGATTGGCCCAGTCCGGTTCTTCCTCGCGCAGGTAGGCGATGAACCGGCTCATGGTGCCGGCACGCGAAGAAATCTGGTATTTGCCGTAGGAGGTGCCGCCCACGCGGTCATAGCCGATGGCCGCCACGCCCTCGGGGCCGGATTCAAACTGCGCGGCCAGGCCGCCCAGCTCCAGGGGATCCTCCTCCAGAAAACTGTCTTCCTTCAAGCCGTTGATCCGCTCCTGCAGCAGTTCCTTGTGCTCCCGGGCCAGGGCCTCGTAGCTGGGGGAACTGCGGTAGGACCGCTGCACCGAGCCGCGCACCAGCCCGTCGTTGGAGTGGAGGGCCTTGGCCTCCTCCTTCGGGGCCGCTGCGGCACGCGTGCGGGGCTGTGGCGTATCAGATTTGGGGATGCCGGACACATGGGTGTTGGGCAGGTCTTTGGCTGCGCCCTCGGGCCGATTCACCGGCTTGCGCAGGGCGTGCTTGTTGTCCCCATATTCTTCCTGCAACTGGGCCACCACGGTGAGGGCCTTGCGGTCCAGCCGGGTGGAAGGGGACTTGATGGCGTCTATGGCGTCCCCTTGCGCCGTGGACGTGGTGGTGGCCTGACTGTAGCCGAACAGTTTGTCGGCAAAGGAGAGACCGTGCCGGCTGGCCTGGTTCTCGGCCCAGGATTTCTGGGCCCCGCTGGAGAACACGGCGTCAGTGATCCGACGGCGCAGCCGCGCGTCTTCCGCCGACGTGGCTGAGGTTCCTGTTCTCGTCTGCGACAACGCGGCGAGGTTCTGGATCATGCGGCATCCCTCCAGTCAATATAATCATGCATCATTTCAAAACAAAGTTGTACATCCTGTCCGGATTGGCCCGGGGCGGCCTGCCGGAATCCGAAACGTCGCCCGCAAAAAAACACGGGGACCGCCACCGCTCGTGGCGTCTGCGAAGGAGATAAGCAACGAATGCGCCAAAAGGCATGAGATGGAATCAAACAAGAAGGATGCTCTGCATTTTCTCCAGAGTCCCAGAGCCGGGCCTGCTCCGCCGCGGCGAGGCATCACTTGCCAAGGCAGGGGGCGGTGCGTATCTACCTGCGCATGGCAAAAGACCTCATCATCGTCGAATCGCCGGCCAAGGTGAAGACCATCAAGAAGTTCCTGGGCTCCAACTACGAAGTGGAGGCCAGCGTCGGTCACGTGCGCGACCTGCCCTCGCGCCGCCTGGGAGTGGATGAAGGCAACGACTTTCTCCCGGAATATGAAGTGATTGACGGCAAGGAGAAGGTCGTCAACAAACTCAAGAGCCAGGCCGCCAAGTCTCGTCTGGTGTTCCTCGCCCCGGACCCGGACCGCGAAGGAGAGGCCATCGCCTTTCATGTGGCCGAGCTCATCAAGGCCAAGAATCCCAACATCCAGCGCATCCAGTTCAACGAGATTACCCCCCGGGCAGTCAAGGAAGCGTTGGAGCATCCACGCGAAATAAACACAAAACTCTTTGAATCCCAGCAGGCGCGGCGCATTCTGGACCGTCTGGTGGGCTACAAGATTTCCCCGCTGCTGTGGAGCAAGGTCAAGCGCGGCATTTCCGCCGGCCGGGTGCAGAGCGTGGCCCTGCGGCTGGTGGTGGACCGTGAGAAGGAACGCCGCGCCTTTGTGCCGGAGGAGTATTGGGTCTTCAAGGCCCTGCTGGCTGCCGGTCAAAATGCCGACGCGCCCCAGTTCACCACGGAATTGACCAAGATTGGCGGCAAGAAGGCCAGGATCGGCTCCAAGGACGAAGCCACGGCCCTGGAAAAGAAGGTGAAGGCGGCCTCGTTCACGGTCTCGGACGTCACGGAGAAGGAACGCTCCCGCACGCCGCCGCCGCCGTTCATCACCTCCACCTTGCAGCAGGCCGCCAACCAGCGGCTGGGGTATCCAGCCAAGAAGACCATGAGCACGGCCCAGCGGCTGTACGAAGGCGTGGACCTTGGCGAGCGCGGCGCCCAGGCCCTCATCACCTATATGCGTACCGACAGCGTACGCATCAGCGACGATGCCCGGGACGCAGCCAAGGCCTTCATCACCGAGGCCTTCGGGCCGGAATACTATCCGCCCCAGCCCCGCCACTTCAAGACCAAGGGCGGCGCCCAGGACGCCCACGAGGCCATCCGCCCGGTTGACCTGACCATCCGGCCGGACTCCCTCAAGGGCGACCTGCCCAGCGATCAATATCACCTCTACAAACTCATCTGGGAACGCTTCGTGGCCTCGCAGATGGCTGCGGCGCGCTTCTGGGACACCACCGTGCTGGTGGCCGCGGCAGACACGGAATGGAAGGCCAAGGGCGAGCGACTGCTCTTCCCGGGCTTTCTGATCGTCACCCGCGAGTCGGACGCCACCCAGGAGCTGCCCAAACTGGAATCCGGCCAGGCGCTGGCCTTGGTCAAGCTCCAGGGCGAGCAGAAATTCACGCAGCCGCCGCCGCGTTTCTCCGAAGCCTCCCTGGTGCGCGAGCTGGAAGAAAAGGGCATCGGCCGGCCCTCCACCTATGCCGCCATCATCTCCACCCTTCTGGACCGCGACTACTGCCGCCTGGACAAGAAGCTCTTTGCCCCCACGGACCTGGGCGAAACCGTGAGCGATCTGCTGGCCGAGCATTTCAAGGAACTGATGGATGTGGACTTCACCGCCGGCATGGAAGAACGCCTGGACAAGGTGGCCGACGGCGATGCCAACTGGGTGGACCTGCTCAAGCAGTTTGCCGGCGGCTTTTACGCCACCCTCAAGGATGCCGAAAAGCAGATGCAGAGCGTCAAGGCCGGGCTGGAAACCGGGCTCATCTGCGAGCAGTGCGGCAAGCCCCTGGTGGTGAAATTCGGCAAGGCCGGGCCGTTTCTGGCCTGCACGGGCTATCCTGACTGTTCCAACACAAAAAACTTCACCCGGGACGAAAACGGCAACATCACCGTGGTGCAAGCCGAACCCGTGCAATGGGAAAAAGTGGGCACCTGCCCGGATTGCGGGCATGATCTGGTGATCAAGAAATCCCGCACCGGCAGCCGGTTCATTGCCTGTTCCAACTACCCCAAGTGCAAGCACGCCGAGCCGTTTTCCACGGGCGTGCGTTGCCCGCGCGAGGGCTGCACCGGCGATCTGGTGGAAAAAAGCTCCAAGCGCGGCAAGATATTCTATTCCTGCAGCACCTTCCCCAAGTGCGATTTCGCCCTCTGGGACTGGCCCATCCCCGAGCCCTGCCCGGTGTGCGATTCCCCGGTGCTGGTGCGCAAGACCACCAAGGCCAAGGGCGAGCACATCGCCTGCCCCAACAAGAGCTGCCGCTACATGCGGGAGCTGGGGGAAACCTCCGGCGAACAGGCGGAGGAATAGCGCATTTTAACCTTGAAAAAGGATATTGCGAGAGGGGAAANTCCCCTTCCAAAACTTTAATAACAATCTTGAATCACAATAAAAGTCTTTGGAATGGGGGTTCCCGCAGCTTCCCTTCCCAAAGACTTTCCTTTGTATGTTCAGGTAACTGACAGCTTTTTCGAAAGGGCGGGCAGGGAGCCTCCTGCGTTCCCCTTGCCACTCTCCGCCAAACGCGATACCACCCACAGCAATCCGATTGGGGTGCCCCCCGGCCATGCCGGCGGGCTGAGATCATACCCATAGAACCTGACGCGGCTCGTACCGCCGGAGGAAATTCGGACCCTGCGGGCTGTGGTGCATCGTCTCATCATCCACCCCGCCAGCAGGCAGGAACTCTCCGGGACGCTGCGTCTGCAACCTGGGAGTATCCGCATGGCTTCTTCTTCTGCTGCTTCTGCATCGCTTCCCTTCGACGAAATCGCCACCACCCGCGTCATCGCCCGCGCCTACTTCGACAAGTTCCTTGCCGCCACCGAGTGCGACGTGGCCATTGTCGGCGGCGGGCCGTCTGGCCTGACTGCAGCCTGGAAACTGGCCGAAGCCGGGCTGAATGTGGCGTTGTTTGAACGCAAGCTCTCCCTGGGCGGCGGCGTCTGGGGCGGCGGCATGACCTGGAACATGCTGGTGGTGCAGGAGGAAAGCCGCCACGTGCTGGACGAGGCCGGCGTGCCCCTGACCGAGGCCCAGCCCGGCTGCTTTGTGGCCGATGCCGTGAGCGTGGCGTCCACCCTGGCCTCCAAGGCCTGCCTGGCCGGAGCCAAGATCTTCAACTGCATGAGCGTGGAAGACGTGATGCTGCGCGGCGAGGGTCCCAGAGCCCGGGTGACCGGCCTGGTGATCAATTCCTCGCCCGTGGAAATCGCCGGCTTGCACGTGGACCCTGTGACCATCGGCTGCAAGGCAGTCATCGAAGCCACCGGGCACGACATGGAAGTGCTGCGCACCCTGGTGCGCAAGAATGATGTGCAGCTGGACACCGCCACCGGCGGCGTGGTGGGCGAGAAATCCATGTGGGCCGGCCGGGCCGAGACCGACACTGTGCTCAATACCCGGGAAGTGTTCCCCGGCATGTGGGTGGCCGGCATGGCCGCCAATGCCACCCACGGCTCCTATCGCATGGGCCCCATCTTCGGCGGCATGCTGCTCTCCGGGGAGAAGGTGGCCCGGGAACTCATCGCCCGGCTGCAATAACGCCGGTTATCGTTGAAAAAAGAGCGTTGCAAGAAGGGAAGCCTTTTTCAGGAGGGTTTCCCTCTCGCAACGGCCTTGTCGCAACAGATCAAGCCGCGCCTCCAGGCCTCATTTCTTGGACTGCTCGATCTTCTCCAGCCGGCTCTTGACCACACCAGGATTGGGGTACATCTCCTGAATGGCCTTGAGCAGCGCCACGGCCTTATCCGGATTGTTCTGGTTGCGGTAGATTTCCGCCAGCACATAGCCGGCGGTGGCGTTCAATTCAGGGTCAAAACCCGGCTCCTTGAGCAGGGCGTCCAGCAGGATCTGGGCATCCTCGTAGCGCTGCTGCAGCAGCCGGGTACGGGCCTGTTCGTAGCGGCATTCCAACTGCCGGTCGCGCAGGGCCCCAGCCGGGGGGCCCGGCTGGGTCTGGTTCGTCGTGTCGGCCAGGGCCATGCATCGGTCCAGGGCGTGCATGGCCTGATCGTACTCGCGACGGTCCTGCTCCAGCCGGGCCATGTGGTGGTAGGCGCTGGTGGCGTTCATGGCGTCCAGCTCCTCCAGCTCCAGATAGGCTTTCCAGGCCTCCAGGGCGTTGGCCAGCTCTCCGGCGGTCTCGTAGGCGTTGGCCAGTTGCAGGAGGATCTGCGGCAGACGGGCCGGTTCGTCCGAGAACTCCACGGCCATCTCCTTGAGCAGTTCCGCAGCCTGGGCGCTGTTGCGGTGCACGGTGAGCCAGATGTACACCCGCCGGTTCCAGGCCTCCCAGCTGAACTCGCCGTCCGGCGCCAGACGCAGGTATTGCTCGTACTTCTTTTCCGCCTCGGCATAGTCGCCCTTGATGTACTGCGTGCGAGCTTCCACCAGATGCTGCACGGCCTGGGCGCGTTCCTTCTTTTCCGTACCACAGGCCGCGGCCAGGGTGAGCAGCACGAGCAACGCAAGGGCAAGGCACCGCATGGCTACACCTGACAGGCGTCGGTAAGGGTTTCCCGGACCAGATCGAAGGCGGCCACGCTGTCTTTCTCGTCCATGCGCACGATGCGCACGCCCTGGGTGGCACGGCCCACCAGGCTGATTTCCCGCACCGAGGTCCGGATAGCCTTGTTGGCCGTGGTCAGCAGGATGAGTTCATCGCTTTCGCTCACGGGCATGGCGCCGATGACATCCCCGGTCTTGGAGGTGACTTTCATGTTGATCACGCCCTTGCCACCGCGGGACTGCAGCCGGTAATGCTCGATGAGGGTGCGCTTGCCGTAGCCGTTGCTGGAGATGGAGAGAATCTCCTGCACGCCGTTGCCGGCCTTGAGGATGACGCCGGCCACCACGTCGTCGTTGCTGGCCAGGGTCATGCCTTTGACGCCCGCGCTGGCCCGGCCCATGAGGCGGACTTCGTTAACCGGGAAGCGGATGGCCAGGCCCTTTTGCGTGGTGAGGACGCATTCGTCGGTGTCGCCCACTTCGCGGACCATGATCAGCTCGTCGTCCTCGCGCAGGTTCAGGGCGATGATGCCGGCGCGGCGCACGTTGGAATACAAGGTGGCTTCCGAGCGCTTGACCACGCCCTTGCGGGTGACGAAGAGCAGGGCGCGGGTTTCCACGAACTCGCGCATGGTCAGCGCCGTGGCAATCCACTCCTCGCGCTCCAGGGGCAGCAGGTTGGCGATGTGCATGCCCTTGGCCGTGCGGCTGCCCTCGGGCACCTGATGCACCTTGACGGAATACATGCGGCCCTTGTTGGAAAAGAGCAGCAGTGTCTGGTGGTTGGATGTGGCACAGAAGGTGTGGATGAAGTCGCCGTCGCTGGTTTGCACGGCAGCCACGCCCTTGCCGCCACGACCCTGCACCCGGTAGTTGTCCAGGGTGGTGCGCTTGATGTAGCCCCGCCGGGAGAGAGTGAGGATGACTTCGTCGTCGGGAATCAAATCCTCAATGACGAATTCGCTCAGGTCGTCGGGCAGGATCTCGCTCTTGCGCGGCGTGACGTACAGCTGCCGGACTTCCTCCACCTCGGCCCGGATGACGCCCTTGAGCACCTCGGGGCTTTCCAGAATGCTCTTGAGGTACTGGATGCGCTTGAGCAGTTCTTCGTATTCCTCGATGATCTTTTCCACTTCCAGCCCGGTGAGGCGCTGCAGCTGCATGGAAAGGATGGCCTGGGCCTGGACTTCGGAAAGCACGAAGCGTTCGATAAGCCGGGCCTTGGCATCGGGCGGATTGGCGCTTGTCCTGATGAGTTCGATGATCTCATCGATGTTGTCGATGGCGATGCGCAGGCCTTCGAGGATGTGGGCGCGGTCCTCGGCCTTGCGCAGCTCATAGCGGGTGCGGCGGATGACCACCTCACGCCGGTGAGAGAGGAAGTGCCGCAGCACGTCCTTGAGGTTCAGGAGCTTGGGCCGGTTGTCCACCACGGCCAGCATGTTCACCCCGAAGCTGGATTCCAGGGGGGTGTACTTGAACAGGGCATTGATGATGATCTCGGGCATGGCGCCCTTTTTGAGATCCAGCACCACGCGGATGCCCTTGCGGTTGGACTCGTCGCGCAGGTCGCTCACGCCCTCGATCTTCTTGTCGTTGACCAGGGAGGCGATCTTCTCCACCAGGGAGGTCTTGTTCACGGCAAAGGGCAGTTCGGTAATCACCAGGGATTCGAAGCCCTTCTTGCGCTCCTCCTGGCGAATGACCCCGCGCACGCGCACCGAGCCGCGGCCGGTGCAGTAGGCATCATAGAGGCCCTGGCCGGCGAACACCTGGCCGGCGGTGGGAAAGTCCGGGCCTTTGATGTGCTGCATCAGGTCCACGATGGAGCAGTCCGGGTCGTCCAGCAGGTGAAGCACGCCGTCGCACAGTTCGCCCAGGTTGTGGGGCGGGATGTTGGTGGCCATGCCCACGGCAATGCCGGAGGAGCCGTTGAGCAGCAGGTTCGGCACCTTGGCCGGCAGCACCACGGGCTCTTTTTCGGAGTCGTCGTAGTTGGGCCGGAAGTCCACGGTCTCCTTGTCCAGGTCGGCCAGCATTTCACTGGCCAGCTTGGCCATGCGCACTTCGGTGTAACGCTGGGCGGCGGGGGAATCGCCGTCAATGGAGCCGAAGTTCCCCTGGCCGTCCACGAGCACATCGCGCATGGAGAAGGGCTGGGCCATGCGCACCAGGGCGTCGTAGATGGCGGCGTCGCCATGGGGATGGTACTTACCCATGACATCGCCCACCACGCGGGCAGACTTGAGATGGGGCCGGTTCCAGGTGTTGGAGAGCTCGTGCATGCCGAAGAGGATGCGGCGATGCACAGGCTTGAGGCCGTCGCGCACGTCCGGAATGGCGCGGCCAATGATGACGCTCAAGGAGTATTCAAGATACGACTTCTTGATCTCCTGCTCAATACTGATGGGCTGAATGCCGAATTCGCTCACGGGTAAACCTTGTCAGTGCCTGCGGTTAGATGTCCAGTTCCGTCACCATCAGGGCGTTGCGCTCAATGAACTGGCGGCGCGGCTCCACCTTCTCGCCCATGAGATTGGAGAAGATTTCGTCCGCGGCTTCGGCGTCTTCCACGTTCACTTGCAACAGGGTGCGGTGCTCGGGATTCATGGTGGTGACCCAGAGTTCCTCGGCGTTCATTTCGCCCAGGCCCTTGAAGCGTTTGATGCCCAGGCCCTTGCGCGCCTCCTGGAACACCTCTGCCAGCAGCAGGAACATGTTCTCGATGGGCCGGGCCTGTTCGGGGTCCTGATCGCGCCGGCGCAGGAAGTAGCTGGCGCCGCCGGTTCTGGCGCGCAACTCCCAGTAGGCCTCGTGGGCGGCGCGGTACATGCGGGTGCCGAAGAATTCCATACCAATGCGCGTGGCATGCCCATTCTGATCCATGGCCAGGAGGTAGCGCCGGGTTTCCAGCTCGTCTGCCTCGTCCAGGGCGTCCAGGGCGTAGCCGTGGGTCTCCAGATGCGCGGCGAGGGGATGCAGGGCAATGTCCATTTCCTGGAACGAGGCGGGCTGGATGCGCTCCTGGAAGCTCAGCAGGGCCATGAACAGGGGCAGGTGGATGGCCATGCCCTCGGCTTCGTCGGCCTTGTGCTTGATGAGGCGGATTTGCTGCAAGAGATCGATGGAGGCCGCACCGGCGAACTCCGTGCCGTTTTCCCCGGCAATGACCAGTTCCGTGGCCAGGCGGTCCATGAGGTACGCCTGCATGGCGTCATCGTCCTTGATGTACTTTTCCGACTTGCCCTTTTTGATGAGGTACAGCGGGGGCTGGGCGATGTACAGGTAGCCCTTTTCGATGAGCTCGCCGTACTGGCGGAAGAAGAACGTGAGCAGCAGGGTGCGGATGTGCGCGCCGTCCACGTCGGCGTCGGTCATGATGATGATCTTGTGGTAGCGCAGCTTGGCGAGGTCCATGTCCTCCTCGCCGATCCCCGCGCCCAGGGCCTGGATGAGGGTGCGGATTTCCTTGTTGGCCAGCATGCGGTCAAAGCGCGTGCGCTCCACATTGAGCACCTTGCCGCGCAGGGGCAGGATGGCCTGGAACTTGGGATCGCGCCCGCCCTTGGCCGAGCCGCCGGCGGAGTCCCCTTCCACGATGTACAGCTCGCTTTCCGCGGGATCCTTGGCCTGGCAGTCCCAGAGCTTGCCGGGCAGGGAATTGTCGGAGAGGGCCCCCTTGCGGCGCACCAGATCCCGGGCCTGGCGGGCAGCCTCGCGGGCGCGGGCGGAATCCACAACCTTTTCCACAATCAACTTTGCGTCTTTGGGGTTTTCCTCAAAAAAGACGCTCAATCGGTCATACACCAGGGAGGCCACCAGCCCGGCTACCTCGCTGTTGCCCAACTTGGTTTTGGTCTGGCCCTCGAACTGCGGGTGCGGCACCTTGACGCTGACCACCGCCGTGAGGCCTTCCTTGACGTCGTCCCCGCTGATGGTCTGCTTGAGCTTCTTGGAGATGTCCGAATTCTTGATGTAGACGTTGATGGCCCGTGTGAGCGCCGTCTTGAACCCCACCAGGTGCGTGCCGCCTTCCTTGGTGCGGATGTTGTTGGCAAAGGTGAGCACGTTTTCCTTGTACCCGGCATTGTACTGCAGGGCAAATTCCACGGTAATGTGCTCGGCCTCGCCTTCGCCATACACCAGGGCGTGCACGCCCATGTCGCCGGAATTCAGATCCTTGACGAACTGCTTCACCCCGCCGTCGAACTTGAAGACGGCTTTTTCGCCGCTGCGTTCGTCGATGAGTTCAATCTGCAGGCCCCGGTTCAGGTACGCCAGTTCCTCGAAGCGTTTCTTCAGCGTGTCATAGTTGAATTCCATGACTTCGAAGATTTCTTCGTCGGGCTTGAACTTCACCGTGGTGCCACGGTTGGGCGAGTTGCCTTCGCAGGCAAGCTCCGTCACTGGCCGGCCGCGCTCGTAGCGCTGATGGTGCCGCTTGCCCTCGCGCCGGACCCACACTTCCAGGTATTCCGAAAGGGCGTTCACCACGCTCACGCCCACGCCGTGCAAGCCGCCGGACACCTTGTATGCGTCGTTGTCGAACTTGCCGCCGGCGTGCAGCACGGTCATGACCACTTCCACCGCCGGCCGGCCTTCCTTGGGGTGGATGTCCACGGGAATGCCGCGGCCGTTGTCAGACACGGTGATGGAATTGTCCACATGCACCTTGACGGTGATGTGTGTGCACCAGCCGGCCATGGCTTCGTCCACGGCGTTGTCCACCACTTCCCAGACCAGATGATGCAGGCCCCGCACGTCGGTGGAGCCAATATACATGGCCGGGCGCTTGCGGACGGCCGAAAGGCCCTCCAGCACGGTGATGGAATCTGCCGTGTAGCCTTTCTGGCCCACAGGCTGAGAACCCGGCTGCGCCAGGGGCTCGGTGTTATGCGAATCCGTCATTTAACGAACCTCTTCCTCGCTGTAATACGTCTCTTCCACGATTTTCATGGGCATGATGATCACCGTGTACTCAGGATCGTCCACGCCGGTGACACCACAGGGGCCCTCGGCGCCGGTGAGAACAAACGCCAGTTCCTTGGAGGTAAAGTGGGCCAGGACCTCCAGCAGCCCCTTGGTGGGGAAGGCGATCTTTTTGAGGTCGCCCTGATAGGTCACGTCCAGCTGCTCCGTGGCGGAGCCGATGTCCTGGCCCTGGGCTGTGAGGGTGAGGGTGCCCTTGTCGGCAAA
This sequence comes from Megalodesulfovibrio gigas DSM 1382 = ATCC 19364, assembly GCF_000468495.1. Classification (NCBI taxonomy): domain Bacteria; kingdom Pseudomonadati; phylum Thermodesulfobacteriota; class Desulfovibrionia; order Desulfovibrionales; family Desulfovibrionaceae; genus Megalodesulfovibrio; species Megalodesulfovibrio gigas. Next base: position 1,210,775 of record NC_022444.1, read on the forward strand.
GTGGAAGAACGCGCAGCGATTGGTTTCGGTGTTGAAAATGGAGAGGCGGTCCAGGCTTTCGGCCAGATCCTGACGATTGACCGTCAGGCGGGACGTGTTCTCCCCGGCCAGGCGGGCCAGGAAATTGTAATAGTCCGGGTACTGATAGCTGGCGATGGGCATGCTGAAGGTCTCGGAGCCGTCGCCGGACTGGCAGAACAGGCGGCGGTCTTCAATGGCCAGTTCAAAGGCGTCTGCCGCCAGCCATTTGCGCAGCTCCTGGACGTACTTGCGATGCAGCAGCAGGCCTTCGTCGGGGATCAGGGAATGGATTTCGTCGTTGCGGAAGCGGATCATGGCGAACTGGTGGCCATTGAGCCCGCAAATTTCCACCACCAGCTCGGGATCTTCCGCGGACTGGCCGGGCTTGAGCGGCGCCTTCTTGAGGGACAGGCAGGCGATGGCCTCCATGCTGTCTTCGTCGCTGATGCAAAAGGCCACGCGGTCCAGCAGCTCCTGCAGGAAGTCCCCGGCCCAGGGCACGGAGCCTTCGGCAGGGTAGGGGGTGTAGTTTTGGAACCACTGGGCGTCGTTGGTGGGCAGCTTGTACCGGCGGGAGCCCTGCTCAATGGAGAGGGTCTTGCCTTCGCTGTCCAGAGAGAGCTGCAAGGGGCCGGCCGGGAGCTTGCGGACCAGATCCACAAACGCCTTGCCCTGCACGCCGGCCAGGCCGGGCGCCAGGACCTCGGCAGGATACTTCCCGGTGAATTCCAGGCTGGTGTCCGTGGCGTAGATGGTCACCGCGGCATCGTCTGCCTTGATCCAGATGGTGCGCAGATAGGCAGCGCCGGTTTTGGAAGGGATGATCCCGGCGGCTTTCTGCAGGCCATCGATGATGTCGTCTTTAAAGCATCTTATTTTCATAGAGATCTCCCTTGTTGTAGAAGAGGGGCCTGAAGGTTTGTTCGTGACTCGGTTATCAGGCTGATTTTATTGAAAAAATTACGAACAATAAAAGGCACGCCAAGGGAACATACGCACATTTTGGGCTGCCAACCTGCCGTTTGGGGCGTGGCAGCGCACAAGAGCGCACACGTTACGAACATTTTTTCTTCAACTGGGTGATCATGGCGCGCACATCCTTGTTTTCTTTTTGGAGTTTGGCCACCTTGCGCACGGCGTACATGGCGGTGGAGTGGTCCTTGCCGCCGAACAGCCGGCCCAGGCCAGGGTAGGAGATGCCGGCGAGTTCCCGGCACAGGTACATGGCCACCTGCCTGGCGAACACCACGGGGTGCTGACGGCGGTCGCTCACCAGATCCCGCACGGTGAGCCCGAAGTGCTCGGCCACGCGGGTCTGGATTTCTTCGGCGGAAAGCCGGCCTTCGGGCCGGTTTTCAGTATATTCCAGGATGCGGGTAAAGTCTTCGTCCTGCATGTCCCTGTGGACTAACTCTCTGAAAGCAAACAACTTAAGCATGATGCCCTGGAGGTATCGGAAGTCCTCAAACCGCTGGGCCAGGGTGAGCATCTGTTCCTTGGTGAGGCGGACCTTCTTGGCGTCGCACATGCGCTGGATGTAGCGGGCACGGATGTCCACATCCTGGCGGGCCAGCAGGACCACCAGCCCCCATTCCAGGCGGGACTTGAGGGCAGGCAGCAGGTAGTCGCTGGCGGTGACCTTCTCCGGACAGCTGAAGACCATCTGCCGGCGGCTGTTGTGGAAGGCGTCGAAAATCTGGATGAACTCTTCCTGCAGCGTGAAGTTGTCCCGCACGCGGTGGAAATCGTCCACGAACAGGTAGCGGTACGGCTGCAACACCTGGCGGGGCTGGCCCCCTTCGCGGCGGGCGGTGGCCACCAGGGAGGCCACATCCTCCGTGGCCCCGAAGAAGATCTGCTCCTTGTCGCAGGTCTTGCTCACCTCGTTGGCGATGGCCCGCATGAGGTGGGTTTTGCCGGAACCCGAGTCCCCGCAGATGCAAAACGGGTTGTAGGCAGCGTCCTGGTTCTTGGCCACGGACTTGGCCGATGCCACCGGGAAGTAATTCTTCTTGTTGCTGATGAACGTCTCGAAGGTGAACTCGCGGCCAAACGGAAAATCCATACGCGTGGGCGAGGGGCTGGCTGCGCTGACCTGTGGGCCAGTGGCCGTGGCGTTGCCGATGGTGTACTCCACCGTGTAGCCCGGCTCCAGAAACTGGGAGATGGCCGCCTCGAAAAAATCCTGGACCGTGGTGCGAAACCAGTCTGCAAAAAAGCCGTGGGGAAACGTCACCATCAGGCGTTTTTCGTCTTCCTCGGCGGCGATGCGCAACGGGTCGAACCATTGCCGCAGCTCGTGCTCCGGGCAGCGCTGGGACAGATGCTGACGCAGGGAACTCTTCACAACAGTCCGACCAGTCTGGGTTGTATTGCCGACGCGAACACAGCGGAACGCCGCCCGCAGTGCCTGCCAAAAGCGGCGCGCGCGGGCAGTGGCGCAATGTAGTTGTATAGCACACACGAAAAGCGGTGCCAAGACGTTAATATGCTGAAATAATGCCTAATTTTTTTTCATCTTCCCCCCTGGATTCCGGGGGGCCGAACGTATCCAGCACACTCTAAAAAAAATGTAAACTGGATTTAACAATCTGGACAAATGAGGAATGTTCCCATACCCTGACGGGAGTACTCCTTGCCCCGCTTCCTGGTGACGGAAGCGCCGTCTTGATGTTCCAGCACAATGCAGGAGGACGCAGTTGCTGAGACGCCCGCCGCACCCGGCCATCGTTCGCACCCCCCGGTTTCGTTCCAAATTGCCCCGGATGGCTGGCAGCGGCCCCGTCCGGGAACCCATGCGCGGAAAGAAGCGTCTTGGGTTGGTGGCGTGTCTCGCTTTTGTGCTGTTTTACGGCGTCCCCTTGCCTACCATCCCGTTGTTCGCCCTGTTTGAGGATCCCATCCACGAGCCGCTGGAAGAGGGCGAGGTGGTGACCATGCCCGAGCCCGAGGAGTTGGGTTCGTTGCCGGTGCCGCATCTGGCGCGGCAGGGGGGCGGGGGGGGCTCGTGCCCGCCGCCTGCCATCCTGACCCAGCCGCAAGTTCCCCGGGGTGAATTGCCGCAGGACGAGTTGGTCCTTGCCGACCCGCCCGAGCCCCTGCTGCAGCAGGCGCCTGCGGATCCTCGTGCCCCCTGCCTGATTGAGGACATGGTCAACCCTGGCGATACCCTCTCCATCCTGCTCAACCCCTATATCGGGGCGGGTGAACTGGAAAAATTCACCAGCGCCTGCAAGGGGCTTTTCAATGTGGCGTCATTGCGCGTGGGCAAGACGTATCGCATCACCACCGTGGGCGGGTTGCTGCAGCAGTTCGTGTACGAAGAGGACGACAAGGGCCTGCTTGTGGTGGAACGCAAGGGGGACGATTTCGCCGCCGGCCGTATCCCCATCGTCTACGACGTGAAGACCGAGGCCCTGGCCGGGGAGATCCGCTCCAGTCTGTTCGGGGCTGTGGAGCGCATGGGGGAGAAGCCGGAAATCGCCCTGCGGCTGGCGGAAATTTTCTCCTGCGATGTGGATTTCCTGCGCGACATCCGCGAGGGCGATTCCTTTCGCGTGCTCATCAAGAAGCGTTTTCTGGACAGCGCCCTGGCGGGGTACAGCGACGTGCTGGCTGCGGAATTCGTCAACAACGGCAAAACATATCGCGGCTTCCTGTTTCATGACGAAACTGGAAAAGCCACGTATTACGATGCCGAGGGCAATTCCCTGCGCAAGTCGTTTCTCAAGGCCCCCCTGGCCTTCACGCGGGTGACTTCCGGCTTTTCCATGGCCCGGCGGCACCCGGTCACCGGCGTGGTCCGGCCGCATCCGGCGGTGGATTACGGCGCACCCAAGGGCACGCCGGTCATGGCTGTGGCTGATGGCGTGGTGGCCTTCAACGGGTGGGGCAACGGCGCCGGAAATTATGTCTCGCTCAAGCACCAGAGCGGGTACGAGAGCATGTACCTGCACCTCTCCCGCTTCGCCTCAGGCCTTTCGCGCGGCGGCCGGGTGCGGCAGGGGGAAGTCATCGGCTATGTGGGCTCCACGGGGCTCTCCACCGGACCACACCTGGATTTCCGGATGAAGAAGGACGGCAAGTGGATCAACCCCACCAATCTGGTGAACATCAAGGGCGGGTCCCTGCCTGACAAGTACATGAAGGAATTCAAAAAAGTTGTGGCAGAGCAACTGGGCATGCTTCAGGACGCCCTGGCCGCCACCGGGACGAAAGAGAAGAGCGGCGCCTACTCCGTGGCCGAGGCCCGGCCGTAGCGCACCTTCATGGCCAGGATGGAGCCTTGCAGCAGCAGGCCTGCCCCGTTGGCAATGATGATGGGCCAGGAGTGGATGAGCAGCCCATACACCAGCCACAGCCCCACCCCGCACACCAGGCAGATATAGCTGGTCAGGGAGATATCCCGCACGGACTTGCTGCGCCATGTCTGCACTGCCTGGGGCAGAAACGCCACGGTGGTCAGAAAGCCGGCCACAGCCCCCACGGTTTCCACATGCCAGGGCGGCGTCAGCATTTGCAAGCGCCGGAAGGGCGGGCATACAGGATGGTTTCGAACAACACCGGGTGATGATGGCCCAGGTGGAATCGATACTCCGGGACCATGGCCCGCAGCTGCTGCGGGATGCGGTACAGATCCTCCAGCCGGTGGTACACCGAAATCGCCAGCCTGGGCTTGCACCGGGCGATGGTCTCCGCCGCGCCCCGGATGGCGTTGCATTCCGAGCCTTCCACATCCAGTTTGATGAAGTGGACGTCCTGCAGGCCGTATTCCTGTGCCACGGCGTCCACAGTGGTCATCTGCACGGCAATGCCTGCCTCGGTTCCGGCACTCACGTGGGACCCCACGCCGGCAGGGGAGAAGCGCACGGTGGTCTGCTCGTGCCACAAGCCTTGTTGCAGCAACGTATAGCGGCTGGCCCCGGGGAGGGCGGCCAGTTGCCGCTGTGCCGCGGCATGCCCCTGGGGGTCCGGCTCGAACCCGAACACCCGTCCCGTGTCTCCCACGGCAGCCAGCAGGGCCTGTTGCTCCCCGATGACGGCGGAGACTCCGCCATCAATGACCACATCCCCTTGCTGCGGCCGCACCAGCGGATGAACATATTGGGGATAGTCCGCCACCTGCAGGAATCCCACATTGCCTGTGCACAGGGCGCGGATGCGCGAGGCGAATACCTGGCGGCTGGTCTCGTCTTCCAGCAGGGCGTAGGCCGCGTCCAACTCGGGGCGATGATCTTCGTAATAGGTGGGGGCGTGGATGGTCTGGTGGCCTTCGTTGTACAGATAGGGCATGGCCACGTGATAGGTTGGAAAACCGAGGCCGGCCAGAATGGCGTGCCCGGCGGAGAGGTTTTCGTAGTTGTAGGAGTAATTGAAGAAGATGAGTTCGCAATGCGGGCGGTGCCGCAGGGACTCAGGGGCGGACACCGGGATTTTTCGCGGTGCGCCGTGTTCCATGCCCAGCACGACGGCGCGCGGCAGGCCGGGGTGATGATCGAACAGCACCAGGCGTTCGATCTGCTGGCAGTTTTGCGGGGTGATGACCGTGGCCAGGTGCGGTATTTCGGACTCGAAACAGGCCACCACCAGTTGCCGCTGGCCGTAGGGCAGGCTGGGAGAACGCCACAGGGGCGCGCGGGTGATGCGATCTATAAGGGGCATATGCGGCCGCTACTGCAGCACGGCGATTTCATCGATGGAGAAGATCTTGTCTGCATCAAGAATCATGATGAATTTGTCCTCGTGCTTGCCCATGCCCATGATGAAATCCGTCTTCACGCTGGCGCCCATGCGCGGCGGCGGGTCGATCTGATCGTCGCGCAGCTCAAAGACTTCCTGCACCGAGTCTGCCAGCGCGCCGATGGTGGTCAGCTCGCCTTCGAGGTTCACTTCCACAATGATGATGCTGGTGTTGATGGAGTGCACCGTTCTGTTGCGGCCGAATTTCAGGTTCAGATCGATGACCGGCACGGCGCTGCCGCGGACATTGATGATGCCGCGCATGTATTCCGACGTGCGGGGAATGCGGGTGATGGACGTGTACTCCAGCACCTCGCGCACCGAGGTGATGTTGAGCGCAAAAAGCTCGTCTTCCAGCACAAAGGTCAGAAACTGGCGTGTTTCCAAGTGGTCGTCGGCTGCCATGGATGTTCCCCCGGAGTGGGCTGCGCAACGCAGCCAGTTGTGGGAAACATAGACGCAAACGCGAGTGCCTGCAAGACCGTCCGGCGTTTTCCCGGGCATTCGTCCCGTCCCGGGCTTTACAGGGCCGCAGTGAGGTTTTACTCCAAGGGGCGGGCACCAGGAGCTGCGCAAGAACGGGGGGGTGGTGGCGGCATGACGTTGACGGCGCTCATAGTGGACGACGAACGGCCAGCCAGGGACGAGCTGGCCTATCTGCTTTCGGCCCATGCCGACGTGGCCGCCCTGGAGGCGGCATCGGCCCGGGAGGCCCTGGCGCGCATCGAGTCCCACCGGCCGGACGTGGTGTTCCAGGACATCATGATGCCCGGCGAGGACGGCTTCCACGTGCTTGCCACTGCTGCGACCATGCCCCAGCCGCCATTGTTTGTGTTCATCACGGCCTTCGACCAGCACGCCATCCGTGCCTTTGAGCATAACGCCGTGGATTATCTGCTCAAGCCCGTGGCTCCGGAGCGGCTGGCCCGCTGCCTGGACCGGATCCGCCAGCGCCTGGGCCAGCGTGCCGGCGCAGGGCAGGAGCAGGAAGACGCCCCGGACATGCAGCGGCTTTTGCATATGCTGCACCAGCGCATGGGCGAGACCGGCTCTTCCCAGTCGCCCAGGTTCGCGGACCGGCTGGCCCCCCTGGAGCGGCTGGCCGTGGTCCAGGGGGGGCGCATCGCCCTCATCCATACCCGCGAGGTGAGTTATATTGAGGCGGAGGAACGCCGGCTGGTGGCCATGACCGACGCCGGCAAGCTCGTCTGCCATGGGCCGCAGACCCTGTGCAGGCTGGAAGAGCGTCTGGAAGGCTTGCCCTTTTTTCGCGCCAGCCGGGCCGTGCTGGTGAACCTGGAGCGCATTGCCGAATTCACGCCCTGGTTCAATGGAAAGTATCAACTGGTGATGCACGACCAGGAACGCAGCGAAATCACCGTCAGTCGCAACCGCGTGCGGGATTTCAAGCTGCGGCTGGGGGTGTGAGGACCGCATGCTGGAATTGCCGCCACATATTCCGGAATTGTTCGTCACCTTGTCCCAGCGTTTCGGGCTGCTGCTGGCCGGCGGCCTGGCTGTGGTGATGCTGGCCCCGCTGGACAAGATCCAGCTCCGCCTGCAGCGGCAGTGGGAGGGCGCGCCCCAGAGCCTGGGCAGCGGGCGGTGGAGCCCCGCCGATGTGGCCTCCATGGCGCTTCTGGCGGCCCTGTTCGGCATGTTCAGCATTCTGGGCACGTACAGCGGCAACCTGGTGTTCCAGTCCTTCGCCAATCTGCGGGCCATGGGCGTCATTGCGGCGGGGTTGTTCGGCGGGCCCGTGGTGGGCGGCCTGGCCGGGCTCATTGCCGGCGGGCATCGGTATCTTATCGATGTGGGCGGCTTCAGCGCCTTTCCCTGCGGGCTGGCCACGTTGCTGGAGGGGCTGGGGGCGGGGCTCTTCGCCATGCGCTATCCTGCCCTGCGCCTGGACTGGCGGGCGGCCCTGGGGCTGTGCATGCTGGGGGAAACCATGCACATGGGCCTGGTGCTGGCCCTGGCGCGGCCCTTTGCCGATGCGTTGGATCTGGTGCGGGTGATCGGCGTGCCCATGATCCTCATCAATTCCATCGGCGCGGCCCTCATCATCCAGGCCTTGCGGTTGCAAATGCACTGGCGCGACATGCGCGAATCGGCCCAGGCGCCCACCCTGTTGTCCGTCGCCAACCAGACCGTGGGGCACCTGCGCCGCGGCCTGACCCTGGAATCCGCCGCCGCCACGGCGGCCATCATCAAGAAGGAAACCGGCGCGGCTGCCGTGGCCGTGACCGATCTGGATACCGTGCTGGCCCACCTGGGCGAGGGGTCGGATCATCATCTGGCTGGCGAACCCGTGCGTACCGATGCCACCCGGCGGGCCATCCGCACAGGCACGCCCATGTTTCTGACACAGCAGGAGGAGATAGGCTGCCGGCATCCGGGCTGCCCGTTGCACAGCGCCATCATCGTGCCCCTGTTCAAAGGCGAACGCATTCTGGGCTGCCTCAAGCTCTACGGCGCACGCATGCAGCCCCTGAACAAGACGCTGTTCGAGGTGGCCAAGGGGCTGGCCAATCTTTTTTCCACGCAGATCGAGCTGGAAGACATCGGCGTGAAGAATCAGCTGTTGGCCCATGCGGAGATCCGCCGGCTGCAGGCGCAGATCAACCCGCATTTCCTGTTCAACTCCCTGAACACCGTGGCCTCCTTCTGCCGTACGGACCCGGCCCAGGCCCGGGAACTGATCCTGGACCTCTCCAACTATATGCGTCGGAACCTGGATTCCAGCCGCGGCCTCATCCCCCTGCGCGAGGAACTGGAGCAGGTGCGGTGTTATCTGATGATCGAGCAGGCCCGGTTCGGCGAGCGCATCCAGATGGAGTTCCAGGTTGACCCGGACCTGGAGGACTGGCCCGTGCCGCCCTTGCTCATCCAGCCCCTGGTGGAAAACGGGGTGCGACACGGCATTCTGCGCCGTACCGAGGGCGGAGCCATCCGTCTGGTGGCCCGGCAGGACGGCCAGGATCACCTCGCCGTGCTCGTGGAGGACGACGGCACCGGCATGAGCCCCGACGTGTTGCGCTCCATCCTCAGGGCCGACGGTCCCGAATCCCTGAGCGAGGGCGTGGGTGCCCGCAACTGCAACCAGCGGCTGGTGCAGCTCTTCGGCCCGTCCTACGCCATGCGCATCCACAGCGCGCCGGGCCAGGGCACACGCATCCACTTCCGCATTCCCCGACTGGCCGCGGCGTAACCGCCAGGGCCGGAAATCAGGTTTCCCTTGTCCGCATTCATCTTTTTTTCAAGGAGCAGCTCCCCATGCGAACCAGACTCGGCGGCGTCAACGCCCTGTATCCCACCCCCACGGTGCTGGTGGGGGCCATGGTCAATGGCAGACCGAACTTCAACACCATTGCCCACATCGGCATCCTGAACTACGGCCCCGGCGCGGAAGGGGCGCGGGAACTCATCTCCGTGGCCATGGCCCGGCGGCACTTCACCCCCCAGGGCATCCGCGAGCACGGGCAGTTCAGCATCAACGTCCCTTCGGAAGATTTGATCCGCGAGACCGACTTCTGCGGCGTGGTTTCCGGGGCAAAGGAGGACAAGTCCTCCCTGTTCACCCTGTTCTACGGCGAGCTTCCCGCCGCGCCCATGATCGAGGAATGCCCGGTGTGCATGGAATGCCAGCTGGTGGATACCTATGAGGTCAAGGGCTATCACGTCTTCATTGGCGAGATCGTGGAAACCCACGCCCGTGAGGACGCCCTGACCGACGGCAAACTGGACCTGTCGAAGATCCGTCCCCTGCTCTTCGACATGAGCAGCCGCAAATACTGGGGCCTCCGGCCCGAGCCCGTGGGCGACTGCTGGCGCATCGGCGTCGGGCTCAAAAAGGAACGGCAAGGCAAGTAAGCCCTGTTTCTGCAATGGTGCGCGGGGGAAACCTTTCTAGAGCATTTTAAGTTTGAAAAAAGATATTGCGAGGGGGGAAACCTTTTGCAAAAGGTTCTCCCCTCTCGCNGAAAGGTTTTCCCCCGAGGGTTCTTTTCAAAAAACGTGCGCTAAAGAAAGGTCCTTCCCCCGCGTCCTTTTTGGGAGAGATGTCCTCTCTTGCCGTTCTTGTGATGCATTTCACGCAGCCCAGCGCACGGTTCAGCCGTCAAAAATGACATCTCGCGCGCCGGGGGATTGTCACACCGTCGCATGCATGGTTTGTGGTCTCCAGAATTCTCGCCCTGCCGACTCCAGGGCACAACGACAGGAGAACCACCATGCCATCGGTTATGTATTTCTTTTTGAGCGTCGCGGTGCTGATTGGCGGCTATGCCATCTACAGCCGGGTGATCGAACGCATGTTCGGGGCCGACAACTGCAAGGACACGCCCGCCTGCACCATGGCCGATGGTGTGGACTTCGTGAAGATGAAGCCCTGGAAGATCTTCATGATCCAGTTGCTGAACATCGCCGGGCTGGGGCCGGTCTTTGGACCCATTCTGGGCGCACTGTACGGGCCGTGGGCGCTGGTGTGGATCGTGCTGGGCTCCATTTTCGCCGGCGGCGTGCACGATTACTTCTCCGGCATGCTCTCCGTGCGCCACGAAGGCAAGTCCATCCCTGATGTGGTGGGCGCCAACCTGGGCAACGGCTTCAAGCATTTCATGCGTTACTTCTCGGTGATCCTGCTGCTGCTGGTGGGCGTGGTGTTCGTCACCGGGCCGGCCAAGCTGTTGGCCAGCATGACAGGCATCGACCTGCTGACGCTGGTGCTCATCATTTTCGCCTACTATTTTATGGCCACCATTTTGCCGGTGGACAAGATCATCGGCCGCATCTATCCGCTGTTCGCTGTCATCCTGATCGTCATGGCCGTGGGGCTGACGGGCGCGATGATTGTCGGCGGCTACGAGTTCTATCCTTCGGCCCACTTTGCCAATCAGCACCCCACGGGCCTGCCCCTGTGGCCGCTGATGTTTATCACCATCGCCTGTGGGGCCATTTCCGGGTTCCACGCCACGCAGTCGCCCATGATGGCCCGCTGCGTGCCGAATGAAAACTGCGGCCGCCCCGTGTTTTATGGCGCCATGATTGCCGAAGGGATCATCGCCCTCATCTGGGCCACCCTGGGCATGAGCTTCTACCAGACCCCTGAGGCCCTGAACGCCGCGCTGACGGCCGGCGGCCCGGGCAAGGTGGTCAATGACGTCTCCATCACCCTCATGGGTCCCGTGGGCGGCATTCTGGCCATCCTGGGCGTGGTGGTGCTGCCCATCACTTCTGGCGACACGGCCTTCCGGTCCGCCCGGCTGACCATTGCCGACGTATTCGGCTATTCCCAAAAGGCGAACATCAACCGCCTGATCATCGCGGTGCCGCTGTTCGTGGTGGGCGCGGCGCTCTCCCAGGTGAACTTTGACATCATCTGGCGCTACTTCGGCTGGGCCAACCAGACCCTGGCCACGGTGGTGCTCTGGGCTGCGGCCGCGTATCTGGTCCGCCGCGGCATGATCCACTGGCTGGCCACCCTGCCGGCCACGTTCATGACCTGCGTGACCGTGACCTACCTGTGCTTCGCCAAGATTGGCTTCAACCTGCCCATGGACATCTCCACCGGGGTGGGCATCGCCGTGGCTGTGGGCTCCCTGGCCCTGTTCCTGACCCAGCGCAAGCAGTTCGCGGCGCAGCCGGTGTAGCCCGGCGGTATTCACCTGGCATGCATGCATTGAGGCAGCCCCTCGCCTGTGGCGGGGGGCTGTTCTTTTTGCTGTCCCGCCGGCGACGTGCTCGGGATAATAATTAATTTATTAATAAATAAAAACAAAATATTGTGGTTCAGGAATGCTTGCTATCCATCATGGAATTGCATGGATCTATTGCATAAAGCGAACCATGTGCTAATATGGCGGAAAAAGTGAGGAGCTTATGAAAGTGCTCGTTGGTGTTACGCCTGAACTTGTTGATCGGGACACTGCCAAACTTCATCCATTGTTTCGCGAGGCCGTGCAGGCATTGCTGGAGTGGTGCAAGAGCGAGAAACTCCCCTTTGCCTTGTTCGAGGGGTTCCGTTCGCCGGCGCGGCAAGCCTGGCTGCATGCCCAAGGCCGGACGCGGCCCGGTGCCGTGGTGACCAATGCCCGGGCCTGGGAATCCTTTCATCAGTATGGGCTTGCCGCAGACATTGTGCTCAAGACGGATGCCGGCTGGAGCTGGGCTGCCAGCGGCGCGGCGGCGGATTCGTGGAAGCGCATGCGAGCCCAAGCGCAGGCCCTGGGGCTGGAGGTGCTTAGCTGGGAAATGCCCCATGTGCAGTGGAAGGACTCCATGGCCGAGCTCAAAGCCGGCAGCTATCCGCCGCAAGGCGATGCTTCTTGGGCCGTGAACCTGACTTGGCACATCCAACAATGGACCGGATCTCCTCCCGCCCCTGTGCCGCCTGCCACCGACCAGGATAGGCCTCCCCTGGCCAATGCGGCGGATTTGCTGGAAGTCGAAGAAGGCCTGACGTGCGGCAAGGCGGATTGCCATAGCATGTTCGGCGGCAGATCCTGGCGTTATGATGTCAACGGCGTGTATCTGTGCGCGGATGGCTCCCCGGCTGAGCCGCTGCGCACCCCGGGCAGGCTGGTCACCATCCCGGCCATCATGGCGCTGTACGGCGAGTACATTCTTGAGGCCTCGAAGAAATACCAGATCTGTCCTCAGCTTATCCTCATGACCATTGCCACGGAAAGCGCGGCAGCTCGCAACCAGGGATTTACTGGTCCAACAACATTTCGCTGGGAGCCCCATGTCGAGGTGAGCATCGGCGGGCAGATCGACACTGGCGACTACAGCGCCGGCCCGATGCAGACCCTGGCCAGTACCGCCCGATGGGTCATTACGGCCATGAAGCTGCCGTACGATGCCCATGCCATCGCCCCACACATCCAGGAACAACCGGCCACCGCTCCCCAGGCGCTGCCCCTGTATGATCCGCGGGTGAACATCGATATCGGCACCGCGGAAATCAAGATTCGTTGGGACAAGACAGGGAGCGATCCCATTCTGGTGGCCGCCGCGTACAACGCCGGGGGCCTTTACGAATCGGACAAAAACCCCTGGCGGCTGCGCAGCTCCGGAGATCATCTGGACAGAGCGGCCAAGTGGTTCGGCGACGCCTGTCACTTTTTGAATAACTGGCCGTAACTGCGGGATGCCCCTTCGCGCGCGGGTTCCCCGTCGCAACTGGTTTGGGAGCCCTTGGCGTAAACACAGGAAAGGGGAGAGCACTTGAAATAACAAGTACTCTCCCCCTCGCAACGCCTGCGCAGAATGTGGAACCGCGCCTTACAGAATGGGCAGGTACTTGTCGATCTCGAATTCCGACACGTGGGTACGGTAGGCGTCCCATTCCTTCATTTTGTTGGCAACCAGCTGGGTGTGCAGGTGGTCGCCCAAGACTTCCTTCATCAATTGGGAATGCTTGAGGTTCATGGCTGCCTCGTACAGGGAGCCGGGCAGGCTGGTAATGCCGTGCTTGGAGAGGTCGTCTTCCTGCATGTGGAAGATGTTTTCTTCCACGGGGTTGGGTAGGGTGTAACCGTCCTCGATGCCCTTGAGCCCTGCGGCCAGCATGACGGCGAAGCACAGGTACGGGTTGGCGGCCGGGTCCGGGCAGCGCAGTTCGATGCGCGTGGCGGCTTCCTTGCCGGGCTTGTACATGGGCACGCGGATGAGGGCCGAGCGGTTGCGGTTGGCCCAGGCGATGTACACCGGGGCTTCGTAGCCCGGCACCAGACGCTTGTAGCTGTTGACCCACTGGTTGGTCACGCAGACCAGTTCCGGCGCATGGTTCAGCAGGCCGGCGATGTAGGCCTTGCAGTCCCCGGAGAGATTGAATTCCGCGCCGGCGTCGAAGAAGGCGTTGCGCCCGTTTTTGAACAGGCTCTGATGCACATGCATGCCCGAGCCGTTTTCGCCAAACAGGGGCTTGGGCATGAAGGTGGCGTAGCAGCCGTGTTTTCTGGCCACTTCCTTGACCACCACGCGATAGGTCACGGCCGTGTCGGCCATGGCCAGGGCTTCCTTGTAGCGCAGGTCGATTTCATGCTGCGAGGGTGCGACTTCGTGGTGAGAGTATTCCACTGCAATGCCCATGGCTTGCAGATTGAAAATGATGTCGCGCCGCACATCGTTGGCCAGGTCCAGGGGCGGGGCATCGAAGTAGCCGCCCTGATCCAGAATTTCCGGGCACTTGGGCGAGGCAAAGAGGAAGAATTCCAGCTCGGGCCCCACGTAATAGGTGTAGCCCTTGGCTGCGGCCTTCTCCAGGATGCGCTTGAGCACATAGCGGCTGTCTGCCTCGTAGGGCTTGCCGTCGGGAGTTTTGATGTCGCAGAACACGCGGGCCACAGGCCGGTCGGACGGCCGCCAGGACACAATCTGGAAGGTGGTGGGGTCCGGCCAGGCCACCATGTCCGATTCCTCAATGCGGGTGAAGCCCAGGATGGAGGAACCGTCAAAGCCCATGCCTTCCTCGAAGGCGGCTTCCAGCTCGTTGGGCGTGATCTGGAAACTCTTGAGCATCCCCAGGATGTCCACGAACCAGAATTGCACGAAGCTGATGTTGTTTTCCTTGACGGCCTTGAGCACGTCATCCGCATTTTTGCAGTTGAACACGGGGATGTTGTCCATGAGTCCTCCCTCACGCTGGTTGGAGCAGGTGTGTTGTCGGGGTTGGCTGGTTGGTGGTGTATACCACGCCTTGCCGCCGGCAGCCAAGGGGGAGGTTCGCCGGGGAACCTGCTCGCAGCTTCCCCGGCGGCGCAGAAAGATCAGGCGTACTGGGCGATGCCGTTGCCGAAGGACCAGTTTTCCTTCTTCACTTCGGTCAGGCCGATCATGATGTCCGCGGGCGAGATGCCCAGGGCGGCGCTCACGCGTTCGGCCACGGTTTTGTACAAGGCCTGCTTCATTTCCAGGCTGCGGCCTTCATTGAGGGTGATGTGGATGATCATGAACTGTTCGCTGTACTGGATGCCCAGATATTCCGGGGTGCACAGGAAGTTTTCCCTGGAGAACTCGCGGATGGTCTGGAAGCGGTCCAGGGGCGGGATGTTGATGGTCTCCACCATGGCCTGATGGACGATGTCGCCGAGGGTCTTGCGGTACTCGGCAGAGGTGCCTTCCAACATGGAAATCTGGACAAAGGGCATGGGGCCTCCCGGAAAAGATGAAGAAGTGCGGGGAATGCGCCCGAAGCCTACCGCGAAGGCGCGGTGAAAGTCCAGGGGAAGGCGACGGCTGAAGCGGAGGATCAGACCATCATGGAGAGCGTGGAGGATACGCCCCCGGCCGACGCCGCCAGGGCGGCATACTGCGCCGCGCCAGACTGCAGGGCCGCGGCGGTGGGGTCGTCCATATCCGACGGCGGATCTGCCAGAAAGGCTTCCAGATCTTCCCGCATGGCCTCCAGCAGCGATTCCGTGGGCGAGGCGGCGGCCTCTTGCTGCGCCGTCTGCATCTGGCTCGCGCTCACGGTGAGGGGGGTGGCGGCGGCGTCCTGCGCCTCGCCCACGGCCGTGGCGAAGAAACGTTCCTTGAGGCCGTTGTCGAAATAGGCATTGATGGCGTCGTTGAGATCGCCGTTGAACTGGCGCATCACCTCGTCGCCGGCGGCAAAGCCGTAGCTTTTGTCCACCAGGCGCACAGCCTCCAGCAGGCCGCGGCTGAACTGCTCTTCCGTCAGCGGGGTGCCCTCGGCGGGCTGGTCCAGGCGTTTGGCCACCATGGCCATGGCAGCCTGGGCGGTCTGGTCGCCAAACTGGGCGCGCAGGGAGTCCATGGACTCGCCCAGGGCTGTGGCCAGGGAGCCGGCCTGCGCATCATCCTTGCCCAGGGTGGATTGCAGTTGCAGGACCACGGCCTGCCCAAAGGTCTCGCCCAGGCCGCTCTGGCTGCCAGGGGAAGAAAGGGTCCCGAATCGGGCGTTGGATGTGGCGGAGCCGAGGGTGAAGGCCGAATAGCCGCCGGCAAGTCCTGTCAGTTCCATGGCAGTGCACCTTGTTGCTTGTAGTAACAGATCGGCAGTGGCCGCCAAATCTTGAGGCCGCTGTGGGGGCAATTCCAAAAAGCATTGTCTTCGGCCTGCGGGAACGATACTGAGGCAAGACGCGAAGTTCGTTCTCACAAGGAGACTGCATGGATATTTCCTTCACCCCGCTTCAGGCCCGGCACCCGGGCGATGTGCATGTGGCGTTTGTCGCCCAGTCGGAAGAGGATCGGCGCTCGCCGGATCGGCTGCTTGGCAAGGAGACGCTGTGTGCGCTGCTGCCCTGGCTGTCAGGGCATGCCGCCTGGGACGATTGTTCCGGGGAGGCGTTGTCCACCACGGTGCTGTATGGCCCTGCGGAGGGGGAGCGGCCAGTGGATCGGGTGGTCCTGGTCGGCTTGGGCGACACCGCCGCCTGCAAGGACACCTGGTCCTGCCTGGCCCTGGCGCGCAAGGCCATGGGCGCGGCCCTGACCCGATGCCGGGAGCTGCGCGCGGGCACCGTGCGCCTGCATCTGCCGGCCCTGGAGCCCCTGGCCGCCCTGGCTGACGTGGATCTGCCCGTCCTGGTGGAGGAGCTGGTGGCCGGCGCCCTGGGCGGGCTGTATGCATACACGGCCCTCAAATCCAAGCCCAAGGACCAGGGACCCATGCCGGACCTGCGGCTGGCAGCGGATGATCCCCTGCCCGGTCCCGGAAGTCCGCTGCACAAGGCGTTGTCCCGGGGCTTGGCCGGTGGGGCCGGGCTCTGGCTGGCCCGGGATCTGGTGAACACGCCGGCCAATCTGGCCACGCCGGCCTATCTGGAAGACACCGCCCGCACCCTGGCCGCGGAATATGGCTTCGGCCTGGATGTGTACACCGCCGGCGAGGTGCTGGAGCTGGGCATGGGCGCATTCGCCGCCGTGTTCCAGGCCAACCCCGACCATGCCCGGCTGCTGGTGCTGGATACGCACGGCGGGCGCAAGCCTGCGGGACAGTCCCACGCCGCGCCCCTGGTGCTGGTGGGCAAGGGCGTGACTTTCGACACCGGCGGCATCTCCCTCAAGCCGGCGCTGAACATGGAGCAGATGAAGGGCGACATGGCCGGCGCGGCCGCCATCCTGGGTTGCCTCAAGGCCCTGGGCGAGCTCAAGGCGTCCCAGCGTGTGGTGGCCATCATCCCGGCCACGGACAACATGCCCGGCCCCCTGGCCGTGCGGCCCGGCGATGTGGTCAAGACCCTGGCCGGCAAAACGGTGGAGATCATCAACACCGACGCCGAAGGCCGGCTGCTCCTCTGCGATGCCCTGGCCTACGCCGGCCGCTTCCAGCCCGAGGCAATCATCGACGTGGCCACCCTCACCGGCGCGGCCGTGGTGGCCCTGGGGGATCACGTGGCCGCCATTTACGGCAACCGCCCCCTGCTGGCCGCGGCCATCCAGCGGCTGGCCATGCCCGTGGGGGATTTGCTGTGGCCCATGCCCCTGTGGGACTTTTATTTCGAGGAACTCAAGAGCGACGTGGCAGACATGAAGAACGTGGGCACGCGCATGGGCGGCTCGGTGAACGCGGCGCTGTTCCTCAAGCAGTTTGTGCCCGACGGGGTGCCGTGGGTCCATCTGGACATTGCCGGCCCGGCCTTCAAGACCAAGGCCGCGCCCGATTGCCCCGCCGGCGGCACGGGTTTCGCCACCCGCACGCTCCTGCATCTGGTGCTGGAGTGGAAGCGGCTGCGCATCGCGGGATGAGCAGGGGGCATTCGAGAGAAAAGGACACGTGAAAAAGGGCCGTGCGAGAGGGGAAATCTTGTTGCAACAGGTTCTTCCCTCTCTCGCTCCTTCAAAAACTTTGATAGTATTCGGTAATTTTAAGAAAAGTCTTTGGGAGGGGGGGGTCGGGGGGAACCCTTTCGCCAGAAAGGGTTCCCCCCGAAAACTCTTTTCCAGAGAAATCTGGCTTACTTGGGCGGTTCTGCTGATTCCGGCACCGGCAGGCGCAGGGTGCCGCCGGGCAGGATGGTCACGTCCGGGTTGCTCTCGTAGGGCAGGCAGGTGAACTGCCCGGTGTCGCAGGTGGTCAGCGTCAGCCGCAGCCGCCAGCCTTGGGGCACCGAGGCCGCCGTGGGCAGCAGCGGCACGGCCATGACCGTCGGCGTTTCGGGTTCCAGCAGGGCCATGGCGTCCCGGGTGAAGGAATGCAGGGCCGGCACGCCTTCGCATCGGACGGCGGGCAGGGGGGTGATTTCGCTGCGGTGCAGGGCCCGCAAGAGCCCTTCGCTGAGCATGTGCGCCTTGCCGTCCGGGGAGACGGCTTCAAGGTACGCGAACAGGCTCAGATCCGTGGCGTTCACGGCGACGGCCGTGCGCACAAGGGGCGTGCCTTCCAGGATCAGGCCCTGCTCCAGCGGCGCGGAGGTCCAGGAGAGGCGGCCCGGCTGGCCGGGTTGCGCGCCCATGTCTGGATAGATCACGTCACTTCGGCCCAGTTGTGTGCGCCAGCGGTTTTGCGCGCCGGTGGGCGCAGGGCTCTGCGCCAGCACGCGACCCGTGCCTGCCACCGGCAGGGTCGCCGGTCCGGGCTGCAGGCTGGCGTCGTGCTCCAGGCGGAAGTTCAGATCCGTCATCGGGCGGGGCGGCCAGCCCTGGGCCTGCAGCCATGCCTGCTCCCCAAGCCGCCGATACCGCAGCCCGGGCGCGGGCTTTTCGCCGAGATCCTTCAAATACCAGTCAAAAAATCTAATTTGCTCAAGAAGTTGTACGCGAGCAGAGGGGGAGGCCGGGGCATCGGCCGGGGCAAAGGGATCGGTGTCCTGGGTGGCGCCGTGGTTCCAGGGACCGAGCACCGCGCGCTGTTCCACGTCCACCTCGCACAGCCGCCGCAGCAGGGAGGCGGCATAGGCGCCATCGAACCAGCCGCCCCAGGCGTACACCGCCGGCCGCGGGGCGCGGGAGGGGCGCTTCCAGGCCACATGGGGGCTGAAATCGTCCATGGCTACGGCCACACCACGCTCGGTCACGGCGGTCTGATCGCGCGCCGCCGCGCCGGCTGCCGCCAGGTAGATGTCGGCATTGGCCTCGTGTTCGCGGGCGGCCAGGGCCAGCTTTTGCCGCCCTTGCGGACCATCCACCGGGGCGGGGCCGAGCACGAAGGCACGGGCGAACCAGGGCATGAACTGCGGCAGGGTCCCGTTGTCCAGGGCCTGATTGAACCGGCCCCAGCGGCCCACGAATCCGGAGTTGAACACGCCGCCGGGATAGGCGACGTCCGTAAAGACATCGTACAACCCAAACTGGATGATGGCGGCCTTGAGGGCCGGATGGCCTGCGGCGGCCATGCGTTCGGCGCAGGTGCCGCCATAGGAGACGCCGGAGACGCCGGCCCGGCCGTTGCTCCAGGGCTGCTGCACGGCCCAGTCCAGCACTTCGAGGTAGTCTTCGATCTCATCGCGGGACCAGGGGTAGTTCTGCACCCCGAAGGATGCGCCGGTGCCGCGAGCGTCGATGCTTAATACGGCATAGCCGTAGTCCACCAGCATGCGCGTGGCCAGGGGGGCATCCCTGAGGGCCGAGGCCGGCCAGCGCAGGTTCCAGCGTCGCCAGTAGCGCGTGGGCAGCAGGACGACGGGAACGGTCTCGTCGGCTTTCAGCGTGGCGGGGAGGTGCAGATCCACGGCGATATCCACGCCATCGCGCATGGGCAGGTGGAAGGAGCGCCGCACCAGGCCCGTGTGCCGGGGGGGACCCGGAGTGGCGTTGCCGCCGAACACGGCCAGCAGCTCGGCATGCTCCCGGGGCGTGGGGGTGGTGGATTCCGGGCGCAGCCAGAAGAGGGCCGCCGCCAGGGCCAGGAGCACCAGCCCGCCGAGAATTCCCAGGACGATGCGCCAGCGCCGCCGCGGCCTGTTGCGACCGTGCGCCGCCAGCGCTCTGCGCTCCAATGCTTCCATCACGCCGCCTTTGCCTGACGCGTCGCCGGGCGGGCTGGAACGCGGCGGCCTTGGATTCAGAAGTTCCGCTGCCAGGGGCCGTCCGCGGTTTCCAGAAACTGCATGGCTCCTTGTAGCGCATCCTGGCCATGGGCTTCAAGGACAATGGTTGGCGCGATCTTCCTGCGGTCCAACTCGGCAAAGAACAACCCAAAGGGGATGCCGCCCCAGCCCGGGGCAAGGTGCTGATCGCCGGACCCGTCGTTGTCGTGCACGTGGCAGGCGCGGATCCATGGCCCCAGCACGTCCAGCCAGTGGGGCAGATCCTTTTTGCGCAGGCCGCCGTTGAAGCAGCTCCAGTGCCCCACGTCGAAACAGACGCCGCAGGCGCCCCTGTTGGCATCGTTGTCGGCGTCGTTGTTGGCGTCGTTCAGCCGGCCCAGCACGTCGGCCAGCACCTGGGGGGATTCGTCGTGGGTGTTCTCCAGGAGCAGGGGGCGCTCCCGGTCCTGGATTGCGGCTGCCAGGGGCTGCCAAGTGGCCTGGCTGCGGTCCAGAAACTCTGTGTATTCGAGCTGGTGGACGTAACGCAGGAAGGACACGTGCCCCACCATGTGCGCCGGCTGCAGGCGCAGGGCCCGATCCACGGCCAGGGCCAGGGTCTTGCGGGTGGCGCGCAGGATGTTGTCGTCCAGGCTGGCGGGGTGCAGGTCCCAGAAGGGCAGGTGCACGGTGCAGGGCAGGCCCAGGCGGCGCAGGGTCCGGCCCAGGGCGGTGAACCAGGCGGCGGGCCGGGTTTGCAGGGTGGTGCAATCGAAGGTGAATTCAGGGCCAACGCAGACATCGCGGCCCAGGGCCTGCGAAAGCGTCCGGGACCGGGCCGCGAAGGCGGCCGGCCAGTCCGGTTCCAGCGCAATGGCCCGCAGGGGAAAGGAAAAAAAGATCGCCATGCGTCGCCCGTGTTGCTCGCATTGCCCGTAGCGCCGGATGCGCCCGGCTCAGGAAACCTGCAAAATGGAGGAGATTTGCCAGACCTTGGAGAAGAGGGTGGGGCCACCGAGCTGGTCGATGGTCAACCGGAGGCCGAAAATGTCGGTGGGCAGGAGGTCCGGCGGCGGCGAAAACTCGATTTCAATGCGCTTGAAGCGCTGGATCTGGAACTGGAGCTGCTCCTTGTCCAGGCTGACATCGTGATGCTTGGCGTCCGTGCCCACCAATTGCACGAGATAGAGGCCTTCCAGGGCGCGTTGCGGCTCGGCGTTGGACAGCTCGAAGGAGAGCTTCCAGGTGAGGTCGCCCTGCGTGAGCGCAACCTTTTTGACGACGGCGCGCCCGGTATTCTTTTCGCCCAGCAGTGCATTGAGATCCACCCCCGAGGGAGCGGATTGATTTTGCGAGCCTTGGGTCAGGGTTTCCAGCACCGGCTGCTGGCCCAGGGGATCCGCGGCCTTGAGCATGCGCTCCATGTTCTGCAGCCGCTGCAGTTCCACGGCATTTTCGTGGGCTTGCTGCTGCAGGCCCGCCACTTCGTCCAGCAGTGCCTCGTTTTGGGTCCAGAACTGGAAGGAGAGCCAACTGGCGAGGGCGGCAAGGAGCACCACGCACGAGAGCAAATACGCCGCGAGCTTGAGCCAGATGGGCTTGAGGCGCAGTCTTCTCACATGCGCGTCATCCCGCATGAGGATGACATTGTACGTTTTGGAAGCCATAATGGAGAAACGCTGCCCGCTACATGGCCTGCCAATCCTCGGAAAGGATCTCCCAGCCGTTACCGCGGGGTTGCATCACCAGCGTCTTGAACCCTTTGTCCTTGTAGCCCTTGGCGTCTTCGTACTCCTGGGAGAATCCCACCACCAGACCCTGGGGATGCAGCTTGACGTCCAAGGCGCCGAATTCGACCCTGGTGGGCCGCTTGTCGGTCCAGATGGCGAGTTTGTGATCCTGGATGGCGCGCTTGCCGTAGCGCCCGCCCTGGCTGGCGGCGTTGCCGTAGAAGGCCATGTAGCGATCCAGGTCGGCCTTCAGCCAGCTGTCGCGCCAGGCGTCCACCAGCTCGCGCACCTGCTGCAGGGAGTCCAGCAGGTACCGGGCCTCCATGCCGCGCAGGGATTCCTGGTCCGCATCCACCCATTCGTTCCCCACCACGCGCCAGTTGCCGGTGGCGTCCTTCATCCAGTAGAGCCGCTTGATGCCGCCGCTGGAGAGGGAGGGGGAGCGGTAATACTGCTCGAACCACGTGACCCAGTAATCCGGCCCGGGCAGGGCGTGGATATTGTGGGAACGGACCTGGAGCCAGGGCAGATTTTTGAACAGATTGGCCTTGTGGGCCTTGAAGGCCTGGAAGCTTTCGTCGCCGGATTTGGAGAATTTTTCCGCGTCGAAGAAGTCAAAGAAGGTGTCGGAGCGCGATTCCCAGGCCCGGGTCCAGTCTTCCACCAGCCGGACCAGGGTTTCGGACTCGGCGAAATTGGTGTCTTCGGGCCGCCAGTCCACGTTGTGGGCGATGAGCACGGGCAGGTTGCGGGAGAGACGCTTGTCCAGCTCCAGGATGGCGTCGTTGTTCAGGGCCACGCAGCCTTTTGTCTCGCGCGGGGTGATCTGGTGGCCGCGGCCATGGATCCAGATGCCGCCGCCGGTCTTGCCCTTGAGACGGTCCACGGGGTTGGGATAATTGAGGGTGTGGGCCAGGGTGCCGTAGTCTTTGTAGTCGAGGCCGGCACTGAGGCGTTGCTGGATGAAGTACACGCCTTCCGGGGTGCGCAGGTCGCCTTCCACGAGCTTGTCGCCCTCGCGCTCGCCAGTGGTGCAGGTGATCTTTTCCACCATGGCCAGGGGGCTTTTCTGCTCAAAGACGTACAGTTCCTGAGCCTGCTTGTTCACGGCCAAAAATTGCGGCGGGCCGGCCGGGTTGCCGGCAAACTGGGCCAGCCATCCTTGCGAGGTGCCCGACGGGATGCTGGTTGCCAGCACCGCGTCGCCGGAAGGCATTCCGGACTGCACCACCTGCCCCACGATGCGTCCCTGGGCGTGCCCGATTGCGGGGGCCGCCGCAAGGAACAGCGCCGCCAGTGCGAACGCACAAAGACCCGGCACGCCTTGCAGCGTTTGCCGGATCATGGCCATGGAGCGACCGCACAATGTTCCTGCTCTCAATAACGATGCGTGCATCTTCCCCCACATTGGCCACCCCTCAGGGCCAATTTGCAGAGCCGACTCTTGGTGCCGCCACAAGCCAGGACACCGCGCACGGTTGCCGTGCTTCGATGCTCCAAGGCTGGTGTTCGGCAGGGTCATGCCGCATGACACTGGGGGTGACTGGCGAATGTCCTGGAATCACTACCTATCGTCTTGCGTCACATCCCCATGCCGCACCACCCATTGCGCCATGCATACCTCCTATCGCAAACGACCAGGAAATGTCAACTGCGGCGGGAGGTTGGCAGCCGGAGGGCGCAGGGCGGCGCGCCCGGCGTCAGGCCAGGCCCAAGGCCTTCAATTCATTGCGGGTGAACAGGGCCTTCAGGGAAAACCCGGAGCGCTCCAGGTGCTCGCGGCCGCCTTCTTCGCGATCCAAGACCGTGGCCACCACGCTCACGGTGAAGCCGGCATCCTGCACGCGCTGGATGGAGGTGACCAGCGTGCCGCCGGTTGTCACCACATCTTCCAGCAGGGCCACGCGACAGCCGGCGGGCAGGTTGGCCAAGCCTTCCAGATACTGGTTGGTGCCATGGCCTTTGCTTTGTTTGCGGATGATGCAGGCCGGCCAGGGTGCGGCCGGGGCGGGATCGGGCAGGGTGCCTTCGCAGGCCAGGTAGGAGGCCAGGCTGACGGCGGTGACCAGGGGGTCTGCCCCCAGGGTCATGCCGGCCACGGCGTCCACGGGCTCGTTGTGGAGCAGATGCAGGAAGAGCCGGCCCAGCAGGTACGCCCCTTCGGGGTGCAGGGCGGTCTGCTTGCAGTCGAAATAATAGTCGGACTTGCGGCCGGAGGTGAGGGTGAAGTCCCCTTCCTTGTAGGATTTCTGGATCAGCAGGCGGGCCAGGCGGCCCTTGAGATCCTGCATGGAGGCGGCGGTCATGCTAGGCTCCAAACACGCGTGCGAACACGGCGGCTTCATGGGTCAGACAGGCGGCGGGGTCGAACAGGGCGTCCAGGGTCTCGGCGGAAAGCCGGGCCGTCACGGCCGGATCCTGCCGTATCAGGGCCGGGAAGCTGGTGCGCGTTTCCCAGCTCTGCATGGCGCTTTTCTGGACCATGGCATAGGCCTCCTGCCGGGGCAGGCCGCTTTCGATGAGGGCAGTCAGCACTTTCTGGGAGAAATGCAGGCCGAAGGAGGCCTCCATGTTGCGCAGCATGTTGTCACTGCGCACCACCAGCCGCTCCAGCACGCCGCTCAGGCGGTGCAGGATGTAATCCAGCAGGCTGGTGGAGTCCGGCATGATGATGCGCTCCACGCTGGAATGGCTGATGTCGCGTTCGTGCCACAGGGCCATGTTTTCCATGGCCGCCAGGGCGTTGCCGCGCAGCACGCGGGCCAGACCGCTCATGTTCTCCGCGCTGATGGGGTTCTTCTTGTGCGGCATGGCCGAGGAGCCTTTCTGCCCCTTGGCGAAGCCTTCCTCCACCTCCAGCACTTCGGTGCGCTGCAGGTGCCGCAGCTCCACGCACAGCCGCTCCACGCCGCCGGCGGCAAGGGCCAGGGCGGTGAAGAACTGGGCGTAGCGGTCGCGCTGGACGATCTGTGTGGACACGGGATCCACCCCCAGGCCCAGGCGGGCGCAGGCGTCGGCCTCGATCTCGGGGCTCAGGTGGGTGTAGGTGCCCACGGCTCCGGAGAGCTTGCCGACCTTGATCTGTTCCAGCGCCTGGCAAAAGCGCTCGTAGTGGCGGGAAAATTCTGCATAGAACCCGGCCATCTTCAGCCCGAAGGAGGTGGGTTCGGCATGCACGCCGTGGGTGCGGCCCATGCAGAGCACGCCCTTGTGCGTGAGGGCCATGTGCTTGAGCACGCCCAGGATGCGCTGGAAGCCCTGGTCCAGCACCGTGCCGGCCTGGGCCAGTTGCACGGCGTTAGCCGTGTCCACGATGTCGGAGGAGGTGCAGCCCAGGTGGATGAAGCGGGCGGTCGGTCCCACACGCTCTTCCAGGGCGGACAGGAAGGCGATGACATCGTGCCGGGTGGTTTCCTCGATTTCCAGCACGCGATCAACAAAGGGCTGGTCGATGTCGAAGGCGGTCGTGGCGCGGATCTCGGCCATGGCCTCGGCAGGGATGACGCCGGCGGCGTGCCAGGCCTCGCATACGGCCAGTTCCACCTGGAGCCAGGCCTGCAGGCGGGCGGCCGGGGACCAGAGATTGCGCATCACCGGGCGGCTGTAGCGGTCGAGCATGGGATGGACTCCGGGAAAAGCTCGGGCCGCGGCAGCACGAACGGCAGTCGCGGCCCGAAAAGGACTGTGTGGATGACGGCGGCGCTAGTCCGCCGTCGCAGCAGATGCCGTGGCGGCAGAAGCGGCGGGCGCGGCAGGGGTCGCAGGCGCTGCAGCAGGCGCCGGTGCGGCGGCATCGGAGGTCGCGGCGCTCTTGGCGCTGTTCCCACCAGAGGATGCCGAGGCCCCGCCGGATTCAGAGCGCTTGCAGTAGTCGGTCACGTACCAGCCGGTACCCTTCAGAATGAAGGACGTGCTGGAAATGAGCCGTTCCGCCCTGGCGTTGCACACCGGGCAGGACACTTCGCGCTCCTTGAAATCCTTCTGCCACTCTTCGAAAATCTGCTCGCAATCCTGACAACGGTATTCGTAAATTGGCATGACTCCCTCCAATCAAAAACCTTTGCTCAGGGGAGAACCTCTAAGCAGCCTGCACGAGATTGTCAATTCTCGGCAACCGCCCGATCCTCATGGGAGGGGACGATGCACGAACCGGGCCAGCCGGGCAGCACGCGCTGCGGCCGGATTACGCCTTGCCCTTGGCCGCGGCGGCCTTGGCTTCGCGGATGCGTTCCTTCAGCCGTTCCTTGCGGCGGTGGCGGCGGCGGTCGATTTCTTTTTTGCGTTCAATTTTCTTGTGGGCGCCCATGGGTGCTCCTTTGTGGATCTCGGATGATGATTTCAAAAGAAAGTTGCATAGCCTAGGCGTCGCCGTCCTGTCCAGCAGAATTCTTCAGCACCGGCGGCGCCGGCCGGTCAAAGTGGCCGCTCACCTGCCCTTCCAGGCGCACCTTGCACGGGAAGAATCCTTCCATCCG
The DNA here is from genome assembly GCF_000468495.1 of Megalodesulfovibrio gigas DSM 1382 = ATCC 19364. Lineage (NCBI taxonomy): Bacteria > Pseudomonadati > Thermodesulfobacteriota > Desulfovibrionia > Desulfovibrionales > Desulfovibrionaceae > Megalodesulfovibrio > Megalodesulfovibrio gigas. The sequence goes on from NC_022444.1 coordinate 1,236,677, forward strand.
CAAGGTGGCCACGCCCCGGGCCCGGATATCCAGCCAGCGCGTTTGTTCCGCCTGGGCAATGTGCAGGGTGTACTGCGGCCGTGGCGGGCCTTCCTGCGGCGGCGACAGGGACACCCGCAGCCGGAAGTCCCGCAACCCCAGGCGGGTCAGGGCGTCTTCGGCCAGGGCCAGACGGGCCAGCATGGATTCGGTGGGGGCCAGGCCGTAGTCCAGGCGGGTCATGAGGCAGGAGCGCGAGGGCTGGTCCGGCCAGTCCAGATTTGTGACTTTGGCGGCCTGGCGTATGTGGTCCTTGGTCAGGCCGGCCAGGGCCAGGGGGCTGGCCACGCCGAATTCTTCCAGGGCGGCGCGGCCGGGGCGGTATTCCCGGGTGTCGGAGGCGTTGGTGCCGTCCAGCACGTGGGGCCGGTCCAGATCTGCCGCCAGAAGTCTGACGCGGGTGAAGATGGCCCGCTTGCAGTGGTAGCAGCGGTCGCGCTGGTTCTGGCGGGCGCGTTCGTCGTGCAGGGGATTGAAGGGCAGCACGTGCAGCCGCAGGCCGCGCCGGGATATCCAGTCCCTGGCCCAGGCGATTTCGTGAGGGGTCAGGTGCGGGCCGGTGACGAACACGGCGTCCACGTCCAGATCCCACAGGCGGGACAGATGCGCCAGCAGCCGGGAATCCAGGCCTCCGGAGCAGGCCAGCAGCGCGGGAGTGCGCCGGGAAAGCACCTCCCGCAGCTGCTGCAGCAAATGGTCCAGCGTGTGTTCCTGCATTATCCCGCCGGCAGCAACTCCTGCGCTTCGGTGAGGGTGAACTGCCCGCCCTGGATCCATTGTTTGAGGGTCTGGGCGATTTCCTTGGAGCGCACCCAGCTCGTCAGGGGCACGGTGGGCACCTGCTTGCCGTCCACCTCGATGCTGCCGGCCTTGAGTTCGGCGTAGGTCACGTGCTTGAGCACCCGGGGCACGCCCTGGGGATAGTCGTGGGAATAGTCCTTCACGGGCATGGGGATGTCGTCGTCGCTCACGCTGGTGTAGAAGGCCATCTCCTCGTTGAGGATGGGGATGGGGATGCCCAGCCCCACGGCCAGGGAGCAGCCGTAGCCCACAAAGGAGACCCCGCGCAGATAGCGCGCCTGCATGCCTTTCATGTCGCCGCGAACCATCAGGGTGCCTGCGGCGGAAAGGGGGATGCCCCGTTCCGTGCGCTTGGGTGCGGGGTTGTGCTGCGTGCCTGCACCAAGCACCCAGCCCACGCCGCCGCCCAGGAAGATCTTGGTGCCAAGGCCGATGGTCTTGAACAGCGGATCGTTGAACAGGGGCGAGAGGCAGCCGGCCGTGGCGTAGTTGGCGTTGCGCAGCTTGGCCTTGATGGGGCCCATGTACGTGTAAATGATCTTGCCCCCCAGGTTCACAGCCACGTTGTAGCTCTGATAGCCGTTGCGGGGGTTGAGCAGCTGAGCGTAGGGCAGGTCGGCCAGGGTGACCTGCTTTTCCAGCTCGCGACGGGGGTAGCAGTCCGTGCCGTAGCCTTTGGCCTTGAGGCGCACGGCCTTGCCGGCCACCAGATCCTCGATCACGTGCCCGCCGCCGTATTTGAACTGGCCGGGGTAGACCTTGTTCAGCGGGTCGTCCTTGGGCAGCTCGGTGGCGCCCAGGTACGCATCCACAGCAGCCAGGCCGCCATAGGCCGGGATGCTGTTCAGGCTGACGGACGACGCCTTGATGGTGGGCGGCTCCTGGCCAAAGTTGAAGAGCATGCCCGAGGAGCACATGGGGGAGAAGGTGCCGGTGGTCACCACATCCACCTTTTCCGCCGCCTGTTTGACGCCCATGTCCCGCACGGCCTGGACCATCTCTTCGGCATCCAGGACCACGGCCTTGCCGGCCTTGATCTTTGCGTTGATTTCTTGAATAGTTTTAGGCATGTGTTATTCCTTGAACGTGTGAAGGCCGCCACCATATCCTGTTTGTGCGGCTGAGACAATGCATGTCCACCCCGTGTGCCGGGGCGGCGGCGTGGCGTGCAATGTTGTTGCGTCGGCTTGACTTCCGCTCCTCCCCTGGTAGGAAGGGAGACTCGTCCCGGCCTGCCCGGGGTAATTTACTGCATGCACACAAGGGGGATCGCATGGCCAGACCCGAAGACATGTGGCAATGCCAGACCGTGAACTGCGGCTACATCTACGATCCGGACAAAGGCGACAAGCGCAAGAAAATCCCGCCGGGAACCACCTTCGAAGACCTGCCCGAAGACTGGTTCTGCCCCATCTGCCGGGCCACCAAAAAATGCTTCCGCCCGCTGGCTGGTCCCGGCTCCACCAAAGAAGCGGACTGCGCGATGTAGCCTCTGGGCCTGTTCCTGGGGTTGCTTGTACGCACACGTATTTTGAGGACGCAACACCGGGACTCGGGATTCTCGAAAAGAGTCGTCGGGGGAACATCTTCCTTGCAGCAGGATCTTCCCCCGCACAACTCCCTTGCGACACAGGTGATTTGCCCTGGAGTCGCCAACATTGATGGCGCGCCCGGCGTGCAAAGAGGGCGTAAAAAATTTGCCCATGCAAACATTGTGCTTGCCTTTTTGAAAAAAACGCGTATTGTCATTTGGCTCTGCGTGATTGGATACGAGCCCCTCTCTCGACGCCTCCCCGGCCGGCGCATCCCCGCCACGACAGATTCTCGTTTTCAGAGTCCGACCCCACACAAGCCGCCTTGCGGCTGCGCTGCTCGTTGTCACGCCGGCGGCGCCTTTTCTTCTCCAACGTAGGAGCTTTTTGTGAATTTTGAAGCATTTGCGCTTAATGCGCAAATCATGGCTGGCGTCCGCGATGCCGGCTACGCCACGGCTACGCCCATCCAGGCCCAGGCCATTCCCGTCCTGCTCGAAGGGCACGACGTCATCGGTCTGGCCCAGACCGGCACCGGCAAAACCGCCGCCTTCGTGCTGCCGCTGTTGCAGCGCATGATCGCTTCCGGGGCCAGAAAAGAAGGTCCCATCCGCACCCTGGTGCTGGCCCCCACCCGGGAGCTGGCGGTGCAGATTCAACAGGACTGGACGGCCCTGGGCCGCCACACCGGCTACCGCAGCGCGGCCGTCATCGGCGGCGTGAGCCAGTTTGGCCAGGTGAAAGCCCTGCGCCGGGCCTCCGTGTGCGTGGCCTGCCCCGGCCGGCTGCTGGATCTCATGGATCAGCGCCTGGCAGATCTCTCCAATGTGGACGCCCTGGTGCTCGACGAAGCCGACACCATGCTGGACATGGGCTTCCTGCCGGCCATCAAGGCCATTCTGGCCAAGCTGCCCACGAATCGCCAGACGCTGCTGTTCTCCGCCACCATGCCGGCCCAGATCCGCACCCTGGCCGAGGGCATGATGACCAAGCCGCAGATGATTAAGGTCTCCAACACTGCGCCCGCAGCCAGCGTGTCGCACACGGTGTATCCCGTGGAAGACGGCCTCAAGCTGGCCGTGCTGGAAACCATGCTCAAGCAGGAAGACGCCGAAAGCGTCATCGTCTTCACCCGCACCAAGCACCGGGCCAAGTCCCTGGCGCTCAAGCTGGGTGGCAAGGGCCTGACCGTGACCTCGCTGCAGGGCAACATGTCCCAGAACAAGCGCCAGGAAGCCATGTCCGGCTTCAAGAGCGGCAAGTACCGCGTCCTGGTGGCCACGGACATCGCCGCCCGCGGCATCGACTGCAAGAGCGTCAGCCACGTCATCAACTTCGATCCGCCGGACACTGCGGAAGCCTACACGCACCGCATCGGCCGCACCGGCCGCGCCGAGCGCTCCGGCATGGCCGTCACCCTGATGACGAGCAGCGACCGCCGGCTCATGCGCGACATCGAACGCGCCCTGGGCTGCTGCATCGAACGCGGAGTCTTCCCGCAGTGCGATTGTCTGGTGGCCAACGCCCCCCGCCAGGACCAGGGCAGACTCCAGACGGAAGACCGCCGGCCCGAGCCTCGCCGTGCCGCGGCCGACCGCAGCGGTGACGCCCGCCGTGCCGGGCCACGCCCCGGCCAACCCCAGCGCACCAGCCGCACTGGCCAGGACTCCCGCCAGCCGCGCCGGAACGATTCTGCCTACGCCTAAGCAATTCTGACGTAGTCCGGATTGCCTTCCATGCCGGGGGGAGCGGAACCACTTCCGCTTCCCCCGGTTTTTTTGCGCCCAGCCGGGCGTCCGCCACAGGCGCACACCGCAAGGACTTGTTTGAAATCTGAGAAGAATCATGGCATGGATATCCTTTCTGCACCAAAACCCCTCCATGCCATGCGCGTATTACTCCAGGGAAACACCATCAAGAGCCGGCTGCGGCTGCTGAGCCTTGCGCTCATCCTGCTGCCGCCGACGCTCGGCCTGGGCTTTTTCGCCGTCTATGCCCTCTCTTATCTGAAGGACAGGGCCTACGAGACCCTGCACCACGTGCTGGAGTACGACAAAGGCTTCATCGAACGTTGGATGGAGGAGCGCCAACGCGACGTGGCCTTCCTGGCTACCCTGCCCGTGGTGGAGCGCCAGGATTTCCCGGCCATGCGCCATGTGTTTGCCCAATACGCCGCCACGCATGACGACGTGACCGGCGTGGTGTTCCTGGATGCGGACGGCTTCAACATGGTGGACACTGGCTCGGACAAGCGCATCAATGCCAAGGACCGTGACTATTTTCGGGCCGGCATGCAGGGCAGGGCGTTTGTGTCGGACATTCTCATCGGCCGCACTTCGGGCAAACCTATCCTCATCGTCTCCGCGCCGGTGGCCATCGCCGGCGAGTTCAAAGGCGTGGTTATGACCCCCGTGCGCATGACCACGGTGGATGCCCTGTTGCGCACCCTCAGGGTGGGCCGCCATGGCAGCGTGGCCCTGCTGGACAGCCATGGCGCATGGCACGTGGGCCAGGAAGATGCACAGAACGCCACGTTTTTTCTGAAAGATGACCTGCAGCGGGCGTTGACCAAGGCCGGGGCCGTCGCCACGACCAACGCCCGAGGCGAGCAGGCCCTTGGTGCGGCCCTTGCGCTCAACAACGATACCTGGGTCCTGGCCGGGCAACTTCCCCTGTCCGAAGTGCTGACCGAATACTCCGCTTTCCTGCTCACGGCCCTGGCAGGCGGCCTGTTGACGCTGGCGGTGATCACGCCCTTTTTGCTCCGGCTCATCCGGTCCCTGGAGCGGCCCATGCATCAGCTGGCCGAGATGGCCAAAGACATGGCCACCGGCCAGTTCGCCAGCGTCTGTCCGTTTCCAGGCACCAGGGAAACGTCCCTCTGGGAGGTGCGCACCCTCACCGAGGCCTTCTGCCGCATGCAGGAGATGGTGGGCGAGAGCATGGAAACCCTCAAGCGGGTGGCCATCACGGACCAGCTCACGGGACTGTTCAACCGACGGCACCTGCTGGCCGAGGGGGCCCGCATCGTGGACGTGTGCCTGCGCGGCGGTGCGCCCTGCGCCTGCATCATGGCCGACGTGGACCACTTCAAGCGCATCAACGACACCTGGGGCCACAAGGTGGGGGACGACGCCCTGCGCCAGGTGGCGGACACCTTGCGCTACATCTGTCGCGGGTCGGACATTGTGGCGCGCTTTGGCGGGGAGGAATTCGTCGTCCTGGCTCCCAACGCCGGCCTGGCCCAGGGGGCCGAACTGGCCGAGCGGCTGCGTCTGGCCATCGCCGACGCCTCCCTGTATGTGGACGACACCCGCGTGCCCATGACCATGAGTTTCGGCGTGGCCGAGTGCCTGTTGGAAAGCCTGGACACCGTGGCGGCGCATGGGCCGGGCTCCATTGATCTGGTGCTCCAGGATGCCCTGCGCCGGGCCGACATGGCCCTGTACCGGGCCAAGCAGACCGGCCGCAATCGCGTGGTGTCGGACGACGAGGGTTAAAGCGTTTTAACCTTGAGAAAGGACATTGCGAGAGGGGAAACCTTTTGCAAAAGGTTCTCCCCTCTCGCGCTCTCCCCTTCCAAAACTTTGAGAGTGACCTTGAATCACCATAAAAAGTCTTTGGAAAGGGGGCACTTCTCAGAAGGCGGAAGAACCTTTCTTCAGAAAGGTTTTCCCCCGAGAACTCCTTTCAAAGATACCTTGCCCTCATCTCCGCCGGCCGCGCCCCGGGGCTTGCCTTGATCGCGGCTTCGTGCCACAGACGCGGGCATGCTCTCCGCCGCATCCTTCGACATCGTCCTGTTCTGTGCCCAGGCCGCAGCCATTGTGCTGGAGGCCATGCCCTTCCTGCTCGCCGGGTCCATCCTCGGCGCCTGCGTGGATGTCTGGCTTACTCCTGAACGCGTGGCAAAGTACGTGCCGTCCAGCCGGGCCGGCAGCATTTGCGCCGGCCTGTTCGCCGGGGTGCTGCTGCCCACCTGCGAATGCGGCGTGGTGCCCGTGGTGCGCCGTCTGTTGGGTCGGGGCGTGCCCTCGGGCGCGGCCTTCGCCTATCTGCTGGCCGGGCCGGTGGTCAATCCGGTGGTCATCGCCTCCACCTGGTTCGCCTTCAAGGGGGACTGGACCCTGCTGGCCGCGCGCCTGGGCATGACCCTGGTTACGGCTGGCTGCACCGCCGCGGTGCTGGCCGGCATCCCGCCCACCGTGGCCCTGCGCGCCCACAGGGGCAACAGCCCGGCTGCCATGTGCGGCTGCGGCTGCGGGCATGATCATCACGACGGCTGCAGCCACGATGCTGGCGGCGAGCCCCTGCCCGTGTGGGCGCGCATTGCGCGGTCTGCCTCGCGGGAATTCATCGCCATGAGCCAGTTCCTGGTGCTGGGGGCCCTGGCCGCGGCGGCCTTCCGCAGTTTTGTGCCGGGTTCGGTGGTTCAGTCCCTGTCCGGCAACCTGCCCCTGGCGGTGCTGGGCATGATGAGCCTGGCCGTGCTGCTGTCCATCTGCTCTGAGGCGGACGCCTTCGTGGCAGCGAGCTTCTCTTCCTTCCCCTGGCCGGCCCTGGCGGCGTTCACGGTCATCGGACCCATGATGGACCTGAAGCTGCTGCCCATGTTCTGGGCCACTTTTCATCCGCGGGTGGCCACGGTACTCACGGTGCTGCCGTTTCTGCTGGTGGCGATACTATCCCTGGCGCTGGGGCTGCTTGCCCCCCTTGGAGGCCAGCCATGAGCGCCCTGCTGCAGCGTCTGGGCGGCCGGCTGGAGGCGGCGGTGTTTCTGGCCATGGGCGGTTGGTGCCTGCGGCTGCTTATGACCGGGGATTCCTGGCTCTTCCTGCATCCGCGGTTCCGCATCCTGCTGGCCGGCTCCGCCTTTGTGTGCGTGTTTTTCGGGATGCTGCTCATGCTGCACCCCCTGCCGCGGCCCCATTGGCGGGGCATGGCCTGCCTGCTGCTGACCATCGCCCTGGGCGTGGCGGGGCAGCGGGGCTTGCGGCCGCAAGAGGCCGATTCCCTGGATCGCCTGCCCGCGGCGGACACTCCCGCCGCCTTCACCTACGACGGCCGCGACTACCTGCCCCTGAACCTGGCCGAGCTGTATCTGCTGACCGAAAGCGATCCCCCACCTGACGCCGAGGCCCGCTTTGCCCTGCAAGGCATGCTGCTGCCGGATCCCGAAGGCTTGGCTCCGGGGGTGCTGCTGCGGCTGCAGATTGTCTGCTGTCTGGCAGACGCCGTGGGGGTGGGGTTTCGGGTGGAAGGAACCAGGCTGCCACCGCCGGATGGCCGCTGGGTGCGCCTGCTGGGCCGGCTGCGGCCCGTTTCCGAGGCCATGGCCGAGCAGATGCAGGCATCACCGCAGTTCGAAGGGGTGTTTGTGGCGGTGGTGGCGCCGGGCTATGTCTTTGTGGTGGAGGAGGCCCAGTCCATCGAGACGCCAGCCATGCCCTTCATCGGCGAAATGCGCATGGAGCCGCCGTTTGCATACTAGGGCATCTTAATGTTGAAACAGGACGTTGCGAGAGGGGAAAACCTTTTTGCAAAAGGTTCTCCCCTCTCGCGCTCTCCCCTTCCAAAATTTTTATAATACTTTGTAATCATAACAAAAGTCTTTGAAAAGGGGGTTCGGGGGAAGAGCCGTTCGCCAGCGCAGGGCTTCCCTCCGAATATTTTTGCAGCGCACCCTAAAGAACAGTCGCTTCTTGGCCGATATGGTCCGTACAGCCAGCATCTTAAATCCTTGCATGGAGTCGGATATGGCTCTCTCCAAAGCGGAACAGTATCTTATCTACGACACGTCCCTGCAGATGCTGCAGCAGGATCTGTTGACCAACGCGCTGTTCCAGAACGGGTCGGTGGGCCGCTCCCTGCGGGATATGGTCCTGTCCCGGCAGCCCGTGCAGCCCCTCACCAATCCGTATGACGAAGCCATCACCGGCAGCTTGCGCGCCGATTCCCGCACCACCATGCAGAATTCGCGCAACGTCACCGAGGCGGCCTCCATGGTCGGCATCGCCGAGGAGGGCGTGGCGGGCATCCAGAGCGCGCTGGAGGAGATGCAGGGCATTATTGCAGACATCAACTCGGGCGCGCTGGACAAGACCAGCACCATCGTCAGGGACAATTACAACGACCTGAAGACCAAGGTGCTCGGCTACATCAGCAATACCGAGTACAATGGCATCCACATGCTGGACAGCACCCAATGGGGCACCGAGCAGATCAGCTCCAGCGGTGCGGTGCATGTCCAGGCGTTCAAGAATGGCGGCTTCAACGTCCAGTTTCAGGCGGTCGACAGCCTGAATTTTGCCGGACTCTCGGGAGCCGACCTGGCCAACGACACCACCCGGGCCGATCAAAATGCCCTGCTGAGCAGCCTGCATTCCGAGGTGAGCGCCGTCCAGGACATGTACGCCTCCCGCCAGGAGAGCCTGACCTACCAGGCCGAGCGGCTCAAGTCCCAGTCCGGATTGCTGGACCAGGCCGTGGAGGCCCGCAGGCAGACGCCCACGGCCACGGTGTCGGATCTCTTGCTGGATCTGGTGCTCAAGGATTCGGGGTCGCTGCTGGATCAGTCGAGCTGAGGGGCTGGCGGAAGAAGATTTCTTCCAGGGTCAGGCCCTGGGCCGGGGCGCAGCAGGGGGCCTTGGTCCGCTCCCGGCCGGCCAGCAGTTCGGGCACGGCGTCCGGATCCAGCTTGCCGCGGCCGACCTCCCGCAGGCATCCCATGATGTTGCGCACCATTTGTTTCAGAAATCCCGTGGCTTCGATGTGCCAGACGTGCTCCAGCTCGTGGTTGCAACAGACTGGTGCGCGCTCCAGCCGCGTCACCGTGCGCACGGTGCCCTTGATGTCGCTGCCGGCGTTGGTGAAGGCGGCAAAGTCGTGCTCGCCCACAAAATGCCGGGCCGCGGCGTCCATGCGCGCCGGGTCCAGGGGATCGGTGGTCCAGACGTAGGGCCGGCGCTGGGGCAGCACATAGCGTCGCGAGAGCCAGAAGCGGTAGGCGTAGCGCTTGGAGATGGCATCGAACCGGGCGTGAAAGGCCCGGTCCACCCAGGCGGCATCCAGCACCTGCACTTCGCGGGGCAGCAGGCCGTTCAGGGCCTGTTGCCAATCCACACGCCATTTGCCGGCCGGGATGTCCAGATGGCAGACCTGCCCCAGGGCGTGCACGCCGGCATCGGTGCGGCTGGAGCCGTGGACGCGAAGGTGGGTTTCGCACACCGTCTGCACCGCGTCTTCCAGTGCGCCCTGTATGGTGCGCTGCGGCTTGCCGTGCAGGGTGGGCGCCTGCAGCTGCCAGCCTTGAAACCTGGCGCCGTTGTAGGCCAGGGTGAGTTTGAGTCGGCGGGTTTCCTGTTCCATACAGCGTGGGGGATTGAGGCTGCACAAAAAAGTTCGAGGGGAGCCACTTTTGCAAGCGGCTTCCCCTCCCGAACATCTCTTGCTTCAACGAAAATGCACTCTAGAACGGCACCTGCATCCTGGTCAACTGCTCGGAGAGTTTGGCCGCCTTTTCCGCCTGCACATAGGTCAGGATTTCGCCAGCCTGCCTGCCGCGCATGCCAGCCAAAATTTTGACGGCGATGTCTTCATTGAGGGTTTCGATGACGGCGGCGGCCTGCTTGGCCTTCATGTTGGTGTACACGTCGATGAGGTGGCGCAGCTTGGCGTCGCGGGTTTCCTTGGCTTCGGCGAGCATCTGCTCAACTTTGCCCTGCATTTCCTGCAGCTGGGCCAGCTTGGCATCGAGCTGCTGCTCCAGGGTTTTCAGGGCCAGCTCGCGGCGTTCCAGCTCCTCGCGGCGTTCCCGCAGGCCGGCCATGGCATCGGCCTGCTGCTCCCCTGCGGATTGCGCGGCAGGTTGCTGCGGCTGCTGGGCAAAGGCCGGGGCGATGAATTCGTGGGAGATGCTGGCCCGGACGCCCACAGCCGAAACAGGCTCCGAGGTGGGCGGGGCGGTTGGCACCAGCATGCTGCCGAGCACGGCGGTTTTGGCCACGGTGGCCAGCAACAGCAGATGAATGACCTTAGAAATCCGCTGGCCGGTACCGGATGGTTGCTGTTTCGTCGAGCTGCTTGCGTTCCTGGAGCTGTTCTTCTTCCGCATGGCGCATTCCCTGCCGGAGTTTCAGTTTTTCCAATAGCTTTGTGGCCTTGGCCCGTTCAACGAGCACGCGTCGTTTTGCGTTGAGCTCCCTGGCGAGTTGAAGCATTTCTGCTTCGGCTGCTTGCACATCGCGTTCCAGGCTTACGGCATAGGTTCTATTCAACCAGAATTCATGTTTGTTGACGCCCTGTTGGCACTGCTTGAGCCAGGCTTCCTTGTGATCGGTCAACCTGGTTCTGGTGGCCTCGGTCACCGCCACCTGACGCTGATAGCGGGTCTGGGCCTGGGCGACCTCCAGCCGGGCCTGCTCCTCCTGCTGCTGGCGGATGTCCAGCACGCGTTGCAGTGAAAACCGAAATGGGGCCACGGCGATGTGCTCCAGTGCCCGGCGGTTGCGCCGAGGCGGGTTGCAGAACCTGACACGGGATCGTAGCAAGGGCCGGGCCAAGGGGCAGGCGATGGGCAACGGCTTGAGTTGGCAGGGGGAATGCCGTACTCACGGCAGTCAGGAGGCGCCTATGCATGTCTGGATGTTGACGTGGTGGGGAGTTGCGATGCTGGTGTTCGGCCTGGCCCTGGCCGTGCTGGCCGGGATCTGGCTGCTGGGCCGCCTGACGGTTCCCGCAGGCCATCCGGCCCGGGCGGCCAGGCATCTGCCGGCCTGGCCCGCACGCCGGCCGCCCCGTGCGACGCTTGTCGTCCCCATGACCGGAGAGTCTCCGCACATGGCGCCGGCCCTGGCCTCCCTGCTGGCCCAGGACTACCCGGAGCATGAAGTGGTATTCGTCACCCAGGACGAGGCCGATCCCGCCACGGCCCTGGCCCGGCGGCTCAGTCGGGAGCATCCCCACGCCCGGCACGTGCTGGCCGGCCCGGCCCAGGTCTGCGGCCAGAAGACCCATAACCAGCTCGCCGCCCTGGCCACGGTGGACGACACCGTGCGGGTCTTCGCCTTCTGCGACGCCTCCCACACGGCGGCGCCGAATTTTCTGGCCAGTCTGCTGGAACCCCTGCTGTGCGGGCGTGCCCGGGTGGCTGCGGGGTACCATCTGGTGGTCCCGGAAGATGCCCGCCTGGGCACGCTGGGCCAGGCCGTGGTGGTGCTGGCGCTGCACGCCTTCCAGACCGTGCCGCGGCTGCGCCAGCCCTGGGGCGGAGCCATGGCCATGACCCGCGCCGCCTTCGACGACCTGCGAGTGGCTGCCCTGTGGGGGGAGAATGTGGTGGACGACGTGTCCCTGGCGGCGCGGCTGGTGCAGCGCCGCGAGCCCCTGGCCTTTGCGCCGGCCGCCTGTCTGCTCACGCCGCTGGCGCAGTCCTGGAGCGGCTGGACAGCCTGGCTCACCCGACAACTGGCCTATCCGCGGTTCATCATGCCCGGCACCTGGGTGGGCATCGGCCTGGGCCTTTTCGTGCTGACGGGCATTCTCTGCACTGCCGTGCTGGGAGGGGCGGGCGTGCTGCTTGGCGCGGTCCCGGCGGCCCTTGGCGTGCCGGCGCTGGGATTTCTGGCCGGTCTGCTGCTGGTCATCCGCGCCCTGGCCGGCCTGCTGCCCATGCGGCCCCCGGTCTGGCCCTGGTGTGTGGCCTGCGGCTTGGCGCTGCCTCTGGCCTGCTGGTGTTTTCTGCGTTCCGCCGCCACCCGCACCATGCGCTGGCGGCATCGGGCCTATGTGGTCGGGCGCGGCGGCCGGGTGGAGCGGATTGTAGGGTAACCATCTGGTCGGGGATCTTCCAACGTAGCGTGCGCTACCCCTTTTTGCAACAGGGCGGCGGGGGCAGCACGGGGTCCAGATCCAGAAACTCCTGCCCCAGGGTGAAGGGCGCAAACCGGGGATTTTCGACCGAGTGCTCCAGCGTGATGATGGCCCCGGTCAGACGATCCGCCGCGGCGTTGATCTGTTGCAGGTGCCGCGCGTGGCGGTCCAGATCCATGGATTCGGTGATGGCGAGCAGCCGTTCCACGGCCCGATAAAACGCGGCAGGCACATTGCTGGGGGCTGCGGAGGTCAGGGCGGCGTCTGCCGCGTCGATGGCTTCCTTGCGGGCTTTTTTGAGCAGCGCGGCTTCGTCCATCATCAACCCAACGGAATCCTTGAGGATGGCCAGGGCGTTGTTGCCCACGTGGGCCATGCCGCCGGCAGCCTTGGCCAGGGCGTTGCGGCCGGCTTGCTGGCGTCGGCCCACGGTCAGGGAGACGATGCGTGCGCAATCCGCCAGAAATGTGGTCTGGTACTTGTCGAAATAGTGCAGCCGGCGCGAGTACAGCATGATGAGGCCGAAGGGATCGCCGTTGGCTTCCCGGAGAATGAAGGCCAGGCGGGAGCGGAAGCCTTCCTTGTACGGGATGCAGTCGAAGGATTCGCCGCCCATCTCCGAGGCGCGCAGGTCATCGGACACCACGAACCACGTGCCCGCGTCGGCATGCACGGCGCGCATCACGGGGTGGTGGGGGTGCGTCTCTTCCAGATCCCGCACAAACAGCGGCGTGGAGTGCAGGGTCAGGGAGTCCGTGGCCACATTGGTCCAGGCGCCGCCCTCCTGTTTGAGACGGCAGACGTACAGATCCGCTTCCAGCTCCAGCAGGAGGATGAGGGCGCTTTCCTTGAGCAGTTCTTCGGGAGCCAGGAACTCATCGCCGGCATTGATGAGCTCATAGGCCAGCTCCAGCATGAGCAGGGCTTCTTCGTGGGCAGCCCGCAAGACATCAAACCGGCGGGAAAGGGCCGCCACGTCCCGGGTTTTGCTCCGATAGCGGGACATGGTCCCGGCCTTGACCGCAGCCATGCGCCGGACCATGTCCGAGAGCAGTCCCAGCAGCTCTTCCCAGGTCTGTACGGGCTTGTGGGGCTGGTCCAGGGTGGGGGAGCCTTGCAGGGCATCCTGCGAGGTGCGCAGGGCCAGGATGAGATCCAGGCAGGCCCGGGCCACGGCGGGCGGGGCCGAGGCCAGCAAGGCGGTGATGCGGCTGGCTGTCTGGCGACGCGTCGTCTCCAGGTGCATGGTCGCAAGGGAGAGGCCATCGTGTGTGATGGGCATGCGGGAACATCCTGTGCGCCATGACAGGCGCGGTCTTGCGGTACAACGGCTCCCCGGCCCCGGCGTCCGTCGTGCCGCCGCCTACCGCGCGCAGGAAGAATGCGGCGTGGCGGGCGCTTCTTCCTTCCACACGGCAATGGCTTCGTCAAGGAACGCCTTGGGCGCGGGCTCCTGCATGCGTTGGGAGAGCACCGCCAGAGACAAGGGCAGGGTGGAAAACACATGCGGCCACATGCACACCCGCCCGGCCGCGGCATGCGTGAGGGCGTCCGACTCCTTGACCACGGTGACGCCCATGCCCTGGGAGGCCAGCTCCACCAGCACATCTTCCGAATCCGTGACCCCGGCCACCTTGGGCGACAGGTTGTGCTCCGCGAACACGCGGCGCGTCACCTCAAAATGCGGGCAGGTGGTGGGGTTGGTGATCCATGGCAGGTGCATGATCTCCTGCAGGTCCGCCTTGGCCAGCTGCTCTGTCCAGTCCACAGGACCAATAATACGCAGGGGCGTGGTGTCCAGCTCCACAAAACGCATGTCCTCGGACGCCTTGTGGCTCCAGTTGCCGAACAAAAAGCCCAGGTCCACCTCGCCGGATTGCACCAGGCCCGGCGTGAGGTGCGATTGTGTGAGCAGATAATGCACCTCCAGCTCCGGCCAGCGCGCCGCGAGCCGGCGGCCGATGGAAGCCAGACGCAGGTAGCTGAAATCTGTGTTCACGCTCACGCGCAGCACGCCGCGCACCTCGTCCCGCAGGGAGGCTGCCTCCCGGGTCAGGGACTCCGCCGTCTCCAGGATTGTGGCGGCCTTGTCCAACAACTGGCGGCCGGCCGGCGTCAGTTCCATGCCCTTGGCCGTGCGCCGGAACAGGTGCACGCCCAGCTCGTCTTCCAGGG
>NC_022444.1:1256093-1322606 GCF_000468495.1 Megalodesulfovibrio gigas DSM 1382 = ATCC 19364
GACCATCCGGCTGTTGGAATAGCCGGTGCAAGCAGGTAGGCCGGACTCCCAGGCAAATCCAGGAGTCTAAAGCCGAGACGCGATGCCGTGACTTCACCGTCTGAAGTGGTTAAGCCCATGCTGCCAAGAAAAGCCGCTAAGTATAGTGTGAACAGACCGTACCGCAAACCAACACAGGTGGGCGGGTAGAATATACCAAGGCGCTTGAGAGAACGCTGGCCAAGGAACTCGGCAAAATACCCCCGTAACTTCGGGAAAAGGGGGGCTTTCTAAGGTGCACATACTTGCTATGGAAGCCTAGGGAAGCCGCAGAGAAATGGCGGTGGCGACTGTTTACTAAAAACACAGGACTCTGCGAAGTCGTAAGACGACGTATAGGGTCTGACGCCTGCCCGGTGCCGGAAGGTTAAGGGGTGGGGTTAGCGCAAGCGAAGCTCTAAACCGAAGCCCCGGTAAACGGCGGCCGTAACTATAACGGTCCTAAGGTAGCGAAATTCCTTGTCGGGTAAGTTCCGACCTGCACGAATGGCGTAACGATCTCCGCGCTGTCTCGGCCAGCGACTCAGTGAAATTGAATTCGCGGTGAAAATGCCGTGTACCCGTAGAGTGACGGAAAGACCCTGTGCACCTTTACTATAGCTTGACATTGTGTTTTGGACATGCATGTGTAGGATAGGCGGGAGGCTGTGAACCAGGCGCGCTAGCGCTTGCGGAGCCACCCTTGAAATACCGCCCTTGCATGTTTAAGACCCTAATCCTACGCCGTTACCCGGCTGGGAGACAGTGTCTGGTGGGTAGTTTGACTGGGGCGGTCGCCTCCCAAAACGTAACGGAGGCATGCAAAGGTTCCCTCAGGCTGATTGGAAACCAGCCGTTGAGTGCAAAGGCATAAGGGAGCTTGACTGTGAGAGAGACATCTCGAACAGGGACGAAAGTCGGTCTTAGTGATCCGGTGGTCCCGCATGGAAGGGCCATCGCTCATTGAATAAAAGGTACGCCGGGGATAACAGGCTGATCGCGTCCAAGAGTTCACATCGACGACGCGGTTTGGCACCTCGATGTCGGCTCATCACATCCTGGGGCTGAAGCAGGTCCCAAGGGTTCGGCTGTTCGCCGATTAAAGTGGTACGCGAGCTGGGTTTAAAACGTCGTGAGACAGTTTGGTCCCTATCTTCTACGGGCGTAGGAGACTTGAGAGGGGCTGCCCCTAGTACGAGAGGACCGGGGTGGACGATCCGCTAGTGGACCTGTTGTCGCGCCAGCGGCATAGCAGGGTAGCTATGATCGGAAAAGATAACCGCTGAAAGCATCTAAGCGGGAAACTTGCCTCAAGATAAGGTCTCCCTGAAGGACCCAGGTAGACTACCTGGTCGATAGGCCGGATGTGGAAGTGCAGCAATGCATGCAGCAAACCGGTACTAATAGTCCGTTCGTCTTCTTACTCCCCAACAATTACTCCATCTCACCTCTTTCCCTATATATCCGCCTCGCCGCGGATCACCTGGGAAATACGCGACGGATACCGCGAGTAATGCTGCAATACGCAGCTCCTCCCCGCTCCCTCCGACGCCAGATGCAGCCCCATCCCTGCATCGATCCCCAATACCGCGGCACTAAAAGGCTTGCCATTTGTCCTGGTGGCCATTGAGGAGGGGTCACACCCGTTCCCATTCCGAACACGGTAGTTAAGCCCTCCATCGCCGATGATACTGCATGGTTGTGTGTGGGAAAGTAGGTCGCTGCCAGGGCATTCCCTTCAAAAAGCTCCCCGTGAATCGCACGGGGAGCTTTTTTTTGTGGCGCACACCCACCACCACCACCTCGCCACCGCCTGACTCCACTCCACTCGACCTCCGCTCGTCGGGCCATGCCGCCCCTGTCGCCCAGCGTGCCCATGCGCAAAATACTTGACCGAATCAGCCTTTCAGCGCACACGAAGGGAAATATCGTTGGAGAGGACGCCCATGATGCAGCGTCGTTCGGTTCCTCTGCCCCATGTTCGGGCAGGCTGGCGTGTGGCGTGGCGCTTGATGTGGCGCCGGCGCAGCTGCGCGGCCCTGCTTGCGTGCATGGCCCTGTTCGCCGTCGGGGCTGGTTGTTCCCCCGAATCTGCCGATGAGTTTGATCCACCCCTTGCGCCGGGTGTCACCACGCATGCGGTGCGCATCGGGTCTTCCCTGGCCCTCACCGGCCATGCCAGCTTTCTGGGCCTGCAGACGCTGCAGGGAGCCAATACGCTGCTGCTGGAGGTCAACGAGCAGGGCGGCGTGCATGGCCGGCAGATTGAGCTGGTGGCCCAGGATGACGGCTACGATCCGCCGCGCTGTCTCATGAACACCCAGCACTTTCTGGTGGAGCAGAACATCTTTGCCCTGTTCTGCTACGTGGGCACCCCCACCACGGTGAAGATTATCCCCCTGGTGCAGCGGGCGCGCATTCCCCTCATCGGCATGTTCACCGGCGCAAAGGATTTGCGCGAGCCATTCAACCGGTACATCATCAACGTCCGCGCTTCCTATTACCAGGAGACCGGCGCCGCGGTGGAGCACATCGTGGAGCAGCTGGGCATGCGCAAGATTGCCATCTTCTATCAGTACGACGCCTATGGCCTGGACGGCCTGCGCGGCGCAGAGCTGGCGTTGCTGCAGTACGACGCCGCACCCGTGGCGAAGAGTTCGTACATCCGCGGCACGCTGCAGGTGGAGCACGGGCTGGAGCGTATTTTGGAGTCCGACGCCGAAGCCGTGATCATGATCGGCACGTACGAGCCCTGCGCCAAGTTCATCAAACTGGCCAAGGCCGCGGGCAAGAATCTGCTGTTTTACAACGTGTCCTTCGTGGGCGCGGAGGAACTGGCCCGGCTGCTGGGCGAGGCAGGGGAGGGCGTCATCGTCAGCCAGGTGGTGCCGCCGCCGGAGCTGCCGGAATCCCGCGAGCTGATGCACGAGGTGCAGACGTACATGGATCTCTCCAGCAAGCACTTTCCCGAATCGCCCACCAGCTCGGTGAGTCTGGAAGGCTATCTCAATGCCCTGGTGCTGGTGGACGGGCTGCAGCGGGCCGGGCCGAATCTCACCCGCGAAGGCTTCATCGATGCTGTGGAAAGCATCCGTGAACGCCGGCTGGGCAAGAATACGGCCATCAGTTTTGGCAAGGATGACCATCAAGGCCTGGACGCCGTGTACTTCACCTGGATTCGCAACGGCAGGCTCAACCTCATCACGGACTGGAAAGAGGTGCGCCAGGTGTTCAAACCGCAGGAGGACGTCGTGTCCTTCCCCGCTGCCGCGGCGGTGGATGTATCGGATGGCAATACAACCGGCGGTCGGCCCGGCGAGACAGATGCCGCCAACGCCAGCGGAGGGCAGTGATCATGCCTGGAGTTCACTTGCCGCTGGTGGGCGAAGTCCGCTTCAATCTTAAGAACAAGATTCTGTTCTCGTCCCTGGCGGTGGTCATGCTGGTAAGCGTGGGCATTGCCCTGGTGGCGCGCTACATTCTCATCTCCAGCCTCACGCGGGAGCTGGAATACCGCGGGCTGGGCATTGCCCACTCCATTGCGGACCGCGCCGCCGGGCTCATCCTCACCCAGGATCAGGCCCAGTTGGTGAGCCTGGCCTTCGAGGCCACCACCGTGGGCGAACGCAAGGATCTGGTGGCCCACATCTACATTCTGGATACGGAACTGCACGTGTTGGCCAGCACGTTCATCAAGCCGTTCGATGACGAGCTGCGCACGGCAAACATCATTCCGCCGGGGCAAAGCCACTCCATCAAGCTGCTGAACACCTTTGATGAACCCACTTACGACGTGGCCGTGCCGGTCAAGGAGGGTATTTACAGTGTGGGCAGCGTGCACGTGGGCCTGTCCAAGGAGCACATCGATCAGATTGTGGGCAAGCTGCGCATGGCCTTTCTGGGGTTCATCGCAGGAATTTTCCTGATCATGACCTTCATTTCGGAGCGTCTGTCCCGGCACATCACCCGGCCCATTCATCAACTCATCCGCCTCAGTCAGGAAATCAGCCGCGACAACCTGGATGTGCGCATGGAGTTCGGTGGCCGCGTGGGGGACGAGGTGATCCAGCTGGCCAACGCCTTTGAGGACATGGTCAAGCACATCAAGGAGTACCGCACCGAGCTGCGACGCTCCCAGCAGAAATACCGCTCCCTGTTCCATTCCGGGCCGGACCCCATCTTCGTGCTGGACTGCGAAACCCTCTCCGTGCTGGACGCCAACCCCATTGCCCTGGAGACTTACGGCTACAACAAGATCGAGCTGTTGGGCGTCTCCTTCCAGGATTTGTCCCCGGAATTTGTGGACGCCTGCCACCCCACCTTTTCCATGGAGGACAAAGACTCCCAGGCCGGCTGCATGTTTCTGCCCAAGGTCATCAATTACAAGCGCGGCGGCGAGGCTTTTTATGTGAACATCCACGCCTGCGCCACCACCTACGAAGAAAAGCCGGCCATCATCGTGTCCACCAATGACATCCAGGACATGATCGAGAAGGATGCCCAGCTCATCCAGGCCAGCAAGATGAAGAGTCTGGGCGAAATGAGCGCCGGCATGGCCCACGAGATCAACCAGCCCCTGAACGCCATCAAGCTTGGCAGTGAGTACCTGCATCTCATCGCTGCCCGGGAGGGTGATATTCCCCGCGATTCCCTGAAGAAGGTGACCGCCGAAATCAGCCGGCAGGTAGACCGGGCCTCGGAAATCATCACCACCCTGCGCGAATTCGGCCGCAAGGCGGATCTGACCAAGGAAAAGATGGAGATCACCAAGCCCATCAAGGGGGTCTTCAACATCCTGGGGCAGCAGCTGGCCCTCTCCAATATCGAGGTGGTCTTCCACCTCGCTCCGGAGTTGCCCCGCATCCTGGCCCACAACAACAGGCTGGAGCAGGTGCTGTTCAATCTGGTCACCAACGCCCGGGACGCTATCCTCGCCAAGGAAACCGCCTGGATCAAGGAAGGCAAGGACGTCGAACAGCTGGAGCGCGTCCTGCGCATCACTTCCTTTGCCCGCAACGGGCGCGTGGGCCTGCAAGTGTCGGACACGGGCACCGGCATTCCACAATCCGTTCTGGATAAAATTTTCGAGCCGTTCTATACCACCAAAGAGACGGGCAAGGGCATGGGCCTGGGCCTGGCGATCTCCTATGGCATCGTCAAGGACTATCAAGGCGACATCACCGTGGAGAGTGTGCCGGGCGAAGGCGCCACATTCACCATGACGTTCCCCGCCGTCCCCTGACGGTACACCACCTGCAACGAGGCGCGCATGCGAATCCTGCTCATCGATGATGAACGACCCACCCTGGACATGATGCAGCTGTTCCTGGAGGCGTACGGCTATGAGATCCTCACGGCCGAGAACGGCGAAGAGGGCGTGGCCATGTATCAGCGAGAGCGGCCGGAGGTGGTCATCACGGACATCAAAATGCCCGGGATGGACGGCATCGAGGTGCTGACGCGAATCAAGGCCCTGGATCCAGTCACGGAGGTGGTGGTGGTCACCGGTCATGGGGACATGGATCTGGCCATCCAGGCCCTGAACCTGAACGCCGCGGATTTCATCAACAAGCCCGTGCAGAAAGACGCCCTGGAGGCGGCCTTGCGTCGCGCCCAGGAGCGCATTTCCCGCCATCTTGGCGCGGAAAATCGCGTCAGCATGGAAGATCGTGGCCCGGTGACCGTGCTGGAAATCCAGGGCAACATCACGTCGCGTTCGGAAACCGTGTTGCAGGACGCCTACAACTCGCTGATCGCCTCGGAAAAGCAGCGCGTGGTGCTCAAGCTGCAGGAGACGGCCACCATTAACGGCGCAGGCATCGCCCTGTTGACGCAACTGCTTATGGAAGGGGCCCGCAAGGGGATGAAGGCCGGCATTACCGGCATTTCGGACAATTTCCGGCGGGTGTTCGAGGTGGTGGGCGTCACGCGGTTCGCCACGCTCTATGAGGGTGAGGAAGAGGCGGTGGAGGCGTTGTCTCGGCTCTGATGCCAGATGTCGGGCTGGCGACTGGGGGAATGGCCTTGTCAGATTCGCCGCACCAGATTTCCTCGCTGCAGCGCAGTGCAGCAGTGTCCGTTGGCGAGGCGGCAGCTCCCTCGTGCGGCTTCCGATTGGACATCCTGGCCGAGGTGCAGCGGGAGCTGACTGCCGCACCGGGCTGGCCGCAGTTTCTGGATGTGTTTCTGCTTTCTGCCATGGGTGCCGTGGGCGCAGCGGCCGGGTTTCTCAGCGTCAAGGCGCGGGACGCCGAGGCGGCCGGCGATGGTGTCATGACGGCAGTGCGCGGCATGGCTGCGCCGGGCCTGGAGGCCATGGCCGCGTGCTTCACGCCGCCTCCTGGCACCGTGCTTGCCGCTCCCCAGGGCGGCCCGGCGCGGGTGCATCTGATCATGCGTGGTCCACCGGGAAACGACCTGCGCGTGCCGGCCAGCACGCGGCTGGTGCTGGGGTTTCAGCTCCCTCCCCGGCCGGGCGAGGACGCCGCCCACTTGAGCGGCGGGCTGCTGGGCCTGGGCGAGCCCGTGCGGGGCGGCACCTATTCCGCAGAAGAAGAATGCTTTTTGTCCCACCTCCTGGATGTGTTCCTCCAGGCCATGGAAACCCGCCAGGCCATGGCACGCGTGCAGGCCCTCAACGCCGGCATGGCCGCTGCCAACAAATCCCTTTCCGCCGCCTTGCGCCAGGCAGCCGAGGCCCGCAAGGCCCTGGACCGTCGCCTGCTGCACCTGCACGCCCTGCACGATGCCGCCCTGGATTTTGCCGCCTGCAGCACCTCCGGCGAACTGCGCAAGGCATTTGCCCTGCTGGCCATGGGCGGCCTGGGAGCCACGGCGGCCGGCGTGCTGTTGCTGGACAGAACCGCCGCCACGGCCGACTGGACCTGCACCGGCCTGGATGTCGCCATCCAGTGCGGCGACCGCAGGCTGGACCTGCGCGAGGCCGAGCGTCTGGTGTACACCGCCCTGACGGCCTGCGGCTTCGAAGGCTTTCAGCACGGCGCCTTTCTGCCCCTCTCGTTCCTGCCGCAAGAGCTGGAGGCAGCCTGGCCGTTTCCGCCGCATCTGGCGGCCGTGTTCCGGCTGGATGATCGCTATCTGGGGCTGGCCCTCACGGCGGCGTCTTTGGCGGAAGTCTCCCGCCAGGAGGACGCCCAGGGGGGGCAGGGCGTTCCGGAATCTCGGGATGAGGACGCCCGGGACGGCGTATCCGGCGAGGCCAATCTGTTTACCGATCTCGGGCGGCTCTTTCTGGTGTACTTCCGGAATGTCATGTCCATGGAAACCATCACCGCCCTGAACCAGGATCTGGCCACCCGCAACGAAGCCCTGGCCCGCACCCTGGAAGAGCTCACCAGCAGCCGGTCCCGGGTGGCGGCCCTGGAGCAGGCCTTTGCCGAGGTCCGCAGCCGGCTTGTGGGGCATGCCCGACGTCTGGCCCGGGCCACGGGCGTGGACGTGGCTGCCATTCTCCTGGTTGGGGCGCTCCTGGGCCTGCTGTTCAACATGGCCAACCCGTACGGCGTGGAACTTGTGCCAGCATCGTTCCATCCGCCGCATCCGGTGCTGGTGGACGCCACGGAGGCCGGACGACTGGCAACGGCGGAGGGCGCGCTGCTCATCGATGCCCGCCTGCCCGAGCTGCACAAGGAGAATCCGCCGGCCGGCGCCGTGAATCTGCCGCCCACCCTGTTCGATTTTCTGTACGCCATGCACCTGGGGCGGCGCGATCTGGACGCCCCCGTGCTGGTGACAGGCCGCACCGTGAGCCGGCATTATGACGTGGAGATTGCCCAGCGCCTGATGGCGCGCGGACATACGCGGGTGTTTGTGGTGCAGGGCGAGCTGTTCGGCGTGGGGCAGTAGCTCAAGCCGTCGTCGAGGTGGAGGCGGCCGGACGTCGCGGCGCACGCTGGATGGTCACGGCCACGGCGGCCAGAATCAGCCCCCCGCCGGCATAGCCCAGCCATCCGAACTGCTCACCAAACATGGCATAGGCCAGCGCTGCAGCGAACACCGGTTCCAGAGTGGCCAGCACTGCGGCCCGGGTGGCCGGCATGTGCGCCAGGCCGATGTAATAAATGCGGTACGCCCCATAGGTGGACAGCACAGCCAGGGCAGCGCAGGCGGCAAGGCCTTCCAGGCTGGGCACGCCGGCAAAGGGCGAGAAGCAGGCCATGGTGGCCAGCCCGGCCGGCATGGCGTACAGGA
The DNA here is from genome assembly GCF_000468495.1 of Megalodesulfovibrio gigas DSM 1382 = ATCC 19364. Classification (NCBI taxonomy): domain Bacteria; kingdom Pseudomonadati; phylum Thermodesulfobacteriota; class Desulfovibrionia; order Desulfovibrionales; family Desulfovibrionaceae; genus Megalodesulfovibrio; species Megalodesulfovibrio gigas. The sequence continues at coordinate 1,264,323 of NC_022444.1, forward strand.
AGAGGGTGGAGGTCTGATACCGTCCCTCAAAGAGTTTGCCGAAGATGAAATACAAGGCATAGGAAAGGCCGGAGCCCAACCCGAAGAACAGGGCGGGCAGGCCGATGGTCGCGCTGGTGGCGTCCGCCCCGAAGCTCACCCCGGCCACGCCAAGAATGGTCAGGGCCACGGCGATCAGGGTCCGCCGGGTCAGCCGTTCGCCCAGGAGCAGCCGGGAAAGCAGCGCCACCCAGGCCGGCGCGGTGTACAGCAACACCGAGGCCAGGGCCGCCCCGCCGGCTTCCACCGCCTTCATGTACATGCCGAACAGTCCGGCCACCCCGCAGACCCCGAATCCCAGCACAAGCAGCAGATCCCGCCGGGCCACGTGTACCCGGCCGCGCAGCACGGCTTCCCCGCCAAACAGCATCCAGCCGAAGAGGATGCGGTACAAGGCGATTTCGGCCGGCTGCATGCCCGCCGCCATGGCGATCTTGGCCAGGGGGCCGATGCAGCCCCAGAGCAGGGCGGCGGTGATGATGCAAAGTGCTGGCATGGTGGAGCGGTGATGCCTTGGATTGCGGCATCTTGCAAGGGAAAACGGCACAGGCGAGGCGGTTTGTGGTAATTTGACGTCATAGCAGGGCCGACGCGGTGCTTTTTAGGATATATCATGAAAATATCATTGATGAAATTGTGACGAGATCCGCATGCACCACATGCCGTCCAGAAAAGATGCTTGCGAAAAATCCACAGCCGTGATGAATATCGCGATATATATGTCCATTCATTGTTCGCGGTGTTGCCGGACAGTGCGCAGTCGGCATCGGGGGATGCGCACGGGAGGGAAGAATCATGGTACGCTTGTCAGTCATCAAAAAGGGACGGGCTTGTTGCTGGAACCGCCTGTCATCATTGCTGTGGTGTGCGTTGCTGGTGGCGTCATCCGTATTGTTGTACGGGTGCAACCAGCGGAACACGCCGGTCGCGGCGTCCGTTGCGCGTCAAACGCCCACGGCGGCCATGGCCTCGGCGTCCATGACGCGCATTGCGGATGCCGACGGCGACGGCATTGAAGATCGACTGGATCGTTGTCCCGACACGCCTTCTGGCAAGGCGGTGGACAGCGAGGGCTGCATGGTGCCGGTGTTCATGAAACTTGCCCTGCAGTATCCGGACAACGAGAACGGCCTGCCTCCGTACAGCGAAGAACGGCTGGCGGCCCTGGCGACGTTGCTGCGCGAGAATCCCGACATGCGCCTGATCGTGGATGCCCACACCGACAACCGCGGCACGGACGATGCCAACCAGGCCTTGTCCGAGGAGCGTGCCCGGGCCATCAAAAAGGCCCTGGAAGCGCGCCATGGCGTGCCAGCCGACCGCATCGTCGCCCGCGGCCACGGGGCCGCCCGGCCCCTGGTCTCCAATGCCTCGGAGCGTGGCCAAGCCCGCAACCGTCGCGCCGAGCTCGTGCTCTCCGGCACCTGGAAGGCCTACACCGGCGACGATTTGCCCGCCGAGATGATGGCCCTCAACTTTGCGGCCAATTCCAATGTGCTGACGCCGCAATCCCGCAAGTCTCTGGAGGCCATCGGTCGCTACCTGCGCAAGCATCCGGACGTGCAGGCCCGCGTCACGGCCAAGCACGGCGGCGCCGGGGCGGATCAGCAGCTCTCCCTGGCGCGGGCGGAAAGCATCCAGGCCTACCTGTCCAGATATTACGGCGTGGCGGCAGATCAGCTCGCCGTGGAGTTTCTGGACGCCCCCCGCACGGCCCAGGCTGCGCCTGCGTCCCCGGCGCCGGGACCCGCCAGCCCCCTGGCCGCGCGGTATGGCCTGGGCAGCGCCACGGCTCCGGGCGTGCCGGCCGTGCAGGAATTCGGGGCCGTGTGCTTCGATTCCCGGCAGACCGACATCCAGACCGAGGCCGCCGGCGCTGTGGAAGCCCTGGGCCGCATGCTCTCGGTCTCGCCGCACCTGCGGTGCATTCTGGTGGGGTATACGGACAATGTGGGCAGCGACGAAACAAACCTGCGCATCTCCCGCGAGCGTGCGGAAAGCGTACGGCAGTACCTGCTGACAAAATACGACATCAACACCGAACAGTTGGAAGTGCAGGGCCGGGGCAAGGATATGCCCGTGGCCAGCAACGACACCGAGGAAGGCCGCCGGCAAAACCGGCGGGTGGAATTCCGGGTGATTCAGATCCAGTGAGGCGTGGTGCGTCCGCGCGGATGATCTGCCGGCAAGATGGCGACGGCTTCGAGGGGGAGCCGTCGCCATCTTGCCAGGGGCGACAGTGTCGGGCAAGAAGATGGTGCGCGTGCGGTGTGCGGCTTCCGACGCGAACACCCTAGAGCATTTTAATTTTGAAAAANTCTTTGGGAAGGGGGGTCGGGGGAAGAACCTTTCTTCAGAAAGGTTTTCCCCCGACAACGCCGTTCAAAAACAACAGGCGCTACAGCCGGGCCACGGCGGCGAAGGCTGCGTGCAGGCTGATCACCAGGACGATGAACACCCGGCGGGCCGTGCCGGCGGAGAGGCCGGTGCAGCGGTATTCCATGGCCGCATGCCTGCACACGGCCACGCAATCCCCGCACAAGGTGCAGGACAGGCCGGCGCGGCCGCGTTCGATGTCTGCCGTCTCCAGTGCTCCGTACCGACACACCCGGCTGCAGGCGCCGCATCTGGTGCAGCCTTGCCCCATGGCCATGCGCCAGGGGGTGCAGCGGCCCAGCAAGTTGCCCACCAGTCCCATGGGGCACAGCGTCGTGCAGTGGATCATGCTCCCCATGCGGGTGGAAAGGGCCAGCATCGCGCCCACGCCCAGCAGGCCGAATCCCGCGGCAATCCATACTGCCGTGGTCCCCGGCACACCCGCCGCGCGCAGGCCCAGGGCTACGATCACCGTCAACGCCAGCGTCGCGCCCCGCCCCAGCCAGATCCATCGTCCGGCGCTGCCCTTGATGCGGCCTGCCCGGCGCGAGGCCTGATCGTCCCAGGCCCCGATGTAGCACAAATGGCTGCACCAGGCCGGTCCCACCAGCACCACCGTGGACAGGAACAAGATCAGCATGAAGAGACCCTCGCCGCGGAACAATGGCCCGCCGAGGATGAGTGCCGGCACGGGCAGGTGCAGCGTCCCGGTCATCAGGAACACGGTCCAGCCCGCCAGCCCCAACAACAGCTGGCCGAAGAACAGCGCTGAGAAGCCCGCCCAGAGCCAGGGCCGCCAGCGTCGGTGACGGCGGGGATCCAGCACGGCCTGGGCCAGCCAGCCGGCATACCAGGCCATGCCCGCGATCTGCAGCCAGCCCCAGCCCGGGGCGAAGCGGTCCAGCAGCAGGATGGGAAACCCGGCCTTGGCCCGGGCCACGCCCAGGAGCAGGGCCGTAAGGAGCACTGCCCCGGCGCGCACGGCGGCGGTCTCTGCCCCGGTGGCATGGCGTCGCCGCGCCGCCGGCAGGTGCAGGCAGCCCATGGCCGCCACGGTGACCAGCGTCACAGCGGCCATGATCAACGCCAGCCGCTCCCAGGGCGCGTCCATGGCCAGCCGCATGGCCACCAGTCGGGATCCGGTCTGCACCCAGACCACCGCCCCCCAGCCCAGGACCGCCGTGAGCGTCCAGCGGGCCCAGGCCCATCGGGTCCAGGCCAGGGCAATGCAGCCCAGCAGGGCGGCCACCAGACCCAGATCCCCCAGGCGCAGGGTGTGCGCGGCAAACAGCAGCAACGCCAGTGTGACGAGGAGGGGAGTGATCCTGTGCATGGACTGATGGTATCCTGGCGGCCGGGTGCGCGTCCTTGATGTGTGTCAACAAACCAGGCGTTCCGAAACTCTCTTCCGTCCTGACCGGTCCCGTGGCAGGATGGCGGTTCCAGCCCCGCGTGAAGGAGCCCGACATGCCCGATATACCCGACATGCCCGCCGAGATCGTTCGTTCCGCCATCTGCCGCAATTGCCACGGCGGTTGCGCCGTGCATCTGCACCTGGAGGACGGCCGCCTGCGGCGTGTCGTCCCGCGCAAGGGGTCGCCCTTCAACTGCGGCCGCATGTGCGTCAAGGGCGTGGCCACGCCGGAACTCGTGCATCATCCCGACCGGTTGCGCTCGCCGCTCAAGCGCGTGGGCCCTCGCGGGTCCGGGCAGTTCGAGCCGGTCTCCTGGGATGAGGCCCTGGACGCCGTGGCCGGCCGGCTCCGTCGGCTGCGGGAGGTGCACGGGCCGGAAGCCCTGGCCATCGCCCAGGGCACGGGCCGCTATTATTACCTGCATGTGCTGCGTTTCGCCAATACCTTTGGCACGCCCAACTGGTTCGAGCCCGGCCTGGCCAATTGTTTCATCCCGCGCATCACGGCCGCAAACCTCACCTATGGCGGTTTTGTGACCGGGGACTATTACGGCGACACCCCGCCGCAGACCATTCTGTTCTGGGGGCACAACCCGCTGGTGTCCGGGCCGGACGGGGAATTGTCCTTCCCGGTGGCGCAGGCCCTGGACCGCGGGGCCTTCGGCATCGCCATTGATCCCCGTCGTTCGGAAACGGCCCGCCGTTGCGCCCTGTGGCTGCCCCTCCGCCCGGGGACGGATGCCGCCCTGGCCCTGGCCATGTGCCGGGAGATTATCGAATCCAATCTGTACGATGTCGCGTTTGTGGACCGCTGGACCCATGGCTTTGAGGCCCTGCGGCAGCGCGTGGCCCCCTGCACCCTGGCCTGGGCCGAGCAGGTCTGCGGCGTGCCGGCGGCAGACATCCGCGCCGCTGCCCATCGCTACGCCACGGCCACACCGGGCATCCTGGACTGGGGCGTGGCCATGGAACAGACTCCCCACAGCCTGCAGACGGTGCGGGCCATCGCCTGCCTGCGCGGACTGACGGGCAATCTGGACGTGCCCGGCGGGGACATCCTGGGCATGCGGCTGGCGCGACCGTATCCCGTGCGCAAGCAGGATCTGCCGGATGGCATGCTGGAAAAGCGCCTCGGGGCCAGGGAGTTCAAGCTGCTGGGCGGGTTCCACGCCTTCATGCCCTCGGCGCACATTCCGGCGGTGGTCAAGGCCATGGAGCAGGGGGATCCGTACCCCGTGCGCGGCATGTTTATGGTGGGCACCAACCCGCTGACCACCATCGCCAACCCGCGCCGGCTGCGGCAGGCCATGCTGGGGCTGGATTGCATCGTGGCCATCGAACTGTTCATGACCCCGTCCGCCGCCCTGGCCGACTACGTGTTGCCCGGGGCCATGTGGCCGGAGATAGATCAAGTGGTGGAGCTGCCCTTTGTGGCTGGCAACGCTTTGTTTGCCCAGAAGAAATGCATGGAAGTGGCCGGATGCCGGCAGGTGGAGCGTATCCTGATCGACCTGGCCCGCCGCCTGGATCTGCCGGGCGCGGAAGAAGCGCTGGAAGCCCTCTTCGACCAGCAGCTGGCCCCCACGGGCCTGGATTTCGAGGCCCTGGCCGGGCAATTCGTGCACCATCCGCCGTTTGTCTATCATAAATATCAGGAAAAAGGATTCCGCACCCGATCCCGCAAGGTGGAGTTCGTCTCGGGCGTGCTGGATCGGCTGGGGTACGATCCGCTGCCTGCCGCGGCCGAACCGCCGGAAAGTCCGGTCTCCCGACCGGATCTGGTCGCCGAATTTCCGTATCTGCTCATCACCGGGGCGCGGCGGCGGGAGTTCTTCTGCAGCGAGCATCGCCAGGCGCCCAGCCTGCGGCGTCGCCGGCCGGATCCCCTGGCCGAACTGCATCCCGAGGCCGCAGCGCGGGAGGGCATTGCCGACGGCGACTGGATTGTCGTGCGCTCGCCGCGGGGCGAGGCGCGCTTCAAGGCCCGGGTGACGGCGGACATCCGGCCGGATGTGATCAGCGTGGACCACGGCTGGTGGTTCCCCGAGCGCCAGGAGCCCGGAGAGGGCAGGGGGGGCGTGTTCGAGAGCAACGCCAACTGCCTGACCAGTGATGCCCCGCCCTATGATCCGGCCTTCGGATCCTACCAGCTGCGGGGGCTGCTGTGCGCCGTGCGGCGGGAGGCGTAGGACGGACCGGCTGTACCGCGCGAAAAACCCGCAGGAAAACTGGTCGGAAGACTTGCGTTGCATGCCCAAGCAGGGCAGTATTGAACGGGAAATGACAGGCTCTTGTCGCCATATGGGCGAGGGGCCGCCTTGCAGCACAGCACCTTCAGCCAGGGACCCCCAACGCCCATGGTCACCAAAAAGCCTTTGTTCGCCTGGGTCAAGGAAAGCAACGTCAAGCTGCAGCTTCTGTTGCTGGCGGTCATCGGCGTCACGGTTGCGGCGCGGGTGTTCCCCCTGGAGATGCAGAAGAAGATCATCAATGAGGCCATCAGCCTCAAGCAGGTGGAACTGCTGGTGCTGTACAGCGGGCTGTACCTGGCCTCGGTGTTGCTGGCCAGCGGGCTCAAGTACGTCATCACCCTGCTGCAGACGTCCATCGGCGAGCGGGCGTTGCAGAAGATGCGCCAGCAGCTGTTCGAGCACATTCTGACGCTTCCCCTGAGCTTTTTCCGCAAGACCTCGGCCGGCACGGTCATCGCGTCCCTGGTGCAGGAGCTTACGGCGGCCGGCGAGTTCGTGGGCGCGGCCATCGCCATCCCGGTCACCAATATCCTGACGCTGGTGAGTTTCGCCGCGTACATGTTCTACCTGTCGCCCACCATGGCGGCCATCTCCCTGGCTCTGTACCCGGTGCTCATCTTCCTGCTGCCGCCCTTGCAGCGCCGCACCAACAACTGGAACAAGGCCCGTGTGGAATCCACTCGGGTGCTCTCCAACAAGATCAGCGAATCCATTGGCGGCATTCACGAAATCCACGGCAACGGTTCCTTCCACATCGAGAGCCGCAAGTATTTCCGCTATCTGCAGGATCTTTATCGCATCCGCATCACCTGGACGCTGTACCGCCAGGGGGTGAAGGTGCTGAACAACCTGTTCCAGAGCACCGGCCCCTTCCTGCTCTTCCTGGTGGGCGGCTGGCTGGCCATCAACGGCCGCTTCGACCTTGGGGCCCTGGTGGCCTTCCTCTCGGCGTATGAAAAAATCTATGACCCCTGGAAGGAGTTGATGGACTTCTATCAGGTGTATCAGGACGCCAAGATCCGCTACGCCAAGACCATGGAAGCCTTCGACGTGGAACCCGAGTTCATCCTGCAGCCGGCCGATGCGCGGGCCAAGCAGGACCTGGCCGGAGCCATCGAGATCAAGAATCTCGTCTTCGAGGTGGAAGGCGGCATCCGCCTGCTCAACGGCATCGACATGAGCCTGGCCAATGGCGAACATCTGGCCCTGGTGGGCTTTTCCGGCAGCGGCAAGTCCACCCTGGCCCAGTGCATGGGCCAGCTCTACAAATACACCGGCGGCAGTGTGCAGATCGACGGCCGCGAGGTGGCCGACCTGCCCAAGAGCGACGTGGCCCACAACATGGGCTATGTGGCCCAGGCGCCGTTCATTTTTGATGGCACCATCCAGGAAAACCTGCTCTATGGCGTGGAGGCTGACCTGCCCCTGGAGGCCCCGCGAGACGCCCAGGGCCGCATCACCGATCCCGCCCTGCTGCCCAGCCTGGACCGCATGATCGAAGTGGTGCAGCAGACCGGCATCTTCCAGGACGTGCTGCGCTTCGGCCTGAACACCATCCTGGCCCCGGAGCAGGGCGCCCAGGCCGAGCTGCGCAACAAGATCATCGCCATCCGTCAGGACTTCCGCAACGATCATGGGCCGGAACTGGCGGATCACCTGGAATTTTTCGAGGAGGGGCGCTATCTGGAACACTCCAGCGTGGCGGCGAACCTCATCTTCGGACACCCGGTGAAGCCCGAATACGCCGTGGAAAACCTGGCGAAAAGCAGCTTCTTCACAAAATTCCTCGGCGATGCCCAGTTGCGCCTGCCCCTGCTGACCCTGGGCGACGAGCTGGCCCGCCAAACCGTGGACATCTTGGGCGAGCTGCCGGAAGACGCACTCTTCTTCGAGCAAAGCCCCATCCTGCCCGAGGAGCTGGAACGCTGGAAGGAATACGTGGCCCGCGGCCGCGTGACCCTGGCCCAGCTGCCCAGGGAGGAGCAGGATCAGTTGCTGGAAGTGGCCTTGCGCTTCACCCCTGGCCGGCACAAGATGGCTCCCTTCTCCCGCCTGCTGGAAGCCCTGGTGCTGGAAGGCCGTTCCCGCTTCCGCGCTGCCCTGGAAGCCCACGACCCGGGCGCGGTGAGCTTCTACCGGGCCGACGGCTACATCGACTCCCAGCCCATCCTGGACAACATCCTCTTCGGCAAGGCCAAGACCGACCAGCCCCACGTGATGGAGCGCATCCAGCAGGCCATTGTCATGCTGCTCATCGAGCAGGACATGCTGGAGGCCGTGGTCGCCATCGGCATGCAGTTCCGCGTGGGCACCAAGGGCGACCGCCTCTCCGGCGGGCAGAAGCAGAAGCTGGCCATTGCCCGCGCGTTCATGAAGGAGCCGCCCATCCTGATCATGGACGAAGCCACCTCCGCCCTGGACAACCGGTCCCAGTCCCGCATCCAGAACCTCATCGAAACCAAATGGAAGGGCCGCTCCACGCTTGTTGCCGTGGTGCACCGGCTGGACATCATTAAGAATTTCGACCAGGTGGCCGTGATGAAGGCCGGCAAGATCGTGGAACAGGGATCCTATGCCGACCTCATGGCCAAGAAGGGGAGCCTTTATGAGCTCGTTCACGGCGCCCAGCAGCACTGAAGCCGCGTCCAACAGCGCGGCCGAGGGCCAAAGCGAATTCCAGCGCAATCTGGATCAGTACCGCCAAACCTGGCTCTTTTCCGGTCTGGCCCTGGAGCCCCTCAAGCTCCTGGCTTATCTCTCCACGCGGGAGACGCTGAAGCCCGGCGAGCCGCTGTTTCATCGTGGGGAGCTGCCCGCGGCTCTGGCCGTGGTGCTTTCCGGTTCCCTGCACGCCTATGCCGCAGCCGAGGCTCCGGCAGCCGGTGCGCGCGAGCCGGACGTTGCCTTTGGCCCCGGGGATTGCGTGGGCGGTCTGGCCCTGCTGGGCAAGGAGGCGCACAACTACACCGTGGTGGCTGCCGAGCCGCTTTCCTATCTCACACTGACGCGGGAAAAGTTGCAACGGGCCATGCAGCAGTACCCGGAAATCGGCCTGAAGCTGTGCGAGGCCCTGGCCACCCGGGTGAGCCAGTGGGACCGCAGCGCCCTGGATGCCCTGGCCAGGCAGGAAAAACGCCTGGGCGTGTCCTTGTTGTAGAGCACGTTGTTTTTGAAAAGAACTTTCGGGGGAAAATCTTTCTAAAGAAAGGTTTTCCCTCTCGCAATGTCCTTTTTCGAACTGAAAATGCTCTGCCAACCACCGTAGACGCTCTGAGATTGCAAGGGGAAAGGTATGGATTTTGCCCATCGCATGGAAGAAGGCATCTGCATTGTCTCTGTGAGCGGCCGGTTGGATGCGGCCACCTCCGGGACCTTCGGCACCGGGATGATGCAGCTGATCGACGACGGCGTGCTCAAGCTCGCCCTGGATTTGACCACCCTGGAATACGTTTCCAGCGCCGGGTTGCGGGAATTCCTGCGCGCGGCCAAGGCTCTCAAGGCCAAGGGCGGCAGCATGGTTTGCTGTTCGCTCAAGGATTATGTGAAGGAAATTTTCGACATGTCCGGCTTCTCTACCATCATTCCCGTCACCGCATCCCTGGAAGAAGGCCGCAACACGTTGGCGTAGGGAGCGTACTCTTGAACAAGATCCGCGCGAGAGGGGAAACCTTTTTACAAAAGGTTCTCCCCTCTCGCGCTCTCCCCTTCCAAAACTTTCATANATCACAATAACAGTCTTTGGAAAGGGGGTTCTTCCCCCGAGAGTTCTTTTCAAAAACAATGCGCTCTATGTTGGCGTGTGTTGCGCCGCCTCATCCAGCATGGCCAGGCTGGAAGCCAGCAGCGCCGCCACGCATGAGGTTCCGGGGCCGCCTTCCATGGCGATGGCGATCTCCCGGAAACGCCGGTCCATCAGGAATGTCTGGAACAGGAACGCTGCCTCCGCGGCCCGGCTGGGCAGCAGATCCGCGCCGCCATGGTGGCGCCGGGCCGGCTGGTCCAGGGTCTGCAGATAGGCCTGCAGGCAGGTGCCGAAGAGCTGCCGGGTCCAGGCGTCCACCCAGGGAGTCAGCAGCGTGGCGTCCTCGGGCCGGATGGTGCGCAGGCTTGTCAGCAACTCGTGGGAGATGCGCCACAGGGAGCGCTCCAGGTCCGCCATGTCTCGCAGGCAGTTGCGTTTGATGGCGCGTTCGGAAAGGCTCCTGGCCTCGTCGCCGTCCAGATCTGCCAGGAACAGCTCCTTGCCGGTGAAGCGCAGCATCTCCAGCCGGCAATCGCCATGGATGCGGATTTTCAGACAATCCAGCTGCAGATTCGTCAGCTGTTTCAGGTGGCGGATGGCCTCGTTGCGCCGGCCGGCCAGGGTGGCAGCCAGGGCGGCAACCTCCTCCGCCTGCTGCGGGCCATGCCAGTCCAGCGAGGCGCAGGCGTTTTTCACGCTGCTTTGGATGCTCTGAAAAACGGAACGCTGATAGAGGACCGAGAACGGTTCCGGCACAAACCCCCTGCCCAGGACGGGTTCGGCCAGGGTGGTGTGCAGGCAGGCCATGTATTCGCCCAGCCGCAGGAACAGATCATGGACGAAACCGGGAACCCAGGCCGGCGGCGGGGTGGGTTCGGGATTGGTAAAGATGGCCGCATAGCGGCGCGGAGCCGGCGGCTGGGCCAGGGAGGCGCGATCCGAGAGCAGGGCTTCCAGTACGGCCTGGAGCTGATTACGGCACATGTCTGTCAGGCAGGCCTCGGCATGGGGCTGGCGATACAGCGCGGCCATGAGCACGGGCCGCCCCGGGATTGCCCGGTAGGTCAGCAGCCCGTGCAGCTCCGGCACCAGTGGACCGCGACCTTGCAGGGCCTGGAGCATCTCTGCGCCGGGCCGGGGACCGGCTTCGGTACGGCCGTAGATCTTGAGGTGCAGGTCCCCCATTTCCACGCGGGCCATGTGCTGCGGCAGGGATTCGTAGGTGGCCACGGCGCGGCCGCCCAGCGCCTGCAGCGCGCCTTCCTTGTGCGGGCCTTGGTGCAGCCGCTGGATTTCCACCGTGCCGCGGGAGGCCTGGATGCTGCGCGACTGGGCAAAGTGGCGCAAAAATGTCTGGGCCGGGGTGTGGTCCGGCCACCCCTCCCGCAACATGCCCATCTCCTGGCCCGGCTCCGAGAGGAACCGGCACAGGGTCAGCGGCGCGTGCTCCTCCAGCTGGCGCTGGGCATCCTGGCCAAAGTGCGCGCTCACCAGCAGATGCAGGAACACGCTGGGACCGGTGGGGGGATCCCACCGCAGAATCAGCAGCCACACGGGCTGATCGCGTTCGCCCATGGGCAGGGCTTCCAGCAGCTCCAGCCGTCGCAGGTCGCGATGGCGGGAGGTGATGATGCCGCGCCGCTTGAGGTAGTCCGGCAGCACGCGCTCCTCCAGCACGTCCTTGGCCGCACGGTCCAGGAATCCGCCGGGCCTGATGGCAAGGGAGGCCAATGGCGGCTCCACCTGGGCACGCATGCGCTCGGCGGTGCTGTGCTCCAGTTGCAGCAGCAGCGCGCCATGGGGCGTGAGGGTCAGGGTGTACAGCTCCTCGCCAGACTGGCCGATGGAGGGGAACGGGTTGCCGCTGAACAGCTCCAACGGGGTGCAGCGTTTGTATTCCCGCAGATCCAGCCGCACGGCCTGGGCGAAACGGGAAAGATTGACCACCACCAGGATGGATTCGTCTCCATAGCTTCTGATGTAGGCCAGCACATGAGGGTTGGCATGCGGCACAAAGCGCAAGGTGCCGCGGCTGAAGCTGTCGTGTCGCTTTCGGATGGCGATGGCCCGGCGCACCCACCAGAGGAACGATGCCGGGTTGGATTCCTGATTCTCCACATTGACGGCTTCATAATGGTATTCAGGATCGATGATGACCGGCAGATAGAGTTGCTGCGGATTGGCCTTGGAAAAGCCGGCGTTGCGGTCCGCGCTCCATTGCATGGGGGTGCGCACGCCGTTGCGGTCGCCCAGGTAGATGTTGTCGCCCATGCGGATCTCGTCGCCATAGTACAGCACTGGCGTGCCGGGCAGGGTGAACAGCAGGATGTGCAGCAGCTCGATGACGCGTCGCTCGTTGCCCACCAGCGGCGCCAGGCGACGGCGGATGCCCAGGTTGATGCGCGCGCGCGGGTTGGGCGCAAAGCTGCGGTACATGCTGTCGCGCTCTTCGTCGGTGACCATCTCCAGCGTCAGTTCGTCATGATTGCGCAGAAACATGGCCCATTGGCTGGATTCGGGGATGGCTGGCGTCTGCTCCAGGATGTCCATCACCGGAAAGCGGTCCTCCATGCGCAGGGCCATGTACAACCGCGGCATGACGGGAAAGTGGAAGGCCATGTGGCAGGCCTCGCCTGCCTCATCGGGGCGGAAGTAGCGGGCGGCGTCCTCGGGCCACTGGTTGGCCTCGGCCAGGAGCATGCGGTTGGGGAACCGGCGGTCCACATGGGCGCGCAATGCCTGGAGGAACGCAAAGGTTTTCGGCAGGTTCTCGCAGTTGGTGCCCTCGGCTTCGTACAGGTAGGGCACGGCGTCCAGCCGCAGGCCGTCCACACCCAGGCCCAGCCAGAAATCCACCACCTTGAACATTTCCTTTTTCACGGCGGGGTGTTCGAAATTCAGGTCCGGCTGGTGGGAGAAGAACCGGTGCCAGTAGTAGGCCTTGGCCACAGGGTCCCAGCTCCAGTTGGAGGTCTCGGTGTCCTGAAAGATGATGCGGGCCTGGGTGTACTTGTCCGGGGTGTCGCTCCAGACGTAGTAGTCGCGGTGGCTGGAGCCCTTGGGGGCGCGGCGGGCGCGCTGGAACCAGGCGTGCTGGTCGCTGGTGTGGTTGAGGACGAGTTCGGTGATGACCTTGAGCCCCCGCAGGTGGGCCTGCCTGAGGAAGCGTTTGAAGTCCTGCATGGTCCCGTACTCGGGATTGATGCTCAGGTAGTCGGCGATGTCATACCCGTCGTCGCGACCGGGAGACGGATAGAATGGCAGCAGCCAGATGGCGGTGACGCCGAGGTCGGCAATGTAATCCAGCTTCTTGGTCAGGCCGATGAAGTCGCCGATGCCATCGCCGTTGGCGTCGTTGAAGCTGCGGATGTGGACTTCATAAATGAGGGCGTCTTTGTACCAAGTGGCGATACGGTCCGGGGACATGGCGGCTCCTTTGGGGCAGAGAATCGACCCATACCGTACCTGATTCCGACGCAGCTGTCATGCCATGGTGTGCACAGCGAGGGGCGGCGGCGGAGGCAATGAAGCGCAACACGTCAGAGCATCAATCGGCATGGGTACCACGCCGGGTTTGCTGTCTGTCACGTGCCGTCTCGCAATGGACGCTGCGATCTTGCCGCCCCGGACGGTAGCCGATGCCTCAGGCCACCACCCACACCGTGCAGCCCTTGGCCAGATGCATGATCTTGTTGGACACGCTGCCGAAGATGAATTCCTCGGCCTTGGACAGCCCCCGCCGGCCGATGACCACGGTGCCGAAGTCATCCTGCTCCATGTGTCGCAGGATCTCCAGGGAGACGGAGGACCCGCGGCTGCAGAACGGGGCGCCCGGCTCGGCATGCGGGCTGTTGCAGGCGGCCACGTATTGCTCAGTGACGGATTCCGCAGGCAGCCCGCCTTCCAGCAGGGCCTGTCGGGCCTGCGCCAGAAACGCCTGCATGATCTCGCGATTTTCCAGGCAGGCGTGCCGCCAGGAGGCATCGTCGGCAAAGGTGTCCCGTTCCGGCAGCCGCTCCACGTGCAGCAGACGGACGCGAAACGTGGGATTCGTCCCCACCATGGCGCCGGTGTAGCGCACGGCGCGCATGGAGTTGTCGGAGCCATCCACTGCCAGCAAGATGTTCTTGGCGTTCACGGCATCCTCCTCTGATGGTGCGTCACTGCAGGGCCTGCAGCACTGGCCGCAGATCATCCAGCAATTCCGTCACAGATTCATAAAAGACAGGCGATCCCGCAGCAAAATGCAGCAGGATGCGGTTCAGGTCTTCCGGGATGTAGGGAATAATCTTGCGAAGATTCATCACCCGGTGGGTGAACATGAGGGACATGTCATCGCTGGTGATGGACTGCACGGCGGCAGGGTCAAAGCCGCGGGTGTGCAGGTCGTGGGTGGTGTACAGATCCTTGCCCACCAGGTGCAGCAGGATGTTGCCCAGGCCCCAGATGTCCAGGCCGAAGGGGTTTTCGTTGGACTGAAAGGCGTAGTCGAAGTCGATCCACCGGCAGCGGCCGGTGCCGTGTTCCACAAACAGGTGGTCCCGCCGCACGTCGCCGTGTTTTTCCTGGTGCGCGTGCAGGAACTCCATGGCTTCGCATGCGGCGATGAACCGGGCCAGATAGTCGGGAAGATATTGTCGAAAATAGGTGGGATGATCCACTTCCAGGGCCGCTACCACCTCGTCGATGGGCTTGCCGCGGATGATGTCCAGCACGCGCACATTGTTGCCCACGACGTCATGGAAGCAGTGGCCCTGCATGAATCGCGCATCGCCGCGCACCAGATCCAGGATGCGGGCCTCCTTTTCCGGGCTGCGGTGGCATTGGATTTCAAGCTGGCCGATGCGCAGGGGAAACCGCTCGTGGAACACCAGCTTGAGGATTTTGCTCTCCCCGCTTTCCAGATGGCGGCAACGCTTGACCCAGTACTTGGGGTCCTCCAGGCCGAAGCGGCGCTCGGCCTCGTCCCGGTAGACAAAAAAATGGTTGTCTTCCAGGAAGATGATGTCGCCATAGCCGATCCGGGTGAACTCGGTGGTGTCGGTGACGAGCCGGCCGCAGCGGGAGGTGGTGAATTCGGGGCAATACGTCTGCAGCAGCTCGCGAACCCGGGTGCGATCGTCGTGAGATGTGGGCATCGGCGCGCTCCGATTGAAGGATTCCCTGCAGGGAGATGCCATCAAGCATAGCGCATTCGACGCGGCTTGTCATGATCCGATGGTCAAAAAGGCGTTGTCTCCGTGTCGCACAGCAGGCGGGTGAACTCCCTGCCCAGCCGGGCGGCGCGGGCCAGACCGTCCTGGCTAAGCCGGGAGGGCACGTCCAGGGGCGTATGGCGCAGGGGGTCGCCATGGCTGTCTGCCAGGCGCAGGTAGGGGATATTCTTCCAGAGCAGCACGGCCGGATCGTCCGGTGGCAGGATGCGCCAGGCCTCCACGGCGACACCGGAGGCGGCCGCCGTCTCCTGGAGCCGGGAGCACAGGGACGCCATGGCAGGGGAGACGGCCACCTCCAGCGCCCCCTCGCGGCCGCCCAGCGCGCCCAGCTCCAGCACGAATCCCGGGGCGCGGCCGGCGCGAAACAGGGCATCGCGGCAGGCCATCTCGCCAAATCGGCCCAGGGTCTGGGCCCCGGCGGCGCAGAACAGCGTTTCCCGCCAGCCTTCCCAGGCCGCCTCCCAGCTCAGTTCCCGGGCCAGATGCAGCAGCAGGGCCAGGCCGGCGGCACCGTCCATGGCATGCACGCCGTTCCAGAAACTGTCGTACCGGGCGAGGATCAATGCCGGGGGCTGGATGGCCCCGGGCAGGGCGAACAGAAGATTCTCGGCCGCGGCCTCGCGCATGCCGCCGCGCACGTCCAGCACCGCCCGCAGGGGCTGGCTGTGTCCGAGCTGCTGGAACAGGGCGAGGGCGTCGTGTCCGGAGATGCTCACGGCCGGGATGAGGCCCTGGCCGCCATCCGGCGAACAGGCCACGCAGCGGATGGCATGGCCGGGCAGATCCGTGGCCAGAATGGCGGCCGCCGCGCCCTGGGCGCAGGCGCGGGCGTAGCAGGCCTGCAGATCGCGGCCGCGCAGGCAATGCACCGTGCCGTGCCGGGGGGCAGGGGGGACTGCGCCGGGCGTGGCCGCGGCAGGCGGCGCCTCCAGGACGGCTTCCAGGGGCGTGCGAACGGGCCTGGAGCAGGCCACGGGCTCGCACACCAGTTCCCGGGCAGCGCCGGCGGCGTCCAGCACGCGCAGCCGGGCTTCCTCCAGCAGGTAGTTGCGGAAGCGGAACTTTTGCCGCCCCAGGGACAGGCCGATGGCGGCCATCTCCTGACTGACGAAGCCCTTGACGCGATCCACCGCCTGGGCGCCCATCCAGCGGGCGCCAAAGCTGCACAACGCCTCCACCGTGGCAAAGATGGCATGTCCTTCCATGGTCCGTGAGGAGGCCTCCACATGTTGAACGATGCGGACGTCCCGTACAGACGCCCGCCGATGCACACGGGGAATGAAAAAACAGTGCCAATGCGGAAGTAGTGGAATTGTTCAGCAAATGACGACAGCACAGGGCGAAGATTGACGGAACTGTCAAAGGGTGCGTGGCAATTATTTCAAATTTGTAAAAATTGATACAACTTGAATTGAAGCATGCGATGCTCGGCCGCTCGCACCGTCGGCTTGCGTTCAAACATCCTTTCTGCCATGCCTTGTCCCATGAATGCCATGCATGTGATCGGGGTGGATACGGGTGGCACGTTTACGGATTGCTTGTGTCATGACGGCCTCGGCTTCCGCGCCCACAAGCTGCTGTCCACACCGCAGGACCCGTCCCACGCCGTTATCGAGGGCGTGCATGTTCTGGCGTCCGATGGGGTGCGACACATCCGCCACGGCTCCACCGTGGCCACTAACGCCCTGTTGGAGCGCCGGGGCGGGCCGGCGGCGCTCATCGTCAATGCCGGTTTCGAGGATTTGCTGGCCATCGGCCGTCAGGCCCGGCAGCGACTGTATGACCTGTTTTATCGGCACGAGCCGCCGTGCATCGCCCCTGCCCACTGCTTCGGACTGCCCGGCAGGCTGGACACGCAGGGCCGGGAGCTTCAGCCCCTGGACGAAGCCGCCCTGACCCGGGTGGCGGCGGCGGTGCAGGCGGCCGGCGTGCAGGCCGTGGCCGTGTGCCTGCTGTATTCCTTCGTCAATCCGGCCCATGAGCTGCGCGTGGCCGAGGTCCTCGTGCCCCTGGGGCTGCCCGTGAGCCTGTCGCATCGCATCCTGGGCGAGTTCCGGGAGTACGAGCGCGCCAGCGCCACGGCGGTGAACGCCTATGTGGCTCCGAAGATGCGCCGGTATCTGACCAACATCGAAGCCGGCCTCGCGTCCGGGGATTCCCTGCGGGTGATGCAGTCCAACGGCGGCGCCATCACGGCGGCCACGGCCCGGCAGGAGCCGGTGCGCACCATCCTGTCCGGCCCGGCCGGGGGCGTGGTGGCAGCCTGGAAAGTGGGCAGGGCCGCCGGCTTCGACCGCCTGCTGACCTTCGACATGGGCGGCACCTCCACCGACGTCTCCCTGCTGCACGGTGGTCTGTCCATGACCACCCAGACGCACATCGCCGGCCTGCCGGTGCGCATTCCCATGCTGGATATCCACACCGTGGGCGCGGGCGGCGGCTCCATCGCCAGGCTGGATGCCGGCGGCGCGCTGCGGGTGGGGCCGGAAAGCGCCGGCGCGGACCCTGGCCCGGTCTGTTACGGCAAGGGCGAGGCCATGACCGTCACCGATGCAAACTGCCTGCTGGGCCGGCTGTTGCCGGATTATTTTCTGGGGGGACGCATGCGGCTGGACCGCGACCGCATTCGCCCCGTATGCGAGGCCCTGGCGGCGCAGGCCGGCATCTCGCCCCTGGAACTGGCCGAAGGCGTGCTCACCGTGGCCAATGCAGCCATGGAACGGGCCCTGCGGGTGATTTCCGTGGAGCGCGGGCATGACCCGCAGGAATGCACCCTGTTTTGCTTCGGCGGAGCCGGCGGGCTGCATGCGGCTTTTCTGGCGCAGACGCTGGGGGTGCCGCGGGTGCTGGTGCCGCAGCATCCCGGCCTGTTCTCCGCCCTGGGCATGCTCCTGGCCGACGTGCTCAAGGACTACTCCCGCACGGTGATGCAGCCCCTGACCGCAGACACCGCGGCCGGCCTGGCCGAGGCCTTCGCCCCGCTGGAAGGCCGGGCCCGGGAGGAGCTGCAGGCGGAGGGGGTGGAGGAGTCCGCCATGCTGCTGGAACGGACCCTGGACATGCGCTACGTGGGCCAGAGCTTCGAGCTGGATGTGGTCTGGCCGGATGCGACGCCGGATGCGGAGCCGGGCGAGACTTCGGATGCCGACACCTTGGCCGCCGCCTTCCATGCCCGCCATGCGGCCGCCTATGGCGCGGCCTTTGCCGACCGGCCCGTGGAGATTGTCACCCTGCGCCTGCGCGCCCGCGGTCTGCTGCCTCAGCCGGCCATGCCACCGGCGCCCCTCGTCGGGGAGACGCCCCCTGCCGCCGCGCTGCTGGCCACCCGGCCGGCGGTGTTTGACGGTCGGGAATATGCCACGGCCGTCTGGCAGCGCGAGGCCCTGCAACCGGGCAACCGCCTGCCCGGGCCGGCCATCGTGGTGGAATACTCCGCCACCACCGTGGTGCCGCCGCAGTGGCAGGCCTGTGTGGACGGGCTGGGCAATCTGCTCCTGACCCTGTCTGCGGAGGACGCATGACCATGGCCGCTCCCCGCTGCTCGCCCATTGCCTTGCAGGTGTTTGCCCACCGCTTCGCCGCCGCGGCCGAGGAGATGGGCGGCACGCTCATGCGGGCGGCTTTTTCGCCCAACATCAAGGAACGTCGGGATTTTTCCTGCGCCGTGTGCGACGCCGCCGGCGGTCTGGCCGCCCAGGCCGCGCACATTCCCGTGCATCTGGGGTCCATGCCCCTTTCGGTACTGGCGGTGATGCAGACTGTGCCCCTGGACCCGGGGGACATGGCCGTGTGCAACGATCCCTTCCGCGGCGGCACGCATCTGCCAGATATCACCCTGGTGGCTCCGGTGCATGCGCCGGGAGAGACCACGCCGCGGTTCTACGTGGCAAACCGGGCGCATCATGCGGACGTGGGCGGCATGTCTGCGGGGTCCATGCCTCTGTCCACCTCGCTGTTTCAGGAGGGGATCATCATCCCGCCCCTGCGGCTGGTGCGGGCCGGGGAGCTGGATCGGTCCCTGCTGTCCCTCATTTTGGCCAACGTGCGCACGCCGGCCGAGCGCGAGGGGGACTTCGCGGCCCAGGTCATGGCCAACCTGGCCGGCGTGGCCCGGTTGCAGGCGTTGATGTCGGAGCACGGGCCGGACGTCATGACTGCCATGGCCGCCGCCCTGCAGGACTATGCCGAGGCCCTGTGCCGCAGCGCCATCGCCGCCCTGCCCGACGGCGAATACGGCTTTGAGGATGTGCTGGACGGCGACGGCGTGGCTGCCACGGACATCCCCATCCGCGTCCGCCTGCGCATCCAGGGGGATGCCATGGAGATCGATTTTTGCGACAGCGCAGACCAGACGGCGGGCTCGGTGAACGCCGTGCGGGCCATCACGCTGTCGTGCGTGCTGTACGTGCTGCGCTGCCTGCTGCCAGACGGGGCGCCCACCAATGCCGGCTGCCTGCGGCCGGTGACGTTGCGCACCCGGCCCGGCTCGGTGGTGGACGCCCTCTTTCCCGCGGCCGTGGCCGGGGGCAACGTGGAAACCAGCCAGCGCATTGTGGATGTGCTCCTGGGAGCCCTGGCCCAGGCTGCGCCGGGGCGGTTTCCGGCGGCATCTCAGGGGACCATGAACAACCTGACCCTGGGGGGCCTGGATTCGCGTCGGCAACAGCCCTTTGCCTATTACGAAACCCTGGCCGGCGGCCATGGCGCGTCTGCGGCCGGCCCCGGGGCCTCGGGCGTGCATTCGCACATGACCAATACCCTGAACACGCCCGTGGAGGCCCTGGAATATGCCTGCCCGGTGCGCGTGCGGCGTCTGGCCCTGCGGCGGGAATCCGGCGGGCAGGGCCGCTATCGCGGGGGCGACGGGCTGGTGCGGGAGCTGGAGGCGCTGGAGGCCATGGAAGCCACCCTGCTGGGCGAACGCCGCACCCGCGGCCCCTGGGGGGTGGCGGGGGGCGGCGCTGGCGTGCCGGGGCAGGCGCAGCTGCTCAGGCCCGGGCAGCCGGCGGCACCCCTGCCGGGCAAGATCCGGCTGCATCTGGAGCCGGGGGACGTGCTGCGGCTGGAGACGCCAGGGGGTGGGGGGTACGGCCATGTCCAATCCCCGCGTGACGGGGTGGATTGATTTTTGGGGCGACATGGGGAAAGGTGCATTTTTGGCAGGGTGGGAAAGGACGTCGAGGTCAGCATCATGCGGACGCTGGGGTTTTATGCGGCAGGCATCGGGTTTTTCGTGCTGCTGTATGGTAGTGTGTTTTTTACGGGACGGATCCGTGAGCGCGTGATCCTGCTGGATGCGTTGATCGCCAGCACCACGCCTGCGGTGGACGTCCTCATGCAGGGGCCGCCGCCTTCCACGCATGGCGAGGCCACGGCCATCGCCCTGGCGCGCGCCATCTACGACCGCATCAACGCGCCGCTGCTTCCGGATGCACTGGACTGGTACGAACGTCTGGAAGGCTTGTCGCCCCTCAATGTCAGCGCTGCCACGGCCCTCAGGCATGGCGGCTTTGGCCTCAAGGGGCACGCCCGCTTCGGACCGTGCACCACCATGTCGCGCACGCTCATCCTGGCCTTGCGCCGGCTCAAGATCCAGGCCCGGGCCTTGTATCTGGAAGCCGACGAGCGCGGCCTGGGTGGCGGACACCAGATGGTGGAGTTCTGGGACGAAGGCATGTGGAAGGTGATTGCCCCGTCAGACAACGCCTTTGTCTGGCGCACGCACGAGGGGCGTGTGGCCACGGCGGCGGAAATAGCCGCCTCGGCAGAGGTGTTTTCCCAGGTGTACGAGGCCTTTCCCCACTATCAATACCTGTTCCATAACATCACACGATTTTCGCTGCCGGATGCGCCGGGCTGGCTCAAGTCCCTGGTGGGCATGATCCTGCCTGACGATGGCTTTGGTCCGGAAGCGCCTCTCTTTTTCCATTCGCCAAGGGGCCTCATGCTGCGCCTGTGCCTGGTGCTGGCCAGCCTGTGCGCCGTGGCGGCCATCTGCCTCAGGCCCAGGCGATACCAGGACGAATGATCATGAACGCATTGCGGATGGTTGCGGCGTGGCTGCTGATGGCGGCCGGTCTGGTGTACGCTTGTTTCGTGTGCGCCGGGCACGCGGATGCTGCCGAGACGGTCTCGGCGGCGGAGATTCGCGCGCTGGAGTCCCTGTGTCTGGAGGGGCAGCCGTCCCTGGCCATGGCGCAAGCCGCGGCCATCCTGGAGCAACCCGGAACTGCCGATGCCCCGGCGCTGCTCTCCCTGCTTGGCCGCATGCATGACGCGGTGGCTGAATTCGACCGTGCGGCGCAGTATCATCGAGAGGCCCTGGACAACGCCACGGCCCTGCATGGCGCGGGGGATCCGGCCCTCATCCCGTACCTCTCCGCCCTGGCGGTGCATCATATCCATATTGGGGATCTGGACGGTGCCTCCCGCTGGTTCGAGACAGCCGAGGCGGTGGTGACGCAGGGGCTGGGTCCGGAGCACCTCAATGCACAGGCGTTTCTGGATGTCCTGTCCTCGCTGGCCCTGCTACGGCACGATCCGCAGGCGGCCCAGGGCAATGCCACCCGCTCCCTGGCGCTGGCGGCCAGGCATTTGTGGCCGGAGCATCCCGCCTGCATCAAGGCCATGGGACTGCTGGGCGAAGCGATGCTCAAAGGCGGGACAGCAGGAGCCGCCAAGGAGATGCTGGGCCAGGCCGTTCAGCTGGGGCAGGCCACGCTGGGGCCGCAGCATCCGGACGTGTTAGGCTTCCAGTTGCTGAAGGCCGATGCCCTGGCCCACCTCGGCGCGCTGGACGCTGCTGCGGTGCTGGCGCGGGAGATCCTGCGGCACGCGCCGGACGCCTGGGGGCCGGCCTGGCCGCGGCTGGTCATGCGGGCCGATGTCTGGCCCGTGGTCGAGGCGTTGCATCGCGCCGGGCGTCGGGAAGAGGCCATCGCCCTGCAGCGGATGCGGCTTGCCCTCTGGGATGCTGCCGGTCTGGCGCGGCATCTGGGGCGGGAAGAAGATCGCCTGCGCTTGGCCTTGCTGTTGCTGCACACGGATCACGCCGCGGAATCCCTGGAAATTCTGGAAACTTTGCTGGCCCCGGCAGTCTGGGACAGGCTGCTGTTGGTGCATTCGCCGGCGGCGTTGGCTGCGTTCGAGGCCGACATAAACGCCCGCGTGCAACTGGTGCGCACCCTGGCCCAGCTGCAGCCCCATGTGCAGCCTCGGGCCGAGACTCTGCTGGACGCCACGGCCCGCAGGCAGAGGACCTGGCCGGCCGTGCAGGCCCTGCGGCAGCGGCGGTATGCCGACACGCCCGAAGGCCTGGAGCAGCGCCGGCTACAGGCCATGTGGCTGCGCATGCAGCTGGAAGGGCCGCAGGGGGTCTCGCTGGATCTGTACGCCCGTCGCCTGGAGCGCATCGAGGCCCGCATGACGGGACCGACGTCGCCGGTGTTCGCGCCATAGTCGCGGGGGGAAAAGGGGCGCACGTGAAAAAGGCAGCCGTGGATGCAATCCAGGGCTGCCTTTTTATTACTGTCTTCTTGGGGTGTTACAGCATGCCGCGAACTTCGCTCGGCCGCCGGAGCAGGGGCATTTCGGCGAAGGCGGAGCACGACGCGAGGCGATGATGCGCCGGCACGAAGGTGAGGTCGAGCCCGGTGCGCGCTGTCGCCGCCGTGTGGGTGCAGCGGGGCAGACTTTCCCTGACCAGCTGCAGCGCCGGCTGTTCCGCAACAGGTTGCCGCGGCGCCTCGCTCCGCCTGAGGCGGGCAGCCAGGAAGAAGGCGTACGCCGCAACGCACAGGGTGGCATGGTGATGGAACCCGCGCCAGCTGTGTCCCTCAAAGTGCCCCAGGCCGTATTCCTGCTTCAGTTCCTGCTGGTCGCGTCCAATGCGCCAATGCATCTTTGCCGTCTTGACCAGCCGTTCCAGGGAGACATCTTCCGGAAGCGTGCTCAACCAGAATCGGGTGGGCGCATCCATGCTGTCCAGCCATTCCATCAGCAGCCATTCTTCCTGGCGGACTTCGCTGCGACGGAAGTCCCTGTGGCTGGGGCGAACGCGGACGGCGGCAAAGCGCGATGTCAGCGTTGCCGTGCCGCCCTCGCGCCAAGTCACCGTGCGCCAGGCAGTGGCGGGCAGTTCCCGGGCAAGGGACTTGATGGCGATGGGCTCATGGCCGGGACCGCGGCGCAGCAGCTTGGAAGGCCGGCCCCGCCGGGCGTGCGGCAAGGGCGGCAGGGGGGCCCTGCCGGCAGGCCAGACGCTGAGTTGTGACGTCACACCCACCACATACGGCAGGCCCAGGCTGGTGAGGCCATCGCGGAATGCGGTGTCCTTGCCATAGCCCACATCTGCCAGCACTGTGCCGCAGGGGATGCGTGTTTTTTTAGCGCGGTGGAGCATTTCCAGGGCGAGCTCCGGCTTGGTGGCGAAGGCGATGTCTTCCGGCACGCCGACCTTGGCGCGGCGCTGGTCGTCCTCGGCCCATTCCCGGGGCAGGTACAGCCGGTATTCCACCGGCAGGCTTGCCTTCTCATTGGCAAGAGACAGACTGACCGCCACCTGGCAATTGTCCTGCCGGCCCATCTGGCCGCAGTGCTGCCGGGCTGCGCCCGCCGAGTGACGGCCCTTGTTGGCGAAGCAGGTGTCATCGATGATCCAGACGGCATCATGCTCCGCCCTGAGCGCAGGGGCAGCCCACTGCAGCACGCGGTCGCGCACTGCTTCGTCAGACCAGTCCGACTTGGAGACAAAATGATGCAAGGCCTGGCGCTTTGCGCTGGTGTTTGCGGGATCCGCATAGGCAGCCAGGGATTCGATATTTTTTTGCTCGATCGGCAACATCAGGCCATAGCAGTAGTCCACCAGATTCCGATGGCGGTTCGAATGGCCGAGGCCTTTGCAGAGCAGTTCAAGATACCGTTCAAAGTCGTTGAGCGCTTTCATACAGCCCCCTTTGCAGCAGGAGTAGCAAACACTCTAAAAAATGTCTAGCCTGCGGAGCAGTAATAATAGTGCTGCACGCGCGAAATAAAGAGACGATAATTCAATAAATTGCAACAAGAAGTGCGGTATTCTGCACACTTGCGACGCAGGCTGGGCGGGCGGTCATTCCGGCGGCGAAACTCTATTTCACCCTGGACAGACAGGCAATTCAGGGGAGACGCACTGTAAAAGGCCAGAGATTGTACTGTTATCCGGGCCGCAACGTCTGGAGTATGTCTTGCTGCAGCTGTTGTTCATGACAATATCATGACAATGTCGCGGTGCCAATCTATGAGCCGGTATTCGCTCGCCCCCTGTTGCCACAAGGCTACAGGCGGGGGGTGGGGTGCCCGGACAGTGCCGGCGGTCAGAGAGCTGACGCCGGGGCAGGTGGGTCGCGCCGAAAATGCAATGGGCATGCCGACCCGCGGTGGGGGACAGGACGGACAGGACGGACAGGCAGACAGGGCGGGCGGCGGTGGGGCTCAATCCCGGCCGATGCCGTATTTCCTCATCCGGTAGCCCATCTGGCGTGGGGTGATGCCCAGCTCCTGGGCGGCTCTGGTCTGGTTCCAGCGGGTGCGTTCCAGGGCCGCCAGGAGCTGGTCGCGCTCCATGCTTTCCAGGGATCGGAGCTGGGAACCGTAGACGCCGGGGCTCAGGGGCGGTTCCAGACCCAGACCCGGAGACGGCGCCGCGGGGCGGGCCGGGGCGGGCAGGGGGATGTCCTTGCAGTGGATGGTCCCGCCTTCCACCATGATGGCCAGGCGTTCCATGAGGTTTTCCATTTCCCGCACGTTGCCGGGCCAGTCGTAGCCCACCATGGCGTCCAGGGCGTCGGGGGAGAGATACAGCCGGCGGTGGTATTCCTTGGCCAGCTTGTCCAGGAAATGGTTGATGAGGGCGGGAATGTCTTCCTTGCGGTCCCGAAGCGGCGGCACGGTGATGGGGAAGACGTTCAGCCGGTAGTACAGGTCCTCCCGGAAGTGCCCTTTTTGCACGGCCTGTTCCAGGTCCTTGTTGGTGGCGGCCACGATGCGCACATCCACCTTGCGGGTGCGGGTGGAGCCCACGCGCTCGAACTCCCGCTCCTGCAGAAAACGCAGCAGTTTCAGCTGGATGTTGGGTGAGATTTCGCCGATTTCGTCCAGAAACACCGTGCCCTTGTCCGCCTCTTCAAAACGGCCGATCTTGGTTTCCGTGGCCCCGGTGAAGGCGCCTTTCTCGTGGCCGAAGAGCTCGGATTCCAGCAGCGTTTCCGGCAACGAGGCGCAGTTGACCTTGGTGAAGGTGAAGCGGGCGCGGTCCGAAAGTTCGTGGATCATCCGCGCCGTGAGGCTCTTGCCGGTGCCGGATTCGCCCAGCAGCAACACCGTGGCCTTGGTGGGGGCCACTTTTTCGATGAGGGTCTGCACGCGGCCCATGGGCGCGCTTTTGCCAACAATGAAAAACCGGTGGTAGTTTTTGGAGAGCTTGGCCCGGAGGGTGAGATTTTCCCGCCGCAGATCCTCTTCCCTGGCGCGAACCTGGCGGTGGATGCTCACCAGCTGGGCGATGAGGGTGGCCACGATGGTCAGGAAGCGCACGTCTTCTTCAAACGAGACGTCTGTTTCGAAGAGCCGGTCCACCGAGAGCACGCCCACGCACTGGTTCTGCAACACAATGGGCACGCCGATGAAGCTGAGGGCGTCCTTTGCCAGGCGGCGAGAACGAGTTTTATCCAGAAATAACGGCTCGTTGTGCACGTCTGGCACCACGAAGGGCTGGGCCGTGCGGAAGATGCGGCCGGTGACGCCTTCGTCCAGCCGGTACACGCCGCGGGAGACTTCCTCTTCGGACAAGCCGTAGGCGGCGGCAATCACCAGGGCGCCGGTGTCGTCGTCCTGCAGGGTGACTGTGGCGCGGTGCATGGCCAGGGTCTCGCCCAGGACGGTCAGGATCGCCTTGAGGGTCTGATCCAGGTCCAGGGTTTGCCCGATGCTGCGGCTGATGTCGTACAGGACTTTGAGTTCGAGGTCGGCGACAAGTGGCATGGGGGGGATATAATCCCGGACTGCAAAAATGTAAAAGGGGGAGAAGGGGAGGGGAAGGGGACATCACAGCAAAAACGCCGGCCGAGGATCGCTCCCCGGCCGGCGTTGTCGTGAAACCGTCTTGCTGCGCCTGCGCCCTTTTCCCAAGGAAAAAGTCTTTGGAAAGGGGGTTCGGGGGAAGAACNAGAACCTTTCTTCAGAAAGGTGTTCCCCCGACAGCGCGTTTCAAAGGTGATTCGCGTTAGATCTTGGCGGCGGTTTTCAGGTCCGCCACGGCGTCGGTCTTTTCCCAGGTGAAGGCCACGTCTTCACGGCCGAAGTGGCCGTAGCAGGCGCTGTCCTTGTACACGGGGCGCAGCAGGTCCAGGCGCTTGGTGATGTGGTAGGGGCGCATGTCGAACACTTCGCGCACGGCCTTGGTCAGCACGTCGTCGGGCAGGTCGCCGGAGCCCATGGAGGTGACCAGCACGGAGATGGGCTCAGCCACGCCGATGACGTAGGCGATCTGCACTTCGCAGCGCGGGGCCAAGCCGGCCGCCACCACGTTTTTGGCGATGTAACGGGCCATGTATGCGCCGGAGCGGTCCACCTTGGAGGGGTCTTTGCCGGAGAAGGCGCCGCCGCCGTGGTTGCCCATGCCGCCGTAGGTGTCCTGGATGATCTTGCGACCGGTGAGCCCGCAGTCGCCCATGGGACCGCCGATGACGAACCGGCCGGTGGTGTTGATGAAGATGCGGGTGTCCTTGTCCATGTATTCGGCAGGCAGCGTCTTCATGATGACCTCGGCCTTCACGGCGTCGCAGAGGTCCTGGTAGCCCACATTGGGGCTGTGCTGCGTGGCGATGACCACGGTGTCGATACGGGCGGGCTTGCCGTCCACGTATTCGAAGCACACTTCGGTCTTGCCGTCGGGACGCAGGAAGTCGAGGATGCCTTCCTTGCGCACGAAGGTCAGGCGGCGGGCCAGTTTGTGGGCCCAGAAGATGGGGGCGGGCATGAGGGTGGGGGTCTCATCGCAGGCAAACCCGAACATCATGCCCTGGTCGCCGGCGCCCTGGTTTTCGGGGTCGGAGCGGTCCACGCCCTGGGCGATGTCTGCGGACTGCTTGCCCACGGAGGAGATGACGCCGCAGGTTTCCCAGTCAAAGCCCATGTCCGAGGAATTGTAGCCGATTTCCTTGATGGTCTGGCGCACGGTCTGGGCGAAGTCGCAGTAGCCCGAGGTGGTGATTTCGCCGGCGATGAAGGCCAGGCCGGTGGTCACCAGGGTTTCGCAGGCCACGCGGGAGTGCTTGTCCTGGGCCAGCAGCGTGTCCAGGATGGCATCGGAAATCTGGTCGGCGACCTTGTCGGGGTGGCCTTCGGTCACTGATTCGGACGTGAAGAAGTATTTGCCTTTGACGGGGATCATGCCTGTTCCTCCCTGGGGGCCGCCGGCGCTGCCGGCTGGCATCCCGCACCATTGTTGGATTGCTTTTTGTAATTGTCGGGAACGAGAATCCCGCCGGACATGATGAGCTTCATGGAATCTTCCACGGACATGTCCAGGGGAATGACGTCGGTTTCCGGCACCAGCAGGTAGAAGCCGGAGGTGGGATTGGGGGTGGTGGGCAGAAAGACGTTGATGACCCGGTGGTTGGTCTTGTCCTGCACTTCCCCTTCCGCCACGCCGGTCACGAAGGCCATGGCCCAGATGCCGCGGCGGGGGTATTCAACCATCACCACCCGCTTGAATTCCTTGCCGCTGGTGAGGAGCAGGGTGTCCACCATCTGTTTGATCCAGCTGTAGACCTTGCTCACAAAGGGGATGTAGCGCATGAGCCGTTCGCCAATTTCCACCAGCTTGCGGCCAAGGAAGTTGCGCACGAACATCCCGGTGACGAACAGGATGATGATCACCAGCAGCAGCCCCAGGCCGGGGATGCGCACGGGCAGGTAATTCTCCGGACGGTACTGGGGGGGCAGCAGCAGCAGCGACATGTCCACCCAGGTGATAAGTAAGTTGATGAGAAACACTGTGGCCAGGATGGGTAGCAAAAAAAGCATCCCGGCAAGAATATTGGCCCGAAAGACGTTCTTGCTTTCGAGAATCTGACGACGGATGAAATTGAGCACAGGTATGGGGCGTTGCGCCGCGGGATTTAAGGGTGAGGCTGTAGCAGCAGGTTGTCGATGAGGCGTGCCTTGCCCAGTCGCCACGCCACGGCGGCCAGCGTGGGACCTTCCAGCCGAGAGGCTGGGACGAGCGTTTCCGGATGCACCAGGGAGATGTAATCTTCCGCCCCCACCGCAAGGTGTTGCCCATACCACGAACGCAACTCGCTGGCAAGGACGGCGGCGTCCCGTTCGCCGGCATCCACCAGCTGCTGCAGACGTTGCAGCCCGGCATGCAGGTGCGGGGCGGCCCGGCGCTCTTCGGCAGTCAGGTACTTGTTGCGGGAACTCATGGCCAGACCGTCCGCCTCGCGCACGATGGGCCGACCCACGATCTGCACCTCGAAGTCCAGATCCCGCACCATGCGCCGGATGATGGCCAGCTGCTGCCAGTCCTTTTCCCCAAATACGGCCAGATGCGGCGTGGTCAGGTGGAACAGTTTGGCCACCACGGTGCACACGCCGCGGAAATGGATGGGCCGTGTGGCCCCGCACAACGGCGCAGCCAGTTCCGGCACCTCAATCCAGGTGCCATGGTCCGGGGCATACATGGTCCCCGGTTCCGGGCAAAACAGCGCATCCACCCCGGCTTCTGCGGCAAGGCGGGCGTCACGTTCCAAGTCTCTCGGATAGCTGGACAAGTCCTCCGCAGGGCCGAACTGGGTGGGGTTGACGAACAGGCTGCAGAGCACCACGTCGGCATGCGCCCGGGCCCATTGCATGAGGGATACGTGCCCGGCATGGAAAAATCCCATGGTCGGCACCAGGGCCACCGTGCGGCCTTGCCGCCGCGCCTGGGCCGCAACCTGGCGAATTTCCGCCGGCAGAGTCAAAACATCCACGTGGCAATCTCCGGAAAAAAGCTGGCCCTTGGGCTGCACTGCCCAACATACCCGAAAGTTGCGAGAGATGTCCAGGCATGGGAACGGGAGCATAGCGGTATGGCTTGCGCCCCGCGGGTACATCATGGTATAACCCTGATATGCACCGTATTTGCCATCAGGTCCAGAAGCTCGTTCGGGCTGCGCACCGAGTCGCCCGGCTGCCACCTCCCCTTGCGGGTGGGGGCGCGCCCGCGCCGGACAAGCCTGTACCTGCGTTCCGCCAGGAAAAGGGCAACGGCAAGGCCCTGCGCTGTCTGCGCATTCTGGTGGTGGAGGACGAGCCAGTCAATCAGCTGTTTTTGCGACGGTTGCTGGAGAAGATGGGCCACTCCCCCCGTCTGGCCGGCGAGGTGAGCGAGGCCATGCAGTGCCTGGACGAAGAACGCTTCGATCTCATCCTCATGGACATCCAGCTGCCGGACATGAACGGGCTGGACGCCACCCGCCTTATTCGCGCCAATCCGCCGGCCAAGCAGGATCCGGACATCCCCATCGTGGCCGTGACGGCCTTTGCCCTGGAAGTGAACCGGGATCAGGCCCTGGCCGCCGGCATGGACGATCACCTTGCCAAGCCCGTGGAAGTGGCCGCCCTGGAGCGGGTGATTGCTCGCGTCTGCCTGCAGGGCAGTTGACGACGCCGGTCAGCAGATCTCGGGCAATGCCGCCATGCGGGCGATGTAGCCGGGCACGTCGAACTTGCGCCGGCAGCCGGCCTCGTTCATGAACCGGATGGTGCCGAACACCGGCCGCCCTTTCCAGGGCCGGTCGTGCACGCCGCCGATGGACCAGGCAACGCCGGTGTAGCCGTTGGCGTCCCGGCCGTCGAGCTGCCAGGTGTCGTTGAGCTGGATGGCAAAGGCCATGGCCTGCTCGGGAGTTTCCGTCCATTCCAGAATCTTTTTGGCCCAGTACATGCGCAGGTAGCCGTGCATGGCGCCGGTTTTACGCAATTGCTGCTGGGCTGCGTTCCACAGGGCGTCACCGGTGCGGGCCTGCTCGAATTCTTCCAGCGAATACACATGACTGCGCACATCCTGGCGGTGCTCGTCCAGGGTGTGCTGCGCCCAGGCCGGGCAGCCGGTCAGGGCGTCGTAGTCCGGGGTGTGCAGGCAGAAGTTGTCGGCCAGTTCGCGCCGCACCACCAGTTCCTCCAAAAAGACTTCCTTGGTCTCGCGCGGGGCCGCGGCAGCCTGCACGGCCAGGGCCACGCGCAGGGCGCTCACCTGTCCGAAGTGCAGGTAGGGCGACAGGCGGGACTGCGCCTCGGCGTTGGGATCGTTGCGGCGTTCGTCGTAGTCTCGCAATCGATGGGCGACAAATTCCTGCAGCGCCGCCAGGGCTGCCGTGGGGCCGGAGCGCAGGCCAGGAACGGGGGGGACGCTGCGATTCACGGGCAGGGCCGACGCCAGCCCCGGCAGATCCACCGTCGGCACGTCCCCGGCAAAGGCGTGTGGGTGCGGCTGCACTGCTGGCGGTGTGTGCAGGAACTCCGGCAGCAGGCGATGGATGCGCGGCCGCAGGGTGCGGGCGGCGTATTCGCGTTTGGCCGAGGCGGCGCGGCAGGGCACGATGTTGCGGGAGTCCACCTCCAGCAGCGCCACGCCGTGGACGGCCAGGGCCTCCGCGGTCCGGGCCAGCCATTGCCGCTTGAGGCGCAGGGGATCAAAGTCGGTCGTCACCACGCCGGCGCGGTGCGCCACGCACCAGGCGGCCACTTCCTGGCCGGGGTCCCCCTGGAGCAGGACAAAGGGGATGCCGAGGGCGTGCAGCTGCCGGGCCACGTCCTGCAGGCCTTCCAGCATGAAGGCGTACTGTCGCCACGCGGCATGCAGGAACTGTGGGGCGAGGCAGAAGACGACCACCAGCGGCGCGCCGGCGCGCAGGGCCAGAGCCTGGGCGTGGAGCAGGCCGAAGTTTTCGTGCACACGCTGGTCGCGGTGCATCCAGTACACCGCCGGCCGCCCGGCGGCAGGAGCCGGCGCGCTGGTGGTGCACGCGACGACGCGGCGCGGATCGACATCCGGCAACACAGGCAACTCGGGCAGTGCGGCCATGCTCCCTCCTTGGCGAGGATGCCGGGACAGGATCAGCTGGTGGCCATGGCCTGGGGCCGTTTGGCGGCCAGATAGATGCGCGTGGCCACCCAGTCCAGGACCAGGGCCGGCGTGACGTTGTATTCCAGGGAGGCGTGGGCCTCGTCCAGGACGAGATGCAGCCGCTGCAGGGATTCGGGATCCAGTCTGCCCAGGCAGCCCTGAGGCTCGCCGAGCAGGGCCTGGACCAGACGGCGTTGCAGTTCCAATACCAGCGCCTGGGCGGTGGGCTTGTCCAGGGCGTCCTTGGCCAGGGACGCGCCGAACCAGCCGCGGCCATCGGCGACGAGGGAATCAAGACGGGTGGTCCACGTCTCCACAGCCTGTTGCAACGTCGTGTCTTCCTTGAAATGTTGGGGTTGCTGATGCGGATCGGGCCAGGCCAGACTCAGCACCAGACTGCGCGACACCAGGGTGGGCAAGAGCCGTTCCCGCTGGGGGGCAAGGAGCAGAAAGGAGTTGCCGGGCCTGGGGTCTTCCAGGGATTTCAGCAGGGTATTGGCGGTTTCCGCCTTGCAGTTGTGGGCCTCGTGAAGCAGAATGCACCGCAGCCGGCCGTGACGGGGCTTTTCCGGCAGTTTCTGGATGATCTCGCGCACCTGATCGATGCGGATCAGGTCGCCGGCGCCGTCCAGCACGTGCAGGGCGTGGTGCACGCCGGTGAATATCTGGCGGCAGTCGGAGCAGTCCAGGCAGGGGCGTTCTGCAGCTCCTGAGCCCGCTGGAACCGTCGGCCCCGTGGGGGCAGGCGGCAGCAGGCCGGGCAGCAGGCTGGCCGGCTGCGGCGGCGTGTGGACCGCAGCCCGGGCGGTGTCCGGCCCGGTGCAGTGATGCAGCGCAGTCCACCACAGGCCCATGGCCAGCCGGGAGACGGCGTCGCCGCCTTCCAGCAGCAGCACCTGCGGCGGATCGGTCGCCAGACGCTCCAGGTACGTGCGCAGGCGGGCCTGCCGCGGATCCCGGGCGCGGGCCATGAGCAGCTCCGGCGCGGGCAACCGGAGCTCGTCGAACGGGGCGTCCTGTCCCTTGGCGGAAGCGGCGGAACGGGACGAAGCGCGCGGTGCGGCCATGGGCGGCGGTCCTGCCAGTCCTGTCGGGCGGGTGAAGCCGGACAGGTTATTTGCGAATAATGGTCTGGTCGCGGTCCGGGCCCACGGAAATGATGGACGCCGGGGCCTTCATGGCCTGCTCGATGTACTTGATGTACTCCTTGGCTTCCTTGGGCAGGGACACCCAGGACGTGGCGTGGGAGATGTCTTCTTCCCAGCCGGGGAGGCTTTCGTACACGGGCGTCACATGGCCCAGGCCGTTTTCTTCCTGCGGCGGATAGGCCACGCGCCGGCCGTTGTGCTCGTAGGCCACGCAGACCTTGAGCTCCTTGATGCCGGTGAGCACATCCAGCTTGGTGATGGCCAGTTCCGTGGGGCCGTTGAGCCGGGCGGATTCCTTGAGCACGCACATGTCCAGCCAGCCGCAGCGGCGTTTGCGGCCCGTGGTGGCTCCGAATTCCGCGCCGGTCTGCTGCAGGCGGTCGCCGATGGCGTCGTTAAGCTCGGTGGGGAAGGGACCTTCGCCCACGCGGGTGGTGTACGCCTTCACCACGCCCACCACGCGATCCAGGATGCCAGGGGCGCAGCCACTGCCCGAGGCGGCGTTGCCGGCCACGGTGGTGGAGGAGGTGACAAAGGGATAGGTGCCGTGGTCGATATCCAGGTGCGTGCCTTGCGCGCCCTCGAACAGCACGGAGCCTTCCTCGGCCAGGGTTTCCTGGATGATGGAGGAGACGTCCGCCAGATGGGACACGATGCGCGGGGCGATGGCGGCGGCTTCCTGATACACCAGTTCGGGATCCATGGCCTCGGCGTTGTAGCAATGCACCAGGATGGCGTTCTTTTCCCGCATGGCGTGGAAGATTTTATCGCGCAGCAGGGCCAGGTTGGCAAAATCGCCGGCGCGCACGCCGACACGGGCCACCTTGTCTTCGTAGCACGGGCCGATGCCGCGCTTGGTGGTGCCGATCTTGGTGCCGGTTTCCGCGCCTTCGCGTGCGGCGTCCATGGCCTTGTGGTACGGCAGGATGCAGTGCGTCTTGGGGCTGATGGAAAGCCGGGCCGGGCTCACGTCCACGCCCTGCTGGATCAGCGAATCCACTTCCTTGAGGAAGACATGGGGATCCAGCACCACGCCGTTGCCGATGCAGCAGCGGGTCTGCTCGTGGAGGATGCCCGAGGGGATGAGATGCAGGATGAAGGTGCGGCCGGAGACGACCAGGGTATGGCCGGCATTGTTGCCGCCCTGGAACCGGACGATGGTCTGGACCTCGCGGGTCAGCAGATCGACGATCTTGCCCTTGCCTTCATCGCCCCACTGAAATCCCAGGACCACGATATTCGCCATGGCTTCACTCCTTGCAGTGCGCCTGCGCGGGGCGCACGTGGAGCCCCGGGCGCGGTTGGCGCGTCAAAAAAAGTCCGCATCCCCTTGGCGTTTCAACAGCCAAAGGAATTGGTGCATAAAAGGCGGGGGCGGCAAAGTCAAACAAAATCATGGGCCGTACCGCAGCGTCTTGCCTGTCCGGTGGGCTCAATCGTCGTCGTCAAGGATGATGGAGCTGCCGGCCTCGTCCTGTTCATGTGCAGGTTTGGGTTTGAATTGCAATACCTTGGCCTTATGCTTCTGGCCCTGGGCCTCCACGGCGGTCAGGCGCGGTCCCTGGGGCGCAAGGAACGAGCCCAGCGGATCGTCCGGCGTCAGACTGGAGAGCTGGTCCAGGTGCCGGCCGCCCGGTTTCACGCCGGCAGCCCAGTTGTAGTTGAACAGCTGATTCTTCCAGCGCACCGCCTGCAGCAGGCTGAACACCAGCGCGGCTTCTTCCCAGCGTTTGGTGGGTTCGAATTCCTGCACTTTTTGGGCGTAGGTGTCCCACAGGGCCATGAGAGAGGCTTCGTCAAAGGCGTTGAGCTGCCGGGCCAGCCTGAGCAACACTTTTTCCATAAGATGCATCGACTCCTGAACGCCATCGCGGCGCGACGGCAGTATTTTTGCACTATACGCCATCTTGCGTGCAAAACCAAGGGGGCAGGCAGCCCGTTTTCCGGACTGCCCGGGAATTTGCCCATGTCGGCGGGCTGTGGTACGCTGCCAGATTCGAGTCGGCCCCCATCCCATCACGTCCCATCCCGAGCGGAAGAAGCGAGCGCAACCCATGCAAGACCTCAAGCGCATGTACAAAAACCTGGAAAAGGACATTTTCCCGCAAAAGCTGACCCTGCGCCTTGGCGACCAGGAACTGGTCTACGCCAAGCGCACCTGGGTTATCGACAACCAGGAAAAAGGCCTGCGCTACGGCGAGAATCCCGGCCAGTCCGCCGCGTTGTACGCCTGCATTGCCGGCGCGCTGCAGCCCGGCGGGGTGGACCTGCGCTGTCAGGCGGCGGGGCTCGTCTCCTCCCTGACCGAGGCCCAGATGCTCCAGGCCGGCAAACATCCCGGCAAGACCAACCTGACCGACGTGGACAACGGCGTCAATATTTTGCAGTACCTCACGGCCAAGCCCGCCGCGGTGATCCTCAAGCACAACAACCCTTGCGGCGCTGCCTGGAGCGATGCCGGCCTGGCCGACGCCGTGGCCAAGGCCTTCTGGGGGGACCGCATCGCCGCCTTTGGCGGGGCCGTGGTGGTCAACCGGCCGTTGGACAAGGCCGCCGCCGAGTTCCTTGCCGCCCAGTATTTTGAGGTGGTGGCCGCCCCGGCCTTTGAGCCCGGCGCGGTGGAAGTGCTCAAGTCCCGCAAGAATCTGCGTATTCTGGAACTGCCCGGCCTGGCCGAGCTGGACCGCCTGGCCGGCCAGCCCGTGCTGGACATCAAGTGCCTTTCCGATGGCGGCATCATCGTGCAGACCAGCTTCCTCAACCGCATCCGCAGCGTGGATGATTTTCTCCCCGCCACGGCCGAGAAGGACGGCGTGACCATCCTGGCCCGCAAGCCCTCCCGGCAGGAAGCTGATGACCTGCTCTTCGCCTGGGCGGTGGAGGCCGGCGTCTCGTCCAACTCCGTACTTTTCGCCAAGGACGGCGCCACCGTGGCCATTGGCGCGGGCGAGCAGGACCGCGTGGGCTGCGTGCAGTTGGCCGTGTTCAAGGCGTATACCAAGTATGCGGATGTGCTGGCCTTCCGGGAACAGGGATGTTCCTTCTATGAGCTCAAGGCCAAGGCCCGGGCGGAAGCCTCCTTTCAGGAAATTCTGGACGATATCCAGGCCCGCGCCCAGGCCGCCAAGGGCGGGTTGACCGGTTCGGCCATGGTGTCCGACGGTTTCTTCCCCTTCCGCGACGGCGTGGATGCCGCCCTGGAGCACGGGGTGGCCGCCATTGCCCAGCCCGGCGGCTCCATGCGGGATTTCGAGGTCATCCAGGCGGTCAACGAAGCCAAGCCCCAGGCGGCCATGGTTTTCACCGGCCAGCGGTCGTTCAAACACTAAGGGCCAAGGACGCGCATTGATTTTACCTGCCGTGCAGTATCCCGGGCCGGGGTGTGTGGTGGAATTTCTCCACAGCAACAAGCCCCAGCTCGCCATCGTGGTGGGGGAAAGCGGGGGGCGGCTGCGGCTGTTCACCCAGAACAAGCGAGAAACGCTGCTGCCCGCGGCCCGGGTGTTGCCCTGGGCCGGGCCGCAGTATGGCGCTGCGCTTTCCCGCAACGAGCTGGAACACATTCTGGAGGAGCGTCATCAGGTGCGCGCCGCCCTGGAGGCGGGCATTGATCCCATGGCCATCTGGGAACTGGCCCAGGGCGAGTTGGCCCAGGCGGATCTGACCTGGTTCGCCGAGCTGCTCTGGCCCAGGGAAGAGGCCCGGGACGCCGACCGCCGCGCTGCTGTGGGTCGGGTGCTGCTGGCGTGCAAGACGCATTTTCGCTTTCAGCCGCCGTATTTTGAGATCCATCCGCAGGCTCTGGTGGACGCACGCCTCGTCGAGCAGGAGCAGCGCGCCGCCCGCGAGGCCCTGCAGACCGCCGGGGAGCGGCTGTTTCCGCTGCTCTGGAACGTGCATCTGGGCAGAACTGCGCCGCCGCCGTTGCCCTCCACGCCCGAGGAACAGCAGCTGGCCGAACTGCTGCG
This sequence comes from Megalodesulfovibrio gigas DSM 1382 = ATCC 19364, assembly GCF_000468495.1. Lineage (NCBI taxonomy): Bacteria > Pseudomonadati > Thermodesulfobacteriota > Desulfovibrionia > Desulfovibrionales > Desulfovibrionaceae > Megalodesulfovibrio > Megalodesulfovibrio gigas. The sequence continues at coordinate 1,300,628 of NC_022444.1, forward strand.
TGTGCGCATCACCAATCCCGAGGACCAGGACACCGCCCCCCTCTGGCAGCAGCTCAAAAAGGGCCTGCCGCCGGAGGAGGCGCAGTTGCCTTTCCTCCTGGCCAGGGCCTGGGGGCTGGTGCCGCACCATTACAACATCCCCCTGGATCAGGCGGGGTATGAGGACGATGCCGCCTGGGCCGCAGTCTTCCAGGACGAGCTGGATGCCTGGATTGCCGACGCCGGGGCCTGGAGCGCCACCGCCGCCACGCTGGATCTGCCCCTGGCCAGCATCGACGGCGAGACCACCCGCGACATTGACGACGCCTTCCGCATCCAGGCCCTGGAGGACGGCGGCTTCCGCTGCGTCGTGGCCCTGGCCTGTCCGGTGCTGGGCTATCCGCTTGGTGGTCCCCTGGACGAGGCCGTGCGCCGTCGTGCGTCCTCCCTGTATCTGCCCGAAGCCGTGTTGCACATGCTGCCCGAAGCCGTGGGGCTGGACCGGTTTTCCCTCTTTGCCGGCGTCGCACGGCCGGCCCTGGTGCTGGATATGCGGCTGGACGCCCAGGGTATGCTGGTGGAGACCACGCCCAGCCTGGCGCAGGTGAGCGTCTCTGCCAATCACACCTATCAGCAGGCCGAAATCCACATGGACAGCAGCCAGGACGATCCCTGCGGCCTGCGCACCGGCTATGCCCTGGCGCTGCTCAGGCGGCAACGCCGGCTGGATCGTGGCGCGCTGCAGGTGGAACGCAGCGAACCCGAACTGGTGCTGGAAGGGCAGGGCCTGGGCCGGGACGCGCAGGTGCGCCTGGAGCACAAGCCGGAAACGCCCAGGGCCCAGCTACTGGTGAGCGAACTGATGATTCTGGTGAACGCCGCCGCGGCACGCTGGGCGGCCGCTCAGGACGTACCGCTGCTGCACCGTACGCAGGATGTGCCCATCAGCGCCGAGGCGCAGGGCATCTGGTCCCGCCCGCAGGATATTTACCGGGCCATGCGGGGCATCGGCGCCACGGGCCTGGAGTTGACGCCGCGGCGTCACGCCACCCTGGGCGAATCCATGTATGCGCCGGTGAGTTCACCCCTGCGCCGGTATGTGGATCTGGTGAATCAGGCCCAGCTGGCGGGCATGCTGCAGCAGGGGCGTGCGCCCCTGGGCCGGGAGCAGCTGGAGGCGATGCTGCCGGGCATTCAGTCCAATGCCGAGGCCACCGGCCGTGTGCAACGGTTTCGTACCCGGTACTGGAAGATGGAGGCCTTGCGCCAGGCCGCCGCGCACGGGTCGTTTCCGGCGGTGGTGGTGGAGCAGCACGCGGCGATGGTCGCCTGCGCCCTGCCCGAAGCGCAGCTGTACATCCGTGGCCCAAGACGGCTGTTCGGGGACGATTGCCACGTGGGCCAGCGCGTGCAGCTGACCCTGGGGCGCATTGACCCTCTGCACAACGAGATGCACATTGTCGAGACGGCCGTGGACTACGGCGTCGAGGATGTGCTGGAGATGTGAAACATATACGCGTCGGAGGGACTACGTCATGTGGATCATCATGATTGCCGGGGCCTATGTGCTCGGCTCCATACCGTTCGGACTGCTCATCGCCAAGTCGTTCTGCGGGGTGGACCCGCGCACCCAGGGCAGCGGGAACATTGGCGCCACCAACGTGGCCCGGCTGTGCGGCACACATTGGGGTGTGGCGGCCATGATTCTGGACATGGCCAAGGGCTTTCTGCCCGTCCTGGTGGTCTGGCAACTGGGGGCGGAGACGGCGCTGGTGAGTCTGGTGGCCTTTGCCGCCCTGCTGGGGCATGTGTATTCGATCTTCCTGAAGTTCAAAGGCGGCAAGGCCGTGGCCACCACCCTGGGCATTTTTGCGGCCCTGGCCCCCTGGCACTGTCTGGGGGCCGCGGCGGTGTGCGTGGCCGCCATTGCGGTGTCGGGGTATGTCTCCCTGGGGTCGCTGGGGTTGGTGACTGCCCTGCCCGTGCTGCTGGCCGTGTTCGGCCGCGCGGAACTGGTGCCCCTGGCGCTGGCCGTGGCAGCGCTGGTGTTCTGGCGGCATCGGGAGAATATCGGTCGTCTGCGCCGCGGCGAGGAAACGAGCTGGCGCAAACGATAACGCAACGCCCTGCAGCCGCAAGATGGCGACTGCAGGGCGTACATGGAAATGTTCCCCAAGACTGTTGTTGCGGTGGCGGACTGCTGCAACGTGGCGGGCGCTACGGCACCACCACCACGCGAGGCGCAGGCCGACCCACTGGGGCATGACGCACCACCGGAGCCGGCCGGACCACCACTGGCGGGGCAACCACCACCGGAGCCGGCCGGACCACCACTGGCGGGGCGACCACTACCGGCGCAGGTGCGACGACCACAGGCGCAGGAGCCACCACCACCGGACCGGTGCTGAGGGATACGCCGTTGTCTCCCACATGCAGGCTGAATGCCTGAGCCATGGCGCTGAAGGTCATCACAAGACCCAGAACGGCAACAATGGCGAACAACAGTTTATTCATGACGAACTCCTCTATTACAAGCAGATGCAAGCTGATGACTGCAGCAATACCACAGTCGCGAATGAACGCAACAGGAATTTTGTAAATGTTGCGTATCGTCAGTTGCAGTTGATTTGCCTGGGCGTTACACTCGCCCCGCGCCTCAAGCGCCTGCAGGCCTCCCGTGGCGTTCCGGAAGAATTCTCTGCCCAAGGAAGATGTTATGCTGCTGCACCCGGCCTTTGATCCCGTGGCCATCCACCTTGGCCCGTTCGCCGTCCGCTGGTATGGCCTCATGTACATGCTCGGCTTCGGCGCGGCCTGGCTGCTGGGCCGCTGGCGGGCATCGCGGCCGCCGTGGTCGCAGGCGGGGTGGTCGCCGTTGATGGTGGACGATCTCATCACCTGGTGCGTGGCCGGGCTCATCCTCGGCGCGCGGCTCGGCTATACGATCTTCTACGATTTCAATCATTTCTTCAGCCATCCCCTGGACGTGTTCAAGGTCTGGCACGGCGGCATGAGCTTCCACGGCGGGTTGCTGGGCATCGCGCTGGCGGGGCTGTTCTTTGCCCGGCGCAAGGGCAAGACGTTTCTTGAAATCGGGGACTTCGTCTGCCCGCTGGCGCCTCCGGGGCTGTTCGCCGGGCGCATGGGCAACTTCATCAACGGCGAACTCTGGGGACGGCCCACGGATTTGCCCTGGGGCATGGTTTTCCCGGATCCTGCCGCGGGAGGGCTGCCGCGGCACCCCTCGCAGCTGTATGAAGCGGCCCTGGAAGGCCTGGTGCTGTTTGCGGTGCTGTGGTTGTTTTCCCGCAAGCCGCGACCGACGGGAGCCGTCACCGGCGTGTTTCTGCTGCTGTACGGCCTCTTCCGCGGGCTGGTGGAGTTCGTGCGCGAGCCGGATCCCCAGCTGGGCTACCTGGCGTTTGATTGGCTGACCATGGGACAGGTGCTGTCCTTGCCCATGATCCTGGCTGGTCTGGCCGCATTGGCCTGGGCCTATGCCACGTCACGGCGGGCCATGCCCAAACCCTGACTTTGTCAAATCGGCGATCTTATGCTACGGCCCGCACATGGACGTATCTCCGCTGCTGTTTTTCAAGGTGCTGCTGATGGCCGGCGCATGCCTAGCCAGCGCCACGGCGTCATGGGCGGCGGCCCAGCCGCTGACGGTACAGTTAAAGTGGCGGCATCAATACCAGTTTGCCGGATGCTATGTCGCGCTTGAGCAGGGATATTACGCAGATGCCGGGTTGCACGTCGTCCTGAAGGAATGGAACAGCGGGCGGGACCCTGTGGAAGACGTGCTGACCGGTATGGTGGATGTGGGCATCGGCGCGGCGAATATCCTGGAAGCCCGCATGGCCGGCAAGCCCGTGGTGGCTCTGGCCGCCATCTTTCAGCGGTCCCCCCTAGCCATTCTGGCCCTCAAGAGTTCGGGCATCGCCACCCCGCAGGACGTGGCCGGCAAGCGGGTGGCCATCACCAGGCACAGCGACCTGGAGCTCTGGGCCATGCTGCGCAGGGCCGGTGTGCGCATGCAGGATGTCATCCTGGCAGACAACGTGACCGCGCGCCTGGACGACCTGCTGACCGGCAAGGTGGATGCCATCTCCGGCTATCTTTCCACCCAGGCCCTCCAGCTGCAGGCCCGCGGGCTGGACCCCGTGGTCCTGCGGCCTGCTGCCTACGACATTGAATTTTATGGCGATACCCTGTTCACTTCCGAGGCGGTCCTGCGGCGCCGCGCCGGGGACATCGACGCCTTTGTCAGCGCCACCCTGCGGGGCTGGCAGCATGCCCTGGACAACCCGGACGAGACCGTGGACCTCATCCTGCGTCGCTACGCCCCCGAGGCGGACAGGGCGGTGCTGCTCCAGGAGGCCGAGGCGGTGCGACGGCTCATCGCCCCGGACTGGGTGCCGGTGGGGAGCATGGAAGCGCTTCGCTGGCGGGGCATGGCCCAGGAACTGCGTTCCCTGGGCTACGCCGGGGATCCGGCCCTCGTGGACGGCCTGGTGCACACCACCGAGGCCCAGCGCCTGGAGGGCATGCGACGATCCCTGCTGTTGGTGCTGGTTGTGGCTGCCGTGGCCCTGGCTGGCGTGCTGGCGCTGTTGGTGGTCAACAGGCGGTTGACCCGCGAGGTCCAGCGCAGGCGCGCTGCCGAGGCCGAGGCCCAGGAAAAGGGCGGCCTGCTGGAAGCCATGCTCCACCAACTGCCCGTTTTCATGCTGCAGGTGAATGCCGAACAGGAGGTGCTCTTCTGCCGCGGGCAGGGCCTGCGTCGGCTGGGGCTGGAGGACGATGCCCTGGTGGGCCGCCGGCTGGATCTCGTGTTTCCCCATCTTGCCGAACGCCTGGCCCGGGCGCAGGTCGAAGGCTCGACGTCCTTCGTGGTCCGGGGCGAGGCGCCGGACAGTCCCTGGCAGCTGGAGACCTACGCGTTCCAGGATCAGGGCGGCCGGCTCACCGGGTTTTCCCTGGATTCCACTGCCGTCATGCAGGCAGAACAGGTGCGGGCCCGGCTGGTGACGCTTATCGAGTCGTCGCCGGATATCGTGTTCATGGCCCAGGCGTCCGGGGAAGTGCTGTACCTCAACAACGCCGGCAGGGAATTTTACGGCCAGGATGTCCTGGACGGCCCGCCGTTGCGCATCCCCATGCTGCACCCATCGGATGTGGGGCGGCGCATCGTGGCCGAGGCCATCCCGGTGGCCCTGCGCGAGGGCGTCTGGATTGGCGAAACCGTGCTGCGAAACTCGCGCGGGCAGGAACGGCCCGTCTCCCAGGCCTTCATCGCCCACCGGGAGTCGGACGGCACGGTGCAGCGCCTGTCCGCCATCTGCCGCGATCTGAGCAAGCGGCTGCAGATGGAGGAGGAACTCAAGGCCGCCACCCGGGACGCCCAGGCCGCCTCCCAGGCCAAAAGCGAGTTCCTGGCCCACATGAGCCACGAGGTCCGCACGCCCCTGAACGGCATGCTGGGCATGCTGCAGTTGCTCTCCCTCACGTCCCTCACGGCGGAACAGCGGGAATACGTGGACACCGGCCTGGCCTCGGGGCGCGGGCTGGTGACCATTCTTTCAGACATCCTGGACCTCTCGCGCGTGGAGGCCGGCCGGCTGACCCTGGAGGAAAAACCCCTGGACCTGCGGGTGCTGGTGGAGGAGGTGGCCTCCCTGTTCCTGGGCGAGGCCCAGGCCAAGGGGCTGAGCTTCGACGTCTGGGTGGATCCCGCCACGCCGGAAACCATCCTTGGCGATGCCGGCCGGCTGCGGCAGGTGCTCTTCAACCTGCTGGGCAATGCCGTGAAGTTCACCGCCTCAGGCAGCGTGACGCTGGAGGTGGTGTCCTTGCGCACCTCCGAGGACTCGCAGCGGTCGGATTTTGCGGAAGAGCCGGGCGGCGGCGTGCTGGTGTTCCAGGTTGCCGACACCGGACCGGGCATCAACGAGGCGGATATCCCACAATTGTTTGGGGCCTTTGTCAAAAAGAACCCGCCTGCGCAGCATGGCGACGGCGTGCCTCTCCCGCGCCACAAGGGGGCCGGACTGGGGCTGACCGTGGTGGCCCGGCTGGTGAAGCTCATGGGCGGCAGCATTCAGGTGGTCAGTCGGCCGGGCGAGGGGTCGGAATTCACCGTCACCCTGCCGTGCGCGTCCCTGCCCACGCCGCAGCCCGATGCCGCCCCTGCGGCCTCTGGCGCCGCCCTCGCGCCCACGCACCCCGCATCGCCAATGCCGCTGCGCATCCTGGTTGCCGAGGACGAACCCACCAACCGCTACACCATGGAAACGTTTTTGAGCCGGCGGGGGCATCATGTGGCCACCGCCGCAAACGGCCAGGACGCCCTGGCCAAGGGCCTGGCCGACGCCTTTGATCTCATCCTGCTGGACATCCAGCTCCCCCTGGTCAGCGGCCTGGACGTGGCGCGCCAGCTGCGGGACAAAGGCGTGACCACGCCCATCGTGGCCATCACGGCCTTTGCCATGCAGGGCGACCGGGAGCGGTTTCTGGAAGCGGGGATGAACGACTATCTCTCCAAGCCCCTGGACTTCCGGGCCCTGGAGCTGCTGCTCAAAGCGTACGCACCCTGATCCGGACCGGGATGGCGATGTGTCGTCAGGCAGAAACGCCGCGGCAGCCGCACCCCTCGGCCAGTGTCACCCGTTCCAGCAGTATCGCATCGGCCTGGGGGTGATCGAAGGTCCGCACGCTGCCGTCGGGCAGGCGCACCTGCCACGTGCGGCCGCCATCCAGCCGGGGCAGCACTTCCACGCAGACCCCCGGGAGCAGGTTCGCCGCCTGACAGGCCGTGCCGCTGCATTGCACCGTGCCGCAGTCGCCCGGCCGCAGCAGGCTGAGGGGGATGCGGGCGTCGGCGGTGAAGCGGTCGGGATTCCTGGGGATCGGCTCGCCGTGGGGATCGGTGTCCGGGTGCAGGAGCATGTCGTCCAGGTAGTCCAGGGCTTCCGGAGCGTGGACGTGCTCCAGGGCCTGGGCCTTCTGGTGCAGGGCCTCGGCGGGTTCGCCCAGGTGATCCAGCCAGCTTTCCCAAAGCCGATGGGCGCGGCGGATGCGTGTGGCCTCGGCGCGGCCGGCTTCGGTAAGGCGCATCGGGCCGTCATCCAGCAACAACAGGCCCTGACCGGCCATGCGACGCAGGGCCGTGCGCACCGGCATGGCCCGGACGTGCTGCTCTCGCGGGTGCGCGGCGATGGCTGCAGCCAAGTGGTCCTGGGTCAGGTGCGGGGGAGCGGAGGGGGCGTCTTCGGCCTTGAGCAGCTCGATGAGGATGTCTTCCGCCAGCTGCTGCGGCACCATGCGTGCCAGCCGCAGCCGCCGGGCCAGCATGCCGTACCGGGGGGCGAACACCAGCACCAGCAGGAACTGCAGGGTGCAGACGAGCATCACCGCGCCGCCGCCGGCCGTATCCAGCCAGACCGAGACATACAGCCCCAGCACCACGCTGGAGACGCCGAACAGCGCCGCCAGCACCATCATGCGCTCCAGACGGTCCGAGAGCAGATAGGCCGTGGCTGCGGGCGTGATGAGCAGGCCCACCACCAGAATCACCCCCACCATGGACACGGCGCTGACCACCACCAGACTGACGCACACCGTGAGGGTGTAATCGATGAGCACCACGGGAAAGCCGATGGCCGCCGCCATGATCGGATCGAAGCTGGTGATCTGGAAGGCGCGGAAAAACAGGATGATGACGGCAGTGACCAGACTGGCGGCAATGGCTGCGGCCCACAGATCCGCCGTGGCGATGGCCAGCACGTCGCCCATGATGAAGTGCATGAGGTCGATGTGGATGGCATGCTTGAACACCGACACCAGCACCACGCCCCCGGCAAAGACGCCGGTGTACATGACGCCGATGGCCGTATCCTCCTTGACCCTGGCCACGCGCGAGACAAAGCCGATACACATGACCGTGAGCACTGCGGCGATGAGGGACCCCACCAGCATGGCCGGGGCGTGGGCCTCGATGCCAAAGAGCAGCTTCATGAACAGGTAGCCGCCGGCCACCCCGGCGATCATGGCGTGGGACAGGGCGTCCCCCAGAAAGGCCATGCGCCGGAGCACCACCAGGCAGCCCACCACGCCGCTGACCATGGCGATGAGGCAGCCCCCCAGCATGGCCTTGACAAAGAAGCCTTCCTGCCAGGGCGTCAGCAGCAGTTGCGTCAGGGCGTCCATCATCTCGCGGTTCCAGTTTCCTTGGTCGGAAGGCCGAAGAGCCGCAGCTTGCCTTCGTACACCTCGGCCAGCAATTCTTCCTGCAACACGGCCTGGGGCGGGCCGTAGCCGTAGCTGCGCTGCTTGATGAGCAGGAGACGGTCGAAATACTCGGCGGCGGTGGCCAGATCGTGATGCACCACCACCAGTGTCTTGCCGGCGGCGCGGGCCCGGGAGAACACGTCCAGGATGGCGCGTTCAGTGGCTGCGTCCACCCCGGCAAAGGGCTCGTCCAGCAGCAGCACCTCCGCGCCCTGGGCCAGGGCCCGGGCCATGAACACCCGCTGCTGCTGCCCGCCGGAAAGCTGGCCGATCTGCCGGTGGCGGAAGCCTTCCATGCGCACCATGGCCAGGGCTTCTTCCACGCGTTCGCGGTCCTGGCGGCCGGGATCCTTCCACCAGGGGATGCGGCCGTAGCGGCCCATCATGGCCACCTGGCCCACGGTGATGGGGAAATCCCAGTCCACGGCCCCGCGCTGGGGCACGTAGGCCACCAGCCCCTTGGTCTTTTCCACGGGCTGGCCCAGGATGCGCACGCGGCCCAGGTCCGGCTTAACGAAGCCCAGCACGGCCTTGATGAAGGTGGATTTGCCGCCGCCATTGGGGCCGATGACCCCCACCAGCAGCCCGGGCTCAATGCGCACCGTGACGTCCAGCAGGGCCGGTGAAGGGCCATAGCTCACGGTAAGGTGCTCCACCTCGATGGCATAGGGCATGGAATTATTGGACATGACGCAGATCCACGGGCAGCACGAGGGTAAGGGGCAGGCCGGCCTGGCTCCAGGCCGTGGCCTCGGCCAGGGGCGCGCCGTGGAACAGCACCCGTACCCGCAGGGCATGGCGGCGGTGGCCTTCGCCCTCGGGGAAGGTGGCCCGGGCCAGCAGCTCAATGCGCTCGCGGGGCAGGGGCGGCAGATCAAGGTGCAGTGACTCGAAGGCCGGCAGGCTGGCGGCTGTGGCCAGGGTGGCGCCGTGCAGCAGCAGGGCCAGGGCCGGAGCCTCGGGCTGGGGGCCGAAGGGGCTGGGGGCCAGGGGCGCGGTGGCGTGCAGCTCCACCGTCAGGCCGGGGAGGGTGTCCACCGCATTCGCTGCCGTCGTGACGACGGTGGCCGGCACGCCGAGGGTGGCCGTGTAGCGCCAGACACCGCCCAGGATGAGGACGCACACGGCCAGGGCCAGCAGCACGCGCATCCTATTCTCCCGTGAGGGCGCGGACGATGGTCAGCACATTTTCACGCATCATGCCCAGGTAGCGTTCGCCGGCCGAGCCAGCTTCGCCCATGGAATCGGAATACAGGGAGCCGCCGATGGCCACGCCGGCTTCGTCGGCAATTTCGCGCAACAGCTTGGGATTGACGCTGGTTTCCACGAACACGGCCCGCGTGCCGGACTGTTTGAGGGAGGCCACCACCTGGGCGCGGCGCGAGGGCGTCATGCCGCCGCCCACCTCTCCGCCCGTGGACCAGCCGATGGGCGCCAGGGACAGGTAGTTGTTGTGCGCATTGAATCGATAGTCGCGGCAAAAGTAGTTGAAGGCGTCGTGACTGGTGACCAGGATGCGCTGCGCCGGCGGGATGTGTCCCACCTGTTGGCGGATCCAGCCGTCCAGCACGCTGAGTTGCTGCAGGTACAGGTCGGCCCGGGCGGCGTAGGCCGGGGCATTGGCCGGGTCCAGCTGCAGGAAGGCGTCGCGGATGGTGCGCACATAGGCCGCGGCATTGGCCGGGGAGAACCAGGCGTGGGGGTCGGGCATGGCGTGGCCGTCGTAGTCCATCTGCAGGGGGACCACGGCCTTGGCGCAGGTGACCACGGGCTTGCCGGCGTCCCGGGCCAGGGAGGCCATCCAGTTGGAGCCTTCCAGGTGCAGGCCGTTTTGCAGGCACAGGGCGGCGCGGGCGGCCAGGGCGGCGTCGGCCGGAGTGGGGGAGTAGGTGTGCGGGTCGGCTCCCGGTGCGAGCACGCAGCGCACGTCCAGATCGTCCCCGGCGAGCTCGCGGGCAAAGTCGGCAATCTGGGTGGTGGAGCAGAGCACCATGGGACGTTGGCTGGGACGTTCGCCAGCGGGCGCTGCCCAGGCGATGGCGGGGGCCAGGGCTGTCGTCAGGAGGCTCCACAGGAGCAGCATGGCGGCGAAGTGCGTCATGCCCTGGCGTATACCAGTTTCCGCAGCGCACGTCATGGGAAAATCAACCGTCCGGCCGTCCGCAGCTTGCGCCCTGCTCCAGGGGCCGCTAAGGTGGACGGCAGACATCCAGACATATGGGCCAGGAGCGATGCATGACGGGACAGGAGAAGCAGCAGACACAAGAAGGCGTCGCCGGGCTGGACGTGTGCGTGACGAATGGCACGCTGTCCGCGACCGACGGACAGTGCCTGCTGGAGTCCGACGAGTCCAGGATCGTGGTGGGGCTGGTGGGGGCCGGACCGGGATTCATGTCCATCATGGAGTTGATCCACAACACGGAATACCACGACTACGTGCCGGAGATGGTCCTGGCCGGCGCGGCGGAAGTGGGAGATTCCAGCGCCAAACGCAGCTATCTGCAGCAGCTGGGCACGCCCCTGTATGACACCTGGGAAGAACTGTACGCCGCGCACCCGGACATCACCCTGATCATCGAACTGACCTGCAACGCCCTCAAAACCAAGATGTTGCGCGAGCGGCTGCCGGCGACGATCTCCCTGGTGGATCAGCCTGCGGCCATCTTTTTCTGCGGCCTGCACAACATGCTGCAGACTTCCCAGCACTGCCGCCAGCGGCTGGACCGGCAGCGGGCCTTGATGCAGACCATCATGGACGAAATGCGCGAGGACATCATGTTGCTGGACCGCGAGGCCCGCGTGGTGGACCTGAACCGCCATGCCGCTGCCCATTCCGGCCTGCCGCGGGAAGCGCTGATCGGCCGGCCGTGCTGGCTTGTGGAGCATGTGGAGCCGGGACAGCTGTTCTGTGAATCCCACAATGAGGGCTGCCCCTTCCATGCCACCCTGCGCACCGGCGAGGCGGCCGAAGCCCTGATGACCCGCGTGTCCGAACGCGGGGAACTGCGCTATTACCGGCTGTACAGCTATCCCATCCTCAGCCCGCAGGGCAATCTGGCGAACATCCTGCTCATCCGGCGGGACATCACCGAGCGCACCCGCCGCGAACGCGCCCAGCAGCAACAGGAAAAGCTGGAAATCATCGTCCAGGAGTCCAAGCGTTTGGAATCCATGCTCAAAAGCATCCTGGACTTCGCCAAGCCCTCGGGCGAGGAAACCGGCGTGGTGGACGTGGCCAAGATTGCCTACGATACCACCACCTTCATGCATCTGGGCTATGCCAGCCAGGGCTACGAGATACGATTTGAACAGCTGGAAGAAACGCCCTCGGTCAAGGGCGATGCCACGCGGCTGTCCCAGTGTCTGGTGAACTGCATCAAGAATTCGGTGGAAGCCATGCCCGGCGGCGGGCAGGTGCTGGTGCGCCTGGGCATGGACCGCGAGCAGAAGGGCGTGGTGGTGCTGGAGATTGTGGACCAGGGCCAGGGCATGAGCGACGAGGCCATCCAGAAGGCCTTCAGCCCCTTCTTCACCACCAAGGAGAGCGGGGCCGGGCTGGGTCTGGCCATGGTCAAGAAGACCGTGGAAGACTTCGGCGGCTCGGTGCACCTGCGCAGCCGCGAAGGCCACGGGCTGACCCTCTCTCTGCACCTGCTGGCGGCGTGATCCGGTCATGCATCCCATACTTGCCGCGCATCTGACGGATTTGCTTTGCCTGCTGGCCTCCGCAGGGCTGTACGGCTGCTATCACCTGTTCCTGCAGTGCCGCCTCCGGCGGGATCCCTTCTACACCATGCAGGCCTATACGGAATTGGCGCGCAAGGCCTGGGTGGCGAGCGTCATGACTGGGCAGAAGGATCTGCTGGCCATCCAGACCCTGCGTAACGCCACCATGGCGGCCACGTTCCTGGCCTCCACAGCCATCATTCTGGCTGTGGGCGTGCTCTCCATGGCCAGCCAGACCGGCAGGCTGATCCAGACCTGGCACGTGCTGACCAGCATCGACACCACGGCCCAGAGCCTCTTCGGGTTCAAGCTGCTGCTGCTGGTGGTGAATCTCTTCGGCGCATTCTTCAGCTTCTCCATGTCCGTGCGCTTGTACAACCATCTGGGATTTCTCATCAACACCCCAAGCGACGAGGCCGGCCGCTGCCAGTCCATGGAGTTTGTCGCCCTGGAGCTCAACCGCGCGGCCCGGCACTTCCACAAGGGCTTGCGCGCCTACTACTTCATGATGCCGCTGTTGTTCTGGCTGTACGGCTCGGCCATGCTGCTGCTGGCCACGGCCGGGATGATTGCGGTGATGTTCTGGCTGGACAGAACCCCCCGCGTGCGCCGGGAGGCACGGCCACGGCAGGCGGACGGGGAGAGGAACCACTCCTGAAAAAGATCTGTGCGAGAGGGGAAACCTGTTGCAACAGGTTCTCCCCTCTCGCGCTCNGAACCTTTCTCCAGAAAGGTTGTCCCCCGACAGTTCTTTTCAAAAACAACGTGCGCTAGGTCAGGGGCAGGGACAGTTCCAGGCCGATGGGGCAGTGGTCCGAGCCCATGACCTGGGGCTCGATCCAGGCGTCCGCGATGGCGTCCGTCAGTTCGGCGGAGACGTAGCAATAATCGATGCGCCAGCCCACGTTGCGGGGACGGGCATTGGCCCGGAAGCTCCACCAGGTGTAGTGGTCCTTTTCGCCGGGGTGCAGATGGCGGAAGGTGTCCACATAGCCGGCGGCCTCGAAGCGGTCCATCCAGATTCGTTCCATGGGCAGAAAGCCTGAGGTCTTCTCGTTTTCCTTGGGCCGGGCGATGTCGAGCTCGGTGTGGGCGGTGTTGAAGTCGCCGCAGACCACCACGGGCTTGCCGCGGCGCAGGGCCTGGGCATGCTCCAGAAAGGCATCGTAGAAGGCCATCTTGTAGGCCAGACGTTCTTCGTTCATCTGCCCGTTGGGGAAATAGATGTTGAGCAGATGAAAGGCCGGGAACTCCAGGTTGATGCAGCGGCCCTCGCCATGGAAGCGTTCGTCGGCCAGATCCAGGGTGCAGGCCAGGGGCGGGGTTTTGGCAAAGCAGGCCACGCCGGAATAGCCTTTCTTTTTGGTGGCCCAGTGCCAGGCGCTCCACCAGCCGTCGGGCTGGCGTTCGGCCGGGCCCAGCTGGTCCGGATGGGCCTTGGTTTCCTGCAGGCAGACCACGTCCGCCTGCGCTGCGGCAAACCAGTCCCCGAAGCCTTTGCCCCAGGCGGCGCGGATGCCGTTGACGTTCCAGCAGGCCAGGCGCATGCTATTCCAGGGGGGTATCCAGGTCGAATTGTTTGAGGAACAGCCCGCCGGCGTGCAGGGCTTCCAGGGCCATGGGCCGGGCGTAGTAGTAGCCCTGGGCGTATTCGCAGCCCAGGTCGCGCAGGAGCTGGGCCTGCTCGAAGGTTTCCACGCCTTCGGCCACCACTTTCATGTCCAGGCTGTGGGCCAGGGCCACGATGGTGCGGGCGATCTCCATGTTTTCGCTGCCGTGGCTCATGCGGCTGACGAAGGAGCGGTCGATCTTGAGCATGTCCACGGGGAAGCGTTGCAGGTAGGAGAGGGAGGAGTAGCCGGTGCCGAAGTCGTCGATGGAGATCTGCACGTCCAGGGCCTTGAGGCGTTGCAGCAGGGCCACGGCGGTCTGGGCATTCTCCATGACTACGCTTTCCGTGAGCTCCAGCTTGAGGCACTGGGGCGGGAAGCCGGTGTCGTCCAGCACACGCTTGACCTGATCGAAGATGTCTTCCTGACCGAACTGCTTGCCCGAGAGGTTCACGGAAAGCATCAGGCACAGGGGCTCGCCGCGCTGGGCGCAGATATCCTGAGTCACGCGGCTCATGGCGGCGCAGGCTTCCTGCAGCACCCATTGGCCGATGGGCACGATGAGGCCTGATTCCTCGGCAACAGGGATGAATTCTCCGGGGCTGACCATGCCGCGTTCGGGATGGTTCCAGCGGATGAGGGCCTCCACCCCGCGGACGTTGCCCGACTTGAGGGACACAATGGGCTGGTAATGCAGTACGAATTCCCGGTTGCGGATGGCCAGGCGCAAATCCGTCACCAGCTGCATGAGCTGGCGGGCCTTGAAGTGCATTTCCTGGTCGAACACTTCGTAGCGGGCCTTGCCGCGCAGCTTGGCCCGGTGCAGGGCGGTGTCTGCATCGCGCAGCACGTCTTCGGGCTTGTCGTAGGTGATGTGGCTGCCGGCAATGCCGATGCTGGCGGTGGTCACAAGTTCCTGGCCGGAGAGGGCAAAGGGGATGCGCACCGTGCCCAGCAGGTGATCGGCAATGCGGGCGGCTTCGTCAAAGTGATGCAAGCCCGCAAGCAGGATGGCGAATTCATCGCCGCCCAGGCGCGCCAGCAGGGAGGCGCCGGTGTGCATGATTTCCAGCGCCCCGGTGAGCCGGGCGGCCAGGGCCACCAGCAGATCGTCCCCGGTGCCATGGCCCAGGCTTTCGTTGATCATGTTGAAGCGGTCCAGATCCAGCAGCAGCACGCAGAATTTGTGCTTGGGCTCCTGCTGAACCTGCCGGATCTCCTTGCCCAACTGATCCAGCAGCAGGGTACGGTTGGGCAGGCCGGTGAGCGTGTCGTGCAGGGCATGGTACAGCACCTGTTCTTCGGCGCGCTTGCGGTCCGTGATGTCCAGCATCGAGATGACGCTGTCTTTGGTGTTGGGGATCATGGCCACGGCCAGGGCCACGTTGCGCACCTCGCCGTCGGCGCGCAGCAGCCGGAACTCGTAGCGCCCGGGCGCAGCGGCAGGATCGCTGCGGCGGCGGTGGTGGTTGGCCGTCACCCAGGAGACGTCCTCGGGATGGACGATGCGGAAGCAGGAAAAGTTGTTGGCGAGTTCCCGGCGGCTGTAGCCGGTGATGGCCAGAAATTCGTTGTTGAACACCTTGACCACGCCGTCGTGCTGCAACACGGCCAGGGCGGTGCCTGTGCTCTCGAACAGGGTGCGGTAGAGCAGTTCGGACTGTTCCAGGGACTGCCGGGTCTGGTCCAGCTGCTCGGAACGCTCCTGGACCTCGCCTTCCAGCATGCTGGCGTACGCCCGCAGCTGGCGCTCCTGGCGGCGCAGGGTGAGCTGCGTGGTCACGCGGGCCAGCAGCTCGCGGGAGTCGAAGGGCTTGGAGACGTAATCCACCCCGCCCACCTCGAAGCCACGGGTCTTGACCTCCACATCGCTCAGGGCGGACAGAAAAATGACGGGGATATCCCGCGTGACGGGATCGTCCTTGAGCAGCTTGCAAGTTTCCAGCCCGTCCAGGCCCGGCATCATGATGTCGAGCAGGATGAGATCCGGGCCGGTCTTTGCCACCTCCAGCGCCGCGCGGCCGCTGTCAGCATCCACCACGAGATAGCCTCGTTTGCGCAGATGCGTGCCCAACAATTTAAGGTTGATGGGTTCATCATCCACGATGAGGATGGTGTGCTGCGTGTTGTCGCTATCCCTGGGGTGGGCCTGCATGGTGTGTCGCAGTATCTCAGGTTCGCTGAGGTTGGGGCAGCAAGGGGGAAATCCCGCTTGCGTGAACTCTCGGTTCTGTATGCGAAAGAGGGGCTGCCGTCGTCAAGAACAAAATTGTGTGCGCTGCATGGAGATGATTGCAGCGCCCTGTGTCATCTTGCCCTGTCCGGCGAGGCTGGACAGCGCTCCAACAACTCGGTATGGATAAGCCCACGATGGAAGAAGCTCGCGCTGCGAAGGGCATCTGGCGCAGACGGGCGAAGCATGCGGGCCGCCAGCCGACACCAACACAGGCCAACAGGGACAAGGAGCCGTGAGTCATGACCCAGCCAAGCGGGGTGGAAATCGCTAAGCCGTTTGTCAAGGCGACAATCAACGTGTTTTCCACCATGGCCAGGATTGAGCCGAAGCCCGGCAAGCCATTTGTGAAAAAGGACCGCACCGCCCAGGGGGACGTTTCCGCCATCGTCGGCTTTACCGGCGCCAAAAACGGCAGCATCTCGGTCTCGTTCAGCAAAAAATGCGCCGTGGCCGTGGTCAAGGCCATGCTTGGCGATGACGTGCAGGACATCGTGCAGGATGCCAAGGACGCCGTGGGCGAGGTGACCAACATGATTTCCGGGCAGGCCCGGGCCTCCCTGGCCGAAATGGGGCTGTTGTTCCAGGGATCCACCCCCTCGGTGATCATGGGGGACAACCACACCATTACGCACATCACCTCCCAGCCGGTTGTCTGCATCCCGTTCGAAACCGACCATGGCCCGTTTTTTGTGGAATTTGTGTTCGAATAGCCTGCGATACGCGCAGTCCCAGGGTTCTTCTGCATGGCACGTCTTGATGACATACGTTGTCTCAGCTTTGCTGAGCAAATGCGGTTGCTTATGGAGGCACAGGCCCATCTCGACGAAGAAGACCTGCCTGCCTTGCTGGGATTGGCGGTGACGCCCCTGGGCGACGCTGCCGTGGATTCCATGGCCCGGGGCGTGCTCAGGGCCTTGTTGCTGGCGCACCCCCGCTGCCTGGCTCGCGCCCTGGAGCATGACAGTCCCCAGGTGCAGCGCGCTGCCGTGCATGCTGCGGCCTCCCTCAATGCCGCCGCGTCCGGTGCACAGGATGCCTTGGAAAGTCTGGTGGCCCTGGCCCGGGACGCCCGGCAGGCCGAGGCGCAGTCCGAATTGCTGTTGGAAGCCCTGACCGCCCTGGCCCAGCTGAACCTGGACATGCTGCGCCAGGCTGACGCCCTGGCCGTGTTCCGCACGTACCTTGCGCATCCGGACACACTCATCTCCGGCGTGTGCCTGAGCATGATCGGCGCACTCCAGGATTGCCAGAGCCTGCCCGCGCTGCGCGAACTCCTGGACCGTTTTGCTGTCGCCGGCAAGGGCTGCTCGGACCTCATGTGCGAAGCCCCGCTGTGGAACGCCATGGACGCCCTGAGCGATCTGGCCGTGGCCCAGTGCCCTGGCGCCCTGGAAGAGCTGGCCCGGCACATGCGCCATCCCAACGCCACAACCAGACGTCAGGTGCACGATGCCCTGGCATCCCATGGGGAAAAGGCCCTGCCGCTGCTCGTCAAGGCGCTGCGGTCTGCCGATCCGGACATGACCATCATGGCCGCCAACCTCCTGGGTCGCATCGCCCACAAGCGCGGGGTGGACGCCATCCTGGACGGGCTGGAGAGCGGCCATCTGGCCACGCCCAACCAGCGCTTTGCCGCCTATGAGGCCCTGGGCCGCATCCCGTCCCTGACGGGCAAAATGTATTTGCTGACCGCCTGGGAATCCGAATCCGACCCCGCCGGGTGCATTGCCCTGGTGCAGGCCCTGGAATCCCAGTTCGTTCCGGCCATGGGCGAGCGTCTGGTGGGTCCGGTTCTTAGTGCCGATCCCGCCCGGCAGGCGCACATGGTGTGTGCGCTGGCCACGGCCTCGGCGCCGCCCCTGCTGCATGCCATGCATGGCGTGGCGGCACTGCGCGAGAAGATAGTGGACCACCTGCTGCAGGAAGGCGACCCCGAAGCCATTGCCCGGCATCGCGCCTGCCTGGAATCCCTTGGAGAACTGGCCGCCGCGCAGCGGCTGGCCGCCCGGCAGGACGAGCCGCCTGCCGCAGGCAGGCACACCCGGCTGCTGGCCATCGACGATTCCGCCGCCATGCGCAGTTTTTACCAGGGAGCTGGCCCGGGGCTGGACATGGAAGTGCTCGTTGCCGAGCACGGCCAGCACGGCCTGAGCCTGCTGAACGCCGGCGCCCACGTCCACTGCGTGGTGGTGGACATGAACATGCCGGTGATGGACGGCATTACGTTTGTCCGCCATTTGCGGTCCCGATCCGTCTTTCGAGAACTGCCGGTGATCATGGCGACCACGGAATCCACTGCGGAACAACGTGAACAGGCAGTGCAGGCCGGCGTGGATGAGTTCCTGAAAAAACCCTTTACAATGCATGCATTGCAGTCCACAATTGCAAGGCTGCTGCACACTTAAAGTCTAGAGAGCAGGGAGAGAGCAAAATGCCAGCCGATACCAAGTTGCGCATCCTTGTTGTGGACGATTTCTCCACCATGCGCCGCATCATCAAAAACATTCTGCGGCAACTGGGCTTCAACAACATCGAAGAAGCCGACGACGGAGCCAACGCCTGGGAAATGCTCAACAAGGGCGGGGTTGATTTCATCATTTCGGACTGGAACATGCCCAATATGACCGGCATTGAGCTGCTGCGCAAGGTCCGCGCCAGCGAGGAATTCCAGGACCTGCCCTTCCTTATGGTCACTGCGGAAGCACAGCAGGAAAACGTCATTGAAGCTGTGCAGGCCAAGGTGTCCAACTACATCGTCAAGCCGTTCACAGCAGAGACCCTGAAGCAAAAGATCGATAAAATTTTCGAATAGCTGACGCAGGGCCTTGCCCGGGCTGAAGCGAAAGCGACCGCGTGTTCGCCAAGGACGGCCAGGAGCCTGGCCGTCCTTTTTCGTGTCTGGTCTGTAGTACCGGGCTTTTCCCCAGGCAGACCATGTGCCCGGGCACTGTATCGTGCCGGTTGCGCACTCTTTCGACATTTCCATGCGGTGATTTTCCGCGTTTTCAACACAAAATTCACAGTTGTTCATAACTTGTGCATCAGTATCCCCGCGTGCAGTGTGGGCTGTGTTTTTATGTATCTATTTGAAACAAAAAAGATTATTCCGGAAATAAAAAAATTGTGCTGGCGTTGCCCATAGATATCAAATCACCCTGTTCTTTTTCACGGCGGCTGGCTGTACATTGCCTTGAAGTAAAAGTAGAGTCTTTCTCACCCGCATTTCGGTATTTTTCTAAACTAACTCTTGAATCTATCTAAAAGGTCGAAGGCCGGCATGCACGTCGTCGCAGCCTCTCCCCGTTGCGCGCCCGGGGGGCGTTTTGTCCGTGGCGCCTGTCCCCCCGACTCTCCGGGGTGGGCGCAGCTCAAGGGGCTGGAGCGCCTGAGCTTTTGCGACTGGCCCGGTCGCAATGTGTGTGTGTTGTTTTTCGGCGGCTGCAATCTGGCCTGCCCCACCTGTCACAACGGCCGCATTGCCTGGGCGCCGGACTCCGTGCCCTCCTTGCCCCGGGCCGAGGTGTTGGGCTTTCTCAAGGCCCGCGCCAGCTGGCTGGACGGGGTGGTGGTTACCGGAGGCGAAGCCGCCTGCGTGCCACAGCTGGCTGAGGTGCTGGAGGAAATCGCCGCGTTCGATCTGCCCGTGAAGCTGGACACCAATGGCATGTTGCCAGACGTGGTGGAGCGCTTATTGGATCGGGAGCTGGTGGCTGCCGTGGCCGTGGATGTGAAGGGGCCCTGGCGGCTGTATCCGGCCCTGACCGGTCTGACTGGTCTTCCTGGCCTGCCGGGCCTGGCTGGCGGCAGTGCAGACCCCGACACCGCGGCCAGGAATCTTGGGCGCATGTTCGCCATGGCCGCGCACCGGCCCGGGGCGTTTCAGTTCCGGTGCACCACCGTGCCGCTGTTGACCCCTGAGGATATTGAAGAGACCCGCCAGCAGCTGCCGGCCGGGTTCGAGCTGACGTTGCAACCGTACAAGGAGCCGAGGAAGTATGCCCGCACAGATCCGCAAGCGAGACGGCTGTCTGGAAACGTGGTCGCCTGACCGCATCGCCATTGCAATTCTCAAAGCGCTGAACGCCAGCGGGGTCAAGGATCCCCTGTTGTCCAAGCGTTTGGCCCGCAAGGTGGAAGCCAAGCTGGAGGAGTGCGAGGTCGCCGAGCAGGAGCTGGTGCAGGATACCGTGGAGCAGGTGCTCATGGAGAGCCGGCTTTTCCACGTGGCGAAAAAATATATTCTGTATCGTGAAAAGCGCCGCGAATTGCGCGAGCACAAGGCCGCCTATCTGGATGTGGCCGAAACCATCGACACCTACCTGGACAAGGCCGACTGGCGCGTGAACGAAAACGCCAACATGAGCCACAGTTTCCAGGGGCTCATGCTGCACTTGTCCGGCACCATCCAGGCCCGGTATTCCCTGGAAAAATACCCCGGGGAAGTGCGCGAAGCCCACAACCACGGCTATTTCCACATCCACGATCTTTCCTTCGGCCTGGCCGGCTACTGCGCCGGCTGGAGCCTGCGCGATGTGCTGCTGGAAGGCTTCAACCTGGATGGCCGTTCCTCGGCGGGCCCGGCCAAGCATTTCGATTCCATCCTTGGGCAGATGGTGAACTTCCTTGGCACGTTGCAGAATGAATGGGCCGGCGCCCAGGCCTTCAACAACGTGGATACCTATCTCGCCCCCTTTGTGCGCCACGATGGCCTGAACTACACCCAGGTGAAGCAGGCCATGCAGAAGTTCGTGTTCAATCTGAACACCACCTCACGCTGGGGCGGGCAGTCGCCCTTTACCAATCTGTCCTTCGATCTCGTGCCGCCCTCGCACATCGCCCGGGAAGGGGCCATCATCGGCGGCAAAATCACGGACACTCCTTACGGCGACTACCGCGCGGAAATGGACATGATCAACCGCGCGTTCCTGGAGGTGATGAACGAGGGCGACTTCCACGGCCGCATCTTCTCCTTCCCCATCCCCACGTACAACGTCACCAAGGACTTTCCCTGGGAAAGCGACCTGGGCGAGATGCTCCTGCAGCTCACGGCCAAGTACGGCGCGCCGTACTTCCAGAACTTCATCTCCTCGGACCTCAACCCCGAAGACGTGCGCTCCATGTGCTGCCGGCTGCAGATGGACCTGCGCGAGCTGCGCAAGAAAACCGGCGGCCTTTTTGGCGCGGGCGACCTCACCGGCTCCATCGGCGTGGTGACGCTGAACCTGCCCAAGCTGGCCTACCTGGCCCAGGGCGAGGAAGATTTCCTGGATCTGCTCACGGAATACGCCGGCCTGGCCCGTGATGCCCTGGAATTCAAGCGCAAGCTCATCCAGGACAACCTGGACAAGGGCCTCTTCCCCTGGACGCGGCGCTACCTGAAAAACGGCTACGCCGGGCACTTCTCCACCATCGGCCTGGTGGGCGGGCACGAGGCCTGCATGAACCTGCTGGGCAAAGGCATCGAAACCGATGCCGGCATCCGCCTCATGCAGCGGGTCCTCAACCACCTGCGCGAACTCACGTCCGGCTATCAGGAAGAAACAGGCAGCCTGTACAACCTGGAAGCCACCCCCGCCGAAGGCACCAGCTACCGTCTGGCCAAGATCGACAAGGGGCTGTACTCGGAAATCCAGGCCTCGGGCAATGGCACCCCGTATTACACCAACTCCACGGCCCTGCCCGTGGGGCTGACGCAGGACGTGCTCTTCGCCCTGGAGCACCAGAACAAGCTGCAGCCGCTGTACACCGGCGGCACCGTGTTCCATACCTTCCTGGGCGAGGCCGTGGCAGACACCAAGGCCCTGCAGCGGTTCATCGTCAAGGCCTTCACGGACACCAAGCTGCCGTACCTGTCCATCACGCCCACGTTCTCGGTGTGCAAGGAACACGGCTACATTCGCGGCGAGCACCACGAGTGCCCCGTGTGCGGCGAGGATGCGGAAGTCTTTACCCGCATCGTGGGCTACTACCGCCCCGTGAGCCAGTGGAACAAGGGCAAGAAGGCGGAATACAAGGACCGGATGCTGTACGACGAATTCTGCTAACGCAACGTATTTTTGAAAAGAATTCGCGGGGGAAGAACCTTTCTGAAGAAAGGTTCTTCCCCCGCTCACTTTTCCAAAATTAAAATGCTCTAGCC
>NC_022444.1:1323881-1398861 GCF_000468495.1 Megalodesulfovibrio gigas DSM 1382 = ATCC 19364
CATGCAATATGCGGGCTAGCCTGCCCGGCGGGCGGTCATGTGTCGGATGAGGGCCACGGCTTCCGGCGGCGGGCGGCGCTCCAGGCGGCGATATTCGCGGCCGTCTGGCGTGCGCGTGACCATCGCGTGGTCGAACAGTTCCCGCCGCAGCAGGGCATGGTCGCCGAACAGATGATGCGCTGTCAGCAGGGCGTTGAGGGCGACCTCGGTGAGCACGCTGCCGGCCGGAATCCTGGACCAGAACACCCACAGGCACAGTTGCCGATGCGTGGCCTTGCCCGGCCAGCGCGTCAGGTTGCCGGCGGCGTCAAAGTGCCGGGCCACGCGGGCCACCAGCAGGTGATCCACGGGGGCCGGAGCCTGCGGCGGGCTGGCCAGCTGGGCCTGGGCCTCGTGCTGGGCCCGGAAATGCTGGAAGTTCTTGTACCCGACGGACTGCACCAGCATGTTCAGCAACTGGACATGGCTCGGCGCATGGCCGTTCTCTTGCAGTGTTTTGAGCAGGGACCGATTCAGGGACTTGGCCAGGGCGGAAACATCCTTGGCCACAAAGGGGAATTCGATTCTGGACATCACCTATCCTCGCGTGCGTGCCGCTTCGTGGGGAAGGTCGATGGTCGCTGGCTTACGACATGGCACCGGATAAGTGGGTGTCGAAGAAAAACGGGCAGGTTTAGCACCCCGTGCGGGGCAGCGACGCCTGGGTGAACTGCAGACCCGGCCCCTCCATACACCGCGGGCCATGCCATGGCAAGGCCGTGGGGGCGGACATTTTCAGCACCCCACGGCCTGCTGTGTCAGAACGTGAACACCTTGGCCTCGGCAGCCAGGTCGATGAGGGTAGCCCCGGTGCTGATGCGGAAGCCTTGGGGCAGGTCATCCTCGCCGATCATCCGGGCCTCGGCGCACGGCTTGCACACCAGGAGGGGCACCTGCCGGTCCTGCAGCAGGCGCAGGTAGGGCAGGCATTCGTCGCCGGTGGGGGCCTTGATGCGTTCGGTGATGCTCAAATGGCAGAGCTGCACGGCGTCGTCCACCAGGAACACCGTCACCTCGTGCCCCTTTTCCACCGCGATCTTGGCGAACTGAAAACACCGGACGCAGCGGGTGGGGTCTTCCGCCCCGCGGGACAGGACAAACAGAAAGCGTGCCATGGCGGCTCCTTGCGGCTGCAGTGCTGGCTGGAATTGGCCATAAAAGCATACAAAAAATGCGGGAATATGGCAACAGGGCCTGGAGGTTCCCGCCGCGACCGTCATGATTGGCGTGGCCGTCATGATTGGCGCGGCCGTGCAGCCTGCGTCGCGGCAAAGCAGTTGACGTCCCGCCATTGATGCGCTAAAGGATTTCTTTCTTGGGCAATTAGCTCAGTTGGATAGAGCGTTGGCCTCCGGAGCCAAAGGCCACAGGTTCGAATCCTGTATTGCCCACCATTAGATTTCAAGGGGTTGCGAAGTATTTCGCAGCCCCTTTTGTTTTGGCGGAACATGGGCAGGGCCAGCATGCATGGCGTTGCGCCTGACCCGAAGCCGCCCGGGCCACTCGCTGCCGTCTCTCTCAGACACTTCCAGGGCGCTGCCGTGTACGTCACGTTCAGTGTTCAAGAAAATCCTAGAGCAATCCGCCACGGCCCCCAGACGTATTGGAATTTATACCGTGTTGACGGGGATGATTCTCGTTGATACATGTTGTCCGTGGTATAGTATCGATAGACACTGAATCCATGTACAGGGGGCGGGATGGCCAGAGAAATGAAGATAACAACACGATTGGGGCTCGGGTTTGGCACGCTCCTGGCGTTATTGCTTGTCTTGTCTTCGATTACATATATCAACATTGGTTCACTTGTGACCACCTCCAGATGGGTCGAACACACCCACGAGGTCATCCAAACCGCTTCAGGTGCACTTCAAGAGTTGTTAAACATGGAGACTGGGGTCCGCGGATTTCTCATCACAGGAAAAGAAAACTACCTGGAGCCATTCAAAAATGGTGAAAGGGGTTTTTCTGAACTGATTGTGAAAGGGAAAAAATTGACATCCGACAACCCCGTCCAGGTTCAGCGTTGGGAAAAATTGCAGCGCCTGCAGCAGGAATGGATAGAAAAAGTTGCAACGCCTGAAATTGCTGCGCGCGAAGAGGCCGCAAAGCACGTCAGGACCATGGATAGTCTGATCAGTATGATGGAGCAAGGGTCTGGAAAGACGTTGATGGATACTATGCGCTCCATTCTCGCGGACATCATTGCAGTCGAGGACGGATTACTCGTGACGCGGGCCACTGAAGCTGCAGGGACAGTAAATTTTACAAAAAAATCAATAGTGATAGGCACATTGTTTGCCTTGTTGCTCGGCGCAGGGCTGTCGGTGCTCATTACCCGGAAGCTCTTTAACCAACTCGGGGAAGATCCTGGGTACTTATATGAAGTTGCCAGCAGGATTGCGGCTGGCGAGATGGATATCCAATTCAAGGACCACAAGGGGGAGGGCGGGGTCTATGCCATCCTCAAGCTTATGGTCGCCAATCTGAAACGCAAAATTCTTGAAGCTGACGGCAAGTCCGCAGAGGCGCTGGAAGAAACAGAGAAGGCGCGAGAAGCGAAGGCCCTGGCGGAAGCAGCCACGAAGACAGCCCAGGGCAAAGCGGACGACATCCTTCGCGCTGCCCAGCAACTCGAATCCGTCGTGGAGATTGTCACATCCGCTTCGGAACAACTGTCTGCGCAAATTGAACAATCGACCAGCGGCGCCGAGCAGCAGGCGCATCGTATCGGCGAAACGGCAACCTCGATGGAAGAAATGAACGCAACCGTGTTGGAGGTTGCGAAAAACGCCGCCAGCGCCGCGGGCACCGCAGATCAAGCGAAGAGCAAGGCGGCTGAAGGCGCTCAGGTCGTCAGCAAGGTTGTGCAGGGGATCGAGCGCGTCCAGCACCAATCCCAGGCGATGAAGACAGACATGGGCAGCCTGGGCAGACAGGCTGAAGGTATCGGGCAAGTTATGAATGTTATTTCTGATATCGCAGACCAGACAAATCTGCTGGCCCTGAATGCCGCCATCGAAGCTGCCCGGGCTGGTGAGGCGGGACGCGGCTTTGCTGTCGTGGCTGACGAGGTGCGAAAACTGGCTGAAAAAACGATGACGGCGACAAAGGAAGTCGGCGAGGCGATCCGTGGCATTCAGGATGGCACCAGACAGAATATCGAAAATGTCGAAAAGATTGGAAGAAATATCGAGGAAGTCACCGGGCTGGCAAAGAATTCCGGGAGTTCATTGCAAGAGATTGTTGCGTTAGCCGAAAGGACAACCGATCAAATCCGCTCCATGGCTACCGCATCGGAAGAGCAGTCCTCGGCCAGCGAGGAAATCAATCGCAGTATTGAAGACGTCAATAGAGTATCGATCGAAACGTCTGAAGCGATGCGGCAATCTGCCCAGGCAGTGAATGAGCTGGCCAATCAGGCCCAAGTGCTTAAGCGGCTCATCCATGAAATGAAGTCTGACAACAGCGTCAGTGCACATGCGCCTTCCCCTGGGAATCAACGCAGCGCGTTCGGGAGATCCTAGTGTGACGTCCCCGAAATAAGACGATGTCTCCATCATTTTATTTCGGGGAGGACCGGCCGCCAAGATGCGTGGATCTTGGCGGACTCACGAAGCCTGCGGCTCCGGGATCGCCTTGCAGACGGCCCAGTGTTGCGTCTTTCATATATGGACATATTTTGAGGACGCAACACTAGAGCAATCCACAATCCAAGCCGCAGAGACTGAGGAGGTTGGTGGTTCTTGTGACAATTATTGGTTGAGCACCATCAAAAATTGTGGTTCAAAGGTAGCGAGGACTCTTCAGATTGCTCAACCAACAGGCCTCCGTGCATTACGTCTTGCGAGCAAGGATCTACCATAATGGGTTTTTTTAGCATCAACACACTGGACGCCAAAACACTCGCGCTCTGCTTTGGGATTCTCAGCTGCTTGCAGTGTGTAGCATTTTATATGCAGTACAGAATAAATCGTTCTGAGAATGGTCTTCTCTGGTGGACTTGCGGTAGCGCCTGCATGTCTCTTGGTTTTTTGGTAAATTTTTTTCGCGACATAGAGTTGTTTCATAATTTCATTGTAATTTTTTACAATATGTCCTTTGTCGTTGGCATGTCGCTCATCTGTGTTGGCGTCTATCGCTTTGAGAACAAGAAAATACATCTATACAAAATCTTTGCAATAAACGTGCTCGCGCTTGTTTTCGTGCTGTATTATACAAGTGTGGTGTATAGTTTGGCGAGCAGGAGGATCGTTGTTTCATTGGCCCTTGCCTTGTTTTCACTGTTGTCCATCTGTGCGCTTCATCATGCGAGAATCGGTGCCCGTAACACTGCATCACGATTTTTGCAGCTCCTGTTCGGATTCAACGTGGCATGGCTGCTGTTTCTATCACTTCCAGATCTTTTGTCGGGTTCCCATGCCGTGTTCTTTACCAAGCCAACGCCATTGATTGTTTCTTATCTGATGCTCATGATCATAAGCACGCTTTGGACCTTTGGACTTATTGTTCTGGTCAATCAAAATCTTACAGCGAAACTGGAGAAGTCAAAGTTATTTCTTGAATCTACCTTGAATGGACTTTCCGCAAATATCGCGCTGTTGAATGAGCAGGGGGACATCATCCTCGTCAACAAGGCCTGGATGGATTTCGCAGTTTCCAATGGGATGAAGTCCCCCGCAGTCTTTAACGGGATGAATTATATAAAAGTGTGTGACGACTCTTCCGCAGCATGTGCCAAAGACGCATTGAATTTTTCAGATGGAATAAAAAGCGTATTGTCTGGGAAGCAACATATATTCACCACGGAGTACTCGTGTCACTCTGACAGTCTGCAGCGATGGTTTGTGGGAAGGGTCACGCCGTTTCCGGGAGATGGCCCAAAGCATGTTGTCGTCGCCCATGAGGATATTACCACACGAAAACTGATGGAGATTGCGCTTGAGGAGTCGAATAAAAAGCTTGCCGCAATGACCAATGAGGATGGTCTGACTAAGATCTCAAACAGGCGTCATTTCGATGCCGTGCTGGCGAGCGAATGCAGCAGGCATGCACGCAACCATGCCACGCTATCGGTTATCTTGCTCGATATCGACTACTTCAAGAACTTCAATGACTCATATGGGCACGTACAGGGCGATGAGTGCCTGCAGCGCGTGGCGTTTGCCATATCGCATAGCCTCAAGCGTCCTACGGACCTTGCCGCACGATATGGCGGGGAAGAGTTTGCCTGCCTTCTGCCGGAAACCGATCTGATTGGTGCAGTCAGCGTTGCAGAAGGCATCCGTAAATCCATTGAAGAGCTTTCCATCAACCATAGCACCTCATTGGTTTCCACTGTTGTCACCGTGAGTGTGGGCCTTGTTTCACTGTCGTGTGACCCTGGGACGTTGCCAAGTGATGTTGTGAAATATGCCGATGCGCTACTGTACCGAGCAAAGAACGAAGGGAGGAACCGCGTAGCGTTCAAGGACATGACGGACGTTCCGTACTCTTTGGGAGACCATGCAGGCAAACTGGCAATACAAATTTCTTGGCGCGACGGCTACTCATCTGGAAATAAAGGCATTGATGAGCAACATATGTTTCTTGTCGCCCTTGCCAACGATATTCTCAAGGTTGCTTTTTCCAAACATGACACCGAAAAATTGACGCAACGTATCTCGACACTTCTTTTGCATGTGGCGCAACATTTCAAATATGAAGAGGAAATTTTAACTGAAATTGGTTTTCCAAATGTAGACGCTCATATTGCAGAACATGAGCGCTTGTTGGAACGGTGCATGTCGCTTATGCGCGATCACTCTAGCCAGCCAATTCAGACGGTTGATGTGTTGCAATATATAATACATGATCTTGTGATGCAGCATATGTTTAGGGATGATGTGGAGTATTACCCGTTCATCACCTCGAATGCATAATGCCTCTTGTGGCCCAGTGTCGTTACGTACGTTTATGTATGCTCGAATTAAATGTTCGCTCGCGACTTGCGCGCCGCATGCTGGCGCCGGCATCCTGAGCGCAGGAGCCCGCAAGGGAAAGCCCTGATGAGCGGTGAGGTCTGCGCGGCAATGGAAAGATGCGGCCTCGAATACGGTCTGGCGAAGGATTTTCCCTTACGGAACCCCGCCAGCCAGCCCAGGCGTAACGGGGCCAGATGCCGCGTCCCGCGCCCTGCGCATGCAGTACGAATGCAGTGCCGGGGCCAGTCTGGCCCTGTGTTCCTGGGCGTGCTCTGGCAATGCTCTCAGGCTTTGTTGGTGGGCTCCAAGTGCGCGGTGACGCGAATACATCATCACAGCCAGGCATGCCAACCAGACTGCAGGTACATCAGATGCCTGGGATGGGGTAGATTTTGCTTTCCGTCTTCGCAGGATTTTTTTCTAAATGGCGGTATCGGTTCCAGGCCTGCTCTGACAGTCTATGCAAAATTGCATCAAGATCAGATTCCTGCATCAGGAGATGAAGCCCGGCTCCATCCATAAGTCTGTCCGAGAGCAGATACCCATTGCCTTGCTCAAGGTTGAGCTGCACATCAGGGATATTGATGTCCTCGGGTATTGAGTCGCAAATGCTTTTCAGGAGATCGCGTACAGTCTGATACAAAAACTTTTTGACGTCCTCCACCGATTCGGCCTTGCTCAGCATTTCACGGAAATGACTGCGAATCTCCTGCTCCTGTTTGCTGAATGAGCGTTGAAATGTCATATGTTCTCCTTATTGTGTGGACAGTTAGGCGGAAGTGCTCCCGGCAGTCTGGACCGTCTGGCGGCATCTGCAAGAGAGCGCCGGGATGTCCGGGAGCAACTGGTATCATGGTCAAAGAAAAAGCAGAATCAAGGCATGGAGTATTTGGACTATTGTCATGGGTATCATGTGCTGGTGTTTTGGCCAAGGGCTTTTCCCGAAATAATTGTGTCCTGAAACTTCTGGAGACATTGCTCAGTAAACGCGCAGCAGGTCCCTTCTGACAGAGTCGCCCCTCATGTGCGAAGTGCCCTTTAGCAGGGAGGGCGCGATGATTTGCACGTGATTTCGCGAGGAAACGCGTCGGGTATGGCGCAGCACATGCAGGTTTTGCAGAAAAGCCACCTGAGCGCGGTGCACTGGGCCAGGAAACGCTAGAGCATTTTAGCCTTGAAAAAGGACAGTGCGAGAGGGGAACCCTTTTTGCAAAAGGTTCTCCNCTTCCAAAACTTTAATAGTGACCTTGAATCACAATAAAAAATCTTTGGAAAGGTTCTTTCTCCGAAGAACGCGTTCGGGAATAAGTCGTCTTATTGTGCCGGCTGGCTGGGCAGGGCGACGATAAACGCGGCGCCGCGACCCGGTGCGGATTCCACCCAGATGCGGCCGCCATAGTGCTCCACGATCTGCCGGCAGATGGCCAGGCCCAGGCCGGCGCCCTGGGGCTTGGCGTCAGTGATGGCGGTCTGGCCCTGGTGGTATTTCTCGAAAATCCGTTCCTGTTCTTCCGGAGGCACGCCGGGGCCGGAGTCCTGGACCTGCAGCACCACGCCGCCCTCGCCATCGCTGCGCAGCTGCAGTTCCACCAAGCCTTGCGGGGCGAATTTGAAGGCGTTGGTCAGCAGGTTGAGGATGACCTGCTTGATGCGGTCCGGATCCACCCACAGGGAGGGCACGTCGTCGTCGATGGCGGCGGACAGGGCCACCCCGGGATGCGCATCCAGCTGGCCGCGCATGAAATCCAGCACCTCACGGGCCAGGGAAGCCACATCCACCAGGCGATCATGCCATTCCATGCGGCCGGATTCAATGCGGTTGAGGTCCAGCAGATCGTTGATGAGCCGGGTCAGGCGCAGGCCTTCGCTGATGATGATGGCGGCGTTATCCACCATCCGGTTGGCCAGCCCGCATGCCTGGGACTGACTTGCCGCCAGGGTGTCGCCCAGCCGGGCGGCGTCGCGGCGAAGGAGCTTGGCAAAGCCGAGGATGGAGGTCAGGGGCGTGCGCAACTCGTGGGACGCCGTGGACAGAAAGCTCGACTTCAGCTGATCCAGCGCCAGCAGCCGGGCGTTGGCGTCCTGCAGCTCGCGGGTGCGGTCGGCCACGGCCTGCTCCAGCTGGTCATGCTCCAGAATGCGGGCGGTCACGTCTCGCCACGTCACGTGGAGCATGCTGTCCCCATGCAGGGTGATGGGCACCAGGGACACATCCACCATGAACAGGGAGCCGTCCGCACGGCGGCACAGCCAGTCGAAGCGGTGGGAGCCTTTGCTGGAGGCAGCGGCCACATGCTCCGCGGCGGCTTCTGCAGAACGGCGGCCGTCGGGCTGCTGTTCGGGTGAGATGTCCGTGAGGGTGGAGTCGAGAAAGGCCTGCCTGGAGACATCCCCCAGCATGGTCAGGGCGGCCTGGTTGCACTCCACGAACCGGTTGTCCTTCATGAGCAGGATGGCGTCCGAGGAACCCTCGAACAGCCGGCGGAAGGCGTCTTCGCTTTCCCGCAGGGCCTGCTCGGCCTGGGCTTCCCGGGCCATCATGGCGTTGACCTCGCGGGCCAGGGTGCGGAACTCCGCATACACCAGGGCGGATTCGCGCAGGGGCAGCCGCACCTGGGCCGCCTGCCCGAAGTGCGCGCCGAACACCTCGAAATGCTGCCGCACCCCGCGGGCAAGGTGCCGGGCCATGAGGGCCGCCAGCCCAAGCACGGCCAGCAGCAGCAGGCCCACATGCAGCAGCCCCCGGCGCATGGTGTCCAACAACGCCTGTTGTTTGTTGGCAATGGCGTATTCCACGTCATCCACATAACACCCCGCGCCAATGATCCATCCCCATTCCGGGACGCCGCGGACGTAGGAGACCTTGGGCGACGGCGTCTGCCCGGTGAGCTTGCGCCAGCTGTATTCGGTGAAGCCGCCCTCGGGGTTGGC
This sequence comes from Megalodesulfovibrio gigas DSM 1382 = ATCC 19364, assembly GCF_000468495.1. Taxonomy (NCBI): domain Bacteria; kingdom Pseudomonadati; phylum Thermodesulfobacteriota; class Desulfovibrionia; order Desulfovibrionales; family Desulfovibrionaceae; genus Megalodesulfovibrio; species Megalodesulfovibrio gigas. The sequence continues at coordinate 1,332,815 of NC_022444.1, forward strand.
GGCGGCGGCGATCTGGTCGCGGATGATGAACGCACCGTGCGGGTCTTGCAGGTCCAGAATGGCGGGACCGCCCCGGGTGATCTGTCCATTGGTGAACAGGGGCAGCCCGGTGGTGGTGCTGCCGAAGAGGTAGCCGCCCGGGTCGAAACGAAGGCTCGCCAGCCGGTGCAGCGCTTCTTCCTGGATGTCCGCATGCACGTCGTCCAGGTATTCGCCCGTGCCGATGAACCAGTCCAGGCATGGGACATAGTGGATGTAGGCGATTTTTCGATGCGAACTGCCCTGGGCGCCGGGCTTGGTCCAGGTGTATTCATAGAACCCCTGGCCTTGTTCGCGGGCCAGACGGATCATGTCCTGGATGACCATGCGTCCGGCATCATCCTGCATGTGCAGCAGATTTTTGCCTTCCAGCTCGGGTCGGTCGGCAAAAAGCATCTCCACGCCGTCCAGACGGGTGGCAAAATAGTAGCCGCGGCCGTTGTTGAAGCGGATCTGTCGCAAGACCTCACGGACCAGCCGGCCGGGTTCTTCCGGGTCCGCATGCGGGTGGTGCTCCTGGCAAATGGCCTCGGCGATGGCGACGGCTTCGAGGGTTCTGGTGCGGATGTCCTTGCGCAGGCGGGATTCTGCGGTGGAGATGCTGTATTGAATGTACTCCACGGCCCGGATGACTTCCGCGCGAATGTCAGCGCGGCTTTCCGCCACGTAGGCCTGGCGCATGGCGTCCGACTCGCTGCGGAATGTGGCGTATTTGTCCATGACCCAAAAGACGGCCATGGTCATCATGGACACAAAGGCGATGCCGAGCAGCGAGGCCAGATGCGTGGAGGACAACCGCCGGAACACGGCCATAATACTCCTTGCCGGATTGACATCCGCCTGCGCGCCATCCGCCGTCGTGCAAGGCCGGACGGCACAAACGGAGTGTTTGAGGTCTTCGCAATGCCACATCATCCCAGGGGAGGCAACACCCCCAGGGTGCAGGAGAACATAGCGGCGGGCCATTGTCCAGCGGGGCACGGGGGATTGTGCCTGTGTCCGGTGTTGCGTTCCGGCATGGATTGCGGCAGGCTGTTGGGCTGAGTCGCAGATTGTGCGGCCAGCCCGCACTCGTGCATTGCGCAACGCGGGCCAGCCCGCATCAACCCAGGCGGATGACCATGGATCAGGACGAGATGCAGCAGCAGGGCAATCGCCCGAAGGATGCGGCACAGGCTGCCGCAGAAGGTGCCACGGACAGCGCCCGGTATTTTCCCATGCTCATTGGCGGCAGGGCCCGGTCTCGGCGGGACGAGCATGGCCCCTGCTACATTGTGGGTATCGGCGCCAGCGCCGGCGGCCTGGAGGCCCTGCAGAGCTTTTTCGCCAGCATGCCCACCGATACGGGCCTGGCCTTCATCGTGGTCCAGCATCTCTCGCCGGATTACAAGAGTCTCATGGTGGAATTGCTCTCAAAATACACGGATATGGCCGTCCTGCGAGTGGAAGATGACGGCATGGCCATCGAGCCCAACAGCGTGTACCTGATTCCGCCCAAGAAAAACATGATTGTGGTGGGCGGCAAGCTCTACCTTTCCGAACAGCCCGAGCGCCATGCCCTGAATTTGCCCATCGATGTTTTTCTGCGCTCGCTTGCTGAGGATCAGAAAGAGCACGCCATCGCCGTCATCCTCTCGGGTACTGGCAGCGATGGCACCCGCGGCGTGCGCGCCGTCAAAGAGGAGGGTGGCACCATCTTTGTGCAGGACGAGGCTTCGGCCAAATTCAACGGTATGCCCAAAAGCGCGATCAACACAGGCCTGGCGGATTACATCCTGCCGCCGGAAGAAATGCCTGCGGCCCTGGTGAATTTCATCCGCCATCCCTTTGTGGCCAACCCGCCCCACGCCGGGGAGGAGCCCCTGGACTACGACGCGGAAGACAGCTTCTCCCGCCTGTTCCAGCTGCTGCAGAAGAAAACCAAGGTGGACTTCACGCATTACAAGCCCGCCACCGTCATCCGGCGCATTGAGCGGCGCATGGGCATTGTGCAGGTGCACAGTCTGGACGATTACGTGGCGTACATCGTCAAGAATCCTCCGGAAGTGCTCGCCCTGTTCAAGGATTTGCTCATCGGCGTCACCAAGTTTTTCCGCGAGCCGGACGCCTGGGCGGTGTTGCGCAGCCAGGTGATGCCCCAGCTGTTCCAGGACGCCAAAGAGGAAGGCCGCGACGCCGTGCGCGTGTGGGTGGCCGGCTGCTCCACGGGCGAGGAGGCCTACACTGCAGCCATGCTGCTGCAGGACTGCAAGGAAGAGCTGGACTCGACCCTGGATATCAAGGTCTTCGCCACGGATATCGACCGCAGCGCCCTGGAGATCGCCGGCCTGGGCATCTACCCGGAAAGCATCGTGGCCGATGTGGACGTGACGTTCCTGAGCCGGTTTTTTGAAAAGCGGCCCAACGGCTACCAGGTCAAGCGCAGCGTCCGGGAGCTGGTGGTCTTTGCCCTGCAGAATCTGGTCAAGGATCCGCCCTTCACCAAGGTCAGCCTTATTTGTTGCCGCAACCTGCTCATCTATCTGCAGCCGGTGGTGCAAAAGCGCGTGCTGTCCATCTTCAACTATTCTCTGCATCCCAGGGGGGCGTTGTTCCTGGGCATCAGCGAAACCGTGGGCGACCTGGAAGACGCCTTCCGGGCCCTGGACAGCCGCAACCGTGTCTACCAGCACACAGGCAAGGGGGTGCTGCCGCTCAAGGGTTCCCTGGCCATGATGGCGGCGCCGGACCTCGCGGCGCGCATGCCCCGCCAGGCCTCGACCGATGCCTGGCCGCACAAGCGCTCGGAAATGCACGAGAAATACTACCACGAGATCATCGGCAAGCTGGTGTCCACCCTGCTGGTGGTCAACGAGGAGCGCGAGCTGGTGCAGACCTTCGGGAATTCAAAGGAATTCCTGGAGTTCCCCGTGGGCAATGTGCACCTGGATCTGCTGGGCATGCTGCCGCGGGAGTTGTCCCTGGCCGTGTCGTCTGCTCTGCACAACGTGCGCAAGGAGCTCAAGCCCTGCGAGTATCTGGGGGTGCGCGTCAAGAACGGGAGCGAGGTGCGTCTGGTGGACGTGCGGGTGGACTGGCTGCAGGCCAACAAGGCCGGCGGCAAGTACTTTCTGGTGCTGCTGGCGGAAACCGCCCGCCAGCCCGACGAAGCCAGCCAGCGCCCCCTGACCACGGCGGAGAGCGATGCCCTCTATGCCCAGCGCATCCAGGATCTGGAGCAGGAGGTGCAGTTTACCCGGGAGAATCTGCAAGCCACCATCGAGGAGTTGCAGACCTCCAATGAGGAACTGCAAGCCTCCAACGAAGAACTTCTTGCGGCGAACGAGGAATTGCAGTCCACCAACGAGGAATTGCAGTCCGTCAATGAGGAGCTGAACACCGTCAACGCCGAGTACCAGGCCAAGAACATCGAGCTCACCAAGGTCAACATGGACCTCAAGAACCTCATGGAGAGCACCGAGCTGGCCACGTTGTTCCTGGACAAGGGCCTGCGCATCCGCCGGTTCACTCCGGCCATGGCCCGCACGGTGAACATCCTGGCCCAGGACGTGGGCCGGCCGGTCTCGGATCTGGCCGTCCCCCTCATCAACCTGTACCTGGCCGAGACCCACCGCGTGCTGGCCGCCGGCGAGGTGGTGGAACGTCAGGTGGAGGAGGGGAACCGGCAATTCCTGCTGCGCATGCTGCCCTTCATCAACGAACGCAACGAGATAGACGGCGTGGTGCTCACCTTGCTGGATGTCAGCGCCCAGAAGGAAGTGGAACGCGCCCTCAAGAATCAGATCAAGATCATCGAAACCATTCTGGAATCCAGCCCTGCGGCCCAGCTGATGGTGGATGTGGAGGGGAACATCACCTATGCCAACAAGGGGGCGGAAGACATCCTGCTCCTGGACAAGAAGGCCCTCCTGCGCTCCAACCTGCATTCCGGACGTCTGAGCCTCACGGACCTGGACGGCCGACCCCTGATGCGCGATTACGGCCCCGTGGCCTCCATCGTGGACACCGCTGCCCCCCTGCCCAAGTTCGTGGTCCGGTACATGCACGATGGCATGGAGTATTACATCAACATCAGCGGCAATCCCATCCTGGGCGAGGCCGGCCAGGTGGAAGGCGCCGTGCTCAAACTCATGGAGATCGGCCGCCACTCCCGGACGTCTGCCATATGAACGCTGCACCGCAAATTCCCGAGGCTCCCCAGGCTTCCATGGTCCTGGTGGTGGACGACGACGCCGCCACCCTGGATGTCCTTGCCCGTCTGCTGGCCAAACGAGGGTATGCGCCGGTCACGGCGGCCGACGCATCCCAATGCTGGGCCGCCCTGCACGAGGCGGCACCGGCCCTCATCCTGCTGGATCTGTTTCTGGCCGACGAAGACGGCATGGCGTTGTTGCGCGCCATCAAGGCCGATCCCCGTCTGGCCAGCGTGCCCGTGATCATCCATACCCTCATGGACCGTTGCGACTATCGGGAAAAGGCCCTGGCCCTGGGCGCCGCGGCCTACCTGATCAAACCGCTGGACTTGCGGGACGTGCTCGATCATGTGGCGCGGCTGGTGCCGGCGCCTGGATAGCCTGGAGGTGTCCATGGACGTTTCGAAGCAAGACACCCAAGGCCAGGAGGCTGCCTGCGCCGCGCTCTTGCGGCATGAGGGCGTGTGTCTGGCCATGCTGGACGCCGAGGGCCGGTTCCTGCACGTCAACCAGACCCTCTGCGCCCTGCTGGGGCGTACGGCAGAGGAGCTGACAGCCCTGCGGCTGCAGGACGTGGCGCATCCGGACGATGCCGAACCCCTGGAGTGCCAGTTCGCCGAGCTTCTGGCCGGGCAGCAGACGCATGTGATGGAGGAAGCCCGCCTGACCCAGACGGCAGACCGGTCCGTGTGGTGCATTGTCTCCATCACGCGCCTGACGCCGGACAGGGAGGCCGCCGCGCCCCGCTGCCTCGTGTCCATGCAGAACATCACGCCCCTGCCCCTGGCCGTGTCCCAGCTGCGGCACACCGTGGGCGAGCTGGCCAGCCGCAACCAGGAGCTGGAAGATCTGGCGCACGTCATCTCCCACCACCTGCGCGAACCCCTGCGCGGCATGTTCAATTATGCCTCGCTGCTGCAGGAAGACCACGGGAGCCAGCTGGATGCCGAAGGCCACACCCTGCTGGCCAAGCTCCTGCGCCTTGCCCGCCGCATGGAAGATCAACTGCAGGATCTGCTCGCCCTGGCCCGCTTTGGTCACGCGGAGCTTGCCTGCGCCCGCACGGACATGCGCCAGCTGGCCCTGGAGGCCGTGGAGAATCTGGCTGCGTTGCAAGGGGAGCGGTGCGCCCACATCTGCATCCCCGAACGCCTGCCCGAGGCCATCTGCGATCCGCTTCTCATTGCCGAACTGTGGCAGATCCTCATCGGCAATGCCCTGCGTTACTCCGACAAGTTCTCAGGCCAAGTGGAAATAGGGTTTGTCGACACCGCTCCCGTGGTGTATTATGTCAGGGATAATGGGATCGGCATCCCGGCCGGGCTGCAGGAGCGAATCTTCATGCTCTTCAAGCGGCTGCACCACCGCGACGCCTATGGCGGCGGCAGCGGCGCCGGGTTGGCCATTGCCCGAAAGATCGTCGCCCGCCACGGCGGTCGCATCTGGGTGGAGTCCACCCCTGGCGAGGGAAGCACCTTTTCTTTCACCCTGTCTGGAGGCCCGGCATGCACGCAGACGGACGATCCCTCCCGGCAGCCCCCTCCCGAAAGGAGCACGCGATGAGCGCTGCCCGCGCCCACACCGGCGACCGCTTCGATACCCTGCGTCAGCGGGCCGAGGCCGCGCTGGATAGAATAGAGGCCGCCTCCCGGCTGGAAGAAGCCGGGGATGTGCGCGTGCTCATGCATGAACTCTCCATCTATCAGGTGGAGCTGGAGATGCAGAACGAGGAGCTGCGCCATGCCCAGCAGGAGCTGGAAGCCGCCCGGCGGCTCTCAGACGCCCTGCTGGCCACCTCGCCCACGGGCATCATGCTGGTGGATGCCAACGGCGTCATCCTGCGCACCAACAAAGCCACCTCCATGCTCCTCGGGCTGGAGCGCACGCACCTGGAAGGCCAGCGTTTCGGCGTGTTCCTGGATCCGGACTCCCTGTTCGAGTTTCAGGAGCTGCTGGCCGTCGCCCTGGAGGGCGGGCCGGCCCGGCCGCGGGAACTGCGGCTGCGCCGGCTCGGCGGGCTGCGCTTCCACGCCCGCATGGACTGTTCCGCCCTGGACCTGCAGGACCTGCAGGCCGCCGCCGTGCCCCAGGCCGTGTGCACCTTTCAGGACATCAGCGATACCGTGGCCCTGCGCGAGGCCCTGCGTTCGGAAAACCAGTCCCTGGATCACCAGCTGCGCCGCCGCGCCCAGGAGCTGGAAGAGATCAACCGGCGACTGGTGGAGTTGCTGGACCAGTACGAGGCCGCCCGCCAGCAGGCCGAAGCCGCCCAGCGGGCCAAAACGTCCTTTTTGCGGAACATGAGTCACGAGCTGCGCACGCCGTTGCATGGGCTCATGTCCTTGACGGAAATCCTGCTCGCCACAGTGCGTGAACCGCAGGATCGCGAGCTGGTGGATATGGCCCGGGCCGGGGTGGCCGGGCTGGTGGAACTGTTTCAGGACCTGCTGGATCTGGCGGCCATGGAGGCCGACGCCCTGGAGATGCTGCCCGCGGACGTGGCGCCCGAACTCGTGCTCGACGCCGTGTGCCAGAGCATGGCTCCCGTGGCCCGGGCCAAAGGGCTGCGTCTGGACTGGGCTGTGGACCCCACCGGAAACGGCTCCCTGGCCTGCATCCGGACGGACGCCGTCCGCCTCAAGCAGGCCTTGCTGGCCCTGCTGGGCAATGCCGTCAAGTTCACCCCGCCCGGAGCCGGCGCCGTGGTGTGCGCCAGCTGCCGGCAGGCGGCGGACGGGCTGGTGTTTGTTATCGAGGACACCGGCCCGGGCATCCCGTCGCCGCAGCTGGGGCAGGTCTGTGGGCTCTTCGTGCAAGGAGACGACAGCCTCACCCGCGCCCATGGCGGGTTGGGGGCGGGGCTGTCCATGGCCTGCCGGCTGGTGGGCCTGCTCGGCGGGACGTTGACCTTGGATAACCGCCCGGAAGGCGGCCTGCGCGCCACGGTGCGCCTGCCTGCCGCACCGTGCTGCGGTGAGACGCCGCGTTGAACGGCCAACCCATTGGCAAGGAGCGAGGGAAGCCATGCCGGCCCGTATCACCACCAAACCCCTGCCCCTGACCCGGGACAGGCACGACCTGCTGCGTCAGCTGGCCCAGGAACTGCTGCGTTCCCGGCAGCTTGGTCCGGAAGCGGTGGCGCAGATGTCCACCGAGGCGCTGATGCACGAACTCTCCGTGCACCAGGTGGAGCTGGAGTTGCAAAACCAGGAGCTGCAAGACGCCCGCCTGGCCCTGGAGTCCTCCAAGCAATTTCTGCACGATCTCTTCACCTTGGCCCCTGTGGGGTATCTGGTGCTGGAGCAGGACAGCGTGGTGCGCGAGGCCAACGCCCTGGCCTGCGAGTGTTTCTGCCTGCCCAAGGGGGTGCTGGAGGGCCAGCGCCTCAGCCAGTTCGTACGGCCGGAATACCTGTATGCCTTCAAGGAGCTGCTCTCCTGCCCCTGGGATCAGCGCATCCCCCTGCGGGGCGAGGTGGCGTTCCGTGCGCATAACGGCCGGAGTTTTCTGGGCCGGCTGGAAGTCCGCCGCATGACCATGCGCATCTCCTCCCTGGAGGCGGACACGGTGTGGCTGTGCGCCCTCCAGGATGTCACCGAAGAGCAGCGCACCCGCCAGGCCCTGCTGGAGGCCAAGCAGTCCCTGGCCACCGCCGTGCAGGAACGCACGGTCGAACTGGAACAGGCCCTGGCCGAGCTGCAGCAGGAAGTGGAGAAGCGCAAGACCGCCTACCGGGGCATGGCCGAAAGCCGGGCCCATTATCATGCCCTGTTTCACAGCAATGCCGTGGGGATTGCCCTGCTCACGCGCGAGGGGGTCATCGTGGAGGCCAATGAGGCCCTGGCCCGCCTGCTGGATCAGGATATTGAGGCCCTGCAGGGCCGGCGCATGACGGAGTTTCTGTCGGCCGAAAGCCACGCCGGCGAGCACCGGCTGCGCAGCGCCTCGGGCGCGTACAAGTGGGTCAGCATTTCCTGCCGCTGCATCGATTCCGACCAGCCGAACGCGGGCGAGGTCTGGGTCATGCAGGATATCTCCCGGCAAAAGGAGCTGGAAATCCTCAAGAAAGAGGTGGACCGCATCCTCTACCACGACCTGCGCGGGCCCGTCGCCGCCATTCACAGCCTGAGCAGGCTCTACGCCTCAGACACCACCTTTTCCGGCAGCCAGCAGCCCACCTGGGAAATCGTGAGCAGCGCCTCCAAGCGCCTTCTGGATATGATCAACAGTTCCACAGACCTGTATCATATCGAGCTCGGGGATTTCCACTTCGTGCCCCAGCCGTGCGACCTCTTTCAGATTCTCCGCTCCCTGCGGGAAGAACTGCTGGGGCAGTTCCAGGGCCGGGACACGGACATCCGCGTACTGCTGCACGGCCGCCCCGTGGACGGGGAGCTCTCCCTGCAGCTGGCCTGCATGCCGCATCTGTATGCCACCATGCTGTTCAATCTGTTGCTCAATGCCCTGGAGGCCGCGCCTCCTGGCAGCATGGTGACGGTGGATGTGGCGGTGGACGTGACAGGCTACGAGATCGCCATCCACAACCCCGGGGCCGTGCCTGCCCCTATCCGGTCACGGTTCTTCGAAAAGTACGTCACCCACGGCAAGCGCGGCGGCACCGGCCTGGGCACATACTCTGCCCGCCGCATCACCGAGGCCCATGGCGGCCGCATAGAGCTGGACACCTCCGAGGAGACCGGCACCACCGTGCGGCTGCGCTTCCCCCTGCCGGGCCCGGGACGGCTGTAGGGCATGGTCTTTTTGTTTAATGTTGAAAAAGGACGTTGTGAGAGGGAAAACCTTTTTGCAAAAGGTTNCTCGCGCTCTCCCCTTCCAAAGCCTTCATAGTGCTTTGGAATAGCTACAAAAAATCTTTGGAAAGGTGGTTCTGGGGGCGTGCTATGGCTGCGGCGCGGCGTCGTGGGCCGGCATGATGGCACCCTGCGGGGACACATAGCGGACCTCGCATTCCATCTGGATCCCCGTGCGCTCGCAGACCCGGGCCCGGACCTCGCCGATGAGCGCCAGCATGTCCGCGGACGACGCGCCGCCAAGATTCACAAAAAAATTCGCATGTTTTGATGAAACCTGACACTGGCCCACGGTCAGCCCTTTGAGTTGCGTGTCTTCGATCACCTTTCCCGGAGGGCCGAAGGCGGCGTACATGGCGTCCGAGTTCTTGAACACGGACCCGCAGCTGGGCAGATCCAGGGGGAACTTGGCCTCGCGTTCGGCCACGTCCGCCTCCATGGCGGCCTTGATGGCGGCAGGATCGCCCCGGGGCAGGTCCAGTTCCGCGCCCACGACGATGCAGCCATTGCGCTGGAACACGCTGGTGCGGTAGCCGAAGCCGCAGGCGACGCAGGGAAAGTCGAGCAGGGCGCCGGTGTGGTCCACGGCCGAGACGCGGACAATCACATCCCCGATGGCCTGGCGACGGCTGCCGCCGTTCATGGCCACCAGCCCCCCCAGGGTGCCGGGAATGCCCACGGCGTGTTCCAGTCCGGCCAGACCGGCGCGCTGGGCGGCCCAGGCCAGATCGGCCACGTGGACCCCGGCGTCGGCGGCGATGCGGGTGCCCTGGATGTGCAGGGAGGCGAAGGCCGGCCCCAGGCGGACCACCACGCCGCGCAGGCCGGCATCGTCAAACAGCAGGTTGGAGCCTTCGCCGATGACCACGCACGGCGCCCCGTGTTCACGGCACCAGGCGAGGATGCGGGCCAGATGCGCGGCCGAGGCGGGTTCCACCAGCAGGTCGGCAGGGCCGCCCATGCGCCAGGTGCAATAGTCTGCCAGGGGGGCATGCACGCGCACTGCGCCGATGTCTTCCTGGGACAGGGCCTCAAGCAGGGGAGAGACTGGGGAGGCTGGGGGGGTCACCGGGAGGGTCCTCCGGAAAGGTTCGCACGGCAGGTGGTGTCTTCGCCGTCAGCATCGTCATCGTCTGGGTCGGCGTCAAGCAGGTTGCCGGGGAGTGTGGCCAGGAGGCGGCGGCGCAGGAGCACCAGGGTCACGTCGTCTTCCTGGGGCACGTGGCGGCGGAAGCCGGCCACATCCTGCAGCAGGCCGTCCAGAATCTCCTGCAGGGTGGCCTCCGGGGTGGTCAGGCGCTGCAGGGCGGCGCGGAAGCGGGTTTTGCCGTAGCGCTCGCCCGCGGGATTCTGGGTTTCCCAGATGCCGTCGGTGCCGATGGCCAGAATGTGATCCGCCGGCAGGAGGTGCGCCTGCTCCTCGTAGCGCCATTGTTCTTCCACACCCAGAGGAATGCCCGCGCCGCCGAGTTCCAGGAAGGAGTGGTCCGCGGGGTTGTAGAGCAGGGCCGGATCGTGTCCGGCGCGGATCCAGGCCATCTCGCCAGTGCGGGGGATGATGCGCAGGCAGGCCAGGGTGACGAAGTTGCCGGAGAGGGCCAGGTCGCGGCAGAGCTGGCGGTTGACGTCGTTGATGTTGCAGGCCAGCCGCACTTCGCCGCAGCAGACCGAGCGCAGGGCCGCGCGTTGGCGCAGGCTGGCCCGGGTGGTGGCCATGAGCAGGGCCGCGGACAGGCCGTGGCCGGTCACATCGCCCACCACCACATCCACGGCCCGGGCCGAGGGGGTGAGGAAGTCGTAAAAATCTCCACCCGTGGCTTCGCAGTACAGGCAGGCGCCGGCCAGCTCCAGGCCGGGCACGACTGGCGGCGCCTGGGGCAGCAGCCGCTGTTGCATGGCGTGGGCCAGATCCAGGGCCTCCATGATGCGGAACCGTTCCTCCAGGGCCGGCACCATGGCGTTGAAGGACCGGGCCAGCTGGCCCAGCTCGTCGCGGGAGGTGGCGTCCACCCGGACGGCGAAGTTGCCGCGGGCCACCTGGGCAAAGCCGTGCAGGAGCCGCATCACGCGCTGGTGCATGCGGCGGGAAACGATGAGGGAGCAGCAGAAGGCCAGGACCATCAGCACCGCAAAGGAACTGGCGCTGAAGGCGCGCAAGGCGGCCAGGCGGCGGTCGATGAAGGATTGCATGGCCACGGTTTCCGCGGTCACATCGTCCAGGGGCAGGCAGGCCAGCAGGGACAGGCGGTCGCGACCCAGGGGGGCATAGGCCCAGAGCATGGCCGGCTCGTTGGGGGCTTCCTCGCGTTTCAGGATGGCCGAGCCGGCGCGCTCGGCCTGCAGGTCCGCGAGCATGCGTTCCCCGCCGGCGATGACGGTCTTGCCTTGCCGCCAGTCCATGGAGAGCGTGTCATGCCCTTCTCCCTGCGGCCGCTCCTGCACGGCCAGCGCTTGCAGGCCGCTGCCGCCGGGATCCGGCCGTACGAGCATGGTTTCCAGGCGCGGGGACAGGTTGTCCAGGTGCCCACCGCCGTGCAGCAGGGTGTGAGCGGCCACGACGCACACGGCAAAGCTGGTGGTGGCGTTGCCCATGGACACGGCCAGGGCCAGCTGGCCGGACAGGGGATCTTGGAAGGGGTCGGACCAGAAGGGCTGGTCGCTCCGGGGCAGGGCTTCCAGCAGGTGCGCCAGCGTGACGGCATCGTGCCGGGTGGCTGGCGGCGGATACACCGTGAAGGGCGCATCCGGCAGGCGGGCGGCCTGCCAGAGCAGACGCTGCCCGAAGCGGGAGGCCACGGCTTCGAAGACGGTGTCCGGCGGCGATGCCGGCCCTGGTGACGAAGGCGGGGCGGCGTCGGGCATGCGATGCCGGAACATGCCCGGCCTGAGCAGCATGCCGCCAGGGCCCGGGAGCTTGCCCTGCTCCCAGGCCAGGCCCGCGGCCTGCATCTGTACGGCCAGTTCGAGCAGTTCTTCCTGCAGCCGGATGTGCCGGGCATGGTCCAGCACCTGCATGGTGACTGCCTGGCGGGCGCGTTCCACCAGAGTGGCGTTGGTCTGACGCACCAAATCCAGGCGCATGTCCTGAAAGGCCCTGGCATTGTACAGCCGGCTGGCCAGCATGGGGGCCACGGCGAAGAGCAGCAGAAGGATGAGGAGTTTCCAGCGCAGGTGCATGGGGGGGTTATTTCTTGATGAAAAGGTCCAGATCAAAGGTCTTGGGATTCTTCCAGGTGTCGCGTTCCATCGTGGAGGTGTTAATGGTGGCGAAGAGCGCATCGGCCCTGGCCAGGGTTTCGGCGTCCACATGGGCCTGGGAGACATAACACAGGCGGGAGTCGTTGTTGATCTTGCTGTGCTGCATGAGGGCCAGGACGCCCCCGCGGCTCCAGCGCGAGGTTTCGATGCTGGTGTCTGCCTGACGTTCGGGCTGGCCCAGCTCAAGGCGCAGGCTGTTGTGGATCTGGCGGTACATGTTTTCGTTGCGCATGCGCATGTACGCGGCAAAGAACACGCCGTTCTGCGCGGCGTAATAGATTTTTACCACACCGAAGCCGCCGAAGGTGTAGTCGCTCTGTTCCTGAGCGTAGATGGCCAGGGGCCCCTGAGTGGCCAGGGCATGAAAGCCCGGGGTCTGGTCCAGGCGCGTGCCCCAGGCCACCTTGTTGAAGCCGTCCGCAGGCAGCAGGTGCTGGGCCCGGGCGGCGGCGGCAGGCAGGGCCAGCAGGATGGCGCACAGCAGCAGGATGGTGGACGCTCGGACAATCATGCAGCGCTCCTTGTCTTTGGTGATGCTTTGTTTCCACTAGCCTCTTTGGGCCAGGAGGACAACGAGGAAGCGGGCATTGCCCGCGGCCTGGGCGGGCGGGTGGCGGAGAAGATTATGTTAGTCTTGAAAATCAGTAAGTTAATGGTAAAATGCGCGCGTGCGGGGTAAAAATGATGTTCAAATAGCCCCTGGTTGTTGCATTTTTTCTGTTCTCCGTTAAAAAAATGTCAGCTTTCGTCTTATGGGGGGGCATCCCCCCGAGGCAACCAACTCGGGCGCAAGATTGCCCGATGGATATACCACCCTGAGTGACCTTTAACGGTACGCAAGGAGTTTTACATGGACGCCTTGTTGTTGTCGCGATGGCAATTTGCCGTTGCGTCCTTTTTTCACTTCCTGTTTGTCCCGCTGACGCTGGGACTCTCTGTCCTGGTCGCCATGATGGAGACGAAATACGTCCGCACTGGCGACGAAACCTATAAACGCATGGCCAAGTTCTGGGGCCGGCTGTTCCTCATCAACTTCGCCCTGGGCGTGGTGACGGGCATTACCCTGGAGTTCCAGTTCGGCACCAACTGGGCCCGGTATTCCTCGTTTGTGGGGGATATCTTCGGCTCGCTGCTGGCCGTGGAGGCCACGGTGGCCTTCTTCCTGGAGTCCACCTTCATCGCGGTCTGGGTCTTCGGCTGGGACCGGCTCTCCAAAAAGATGCACAATGCAGCCATTTGGATTGTGGCCATCGCCACCAACCTGTCCGCCATCTGGATCCTGCTGGCCAACGGCTTCATGCAGAATCCCGTGGGCTACGTCATTCGCAACGGTCGCGCCGAGTTGGACAGCTTCTATGAGGTGGTGACCAACGGCTTTGGCTGGAGCCAGTTCTTCCACACCGTGTCCGGGGCGTGGATGCTCGCCGGCTTTTTCGTGATGGGCATTTCCGCCTGGCATCTGCTGCGCAACAACGAGATGGATTTCTTCAAACGCTCGTTCAAGTTCGGGGCGGCGTTCGCCATCATCTTCTCGGTGCTGGTGGCCGTGCAGGGGCACCACCACGGCAACCAGGTGGCCCGGCTGCAGCCCACCAAGATGGCGGCCATGGAATCCTTGTGGGAGACGGAAAAGCCGGCCGGCATGTCTTTGCTGGTGATTCCGGACGAAGCCAACGAGCGCAATCTTGTGGAATTCCTCAAGATTCCGTATGTGCTCTCCATCCTGGCCTTCAATGATCCCATGGCGGAAGTGAAGGGCCTGAAGGAATGGCCCAAGGAAGACCGCCCTCCCGTAACCCTGACCTTCCTGAGCTTCCGGGCCATGGTGGGGTTGGGCACGCTCTTCATCGCCCTGGGGGCCATGGCCTGGCTGTGGCGCAACAAGATTGAAACCAAGCGGACGCTGCTGCGGGTGCTGGTGTATGCCATCCCCCTGCCGTATCTGGCGTTGGAGTTCGGCTGGGCCGTGGCGGAAATCGGCCGGCAGCCGTGGATCGTCTGGGGGCTCATGCGCACCGAGAACGCGCACTCCGTGGGCGTGAGCGCCACGCAGGTGGCGGTCTCCCTGGGCGCATTCTTCGTGGTCTACACCCTGCTCGGGCTCATCGACTTCTTCCTGCTGCGCAAGTATGCGGTGAAGGGGCCGGAAAAGGCCAGCACCTCTGAACCCAAAGCCGCCTAAGGAGAGATTGCCATGTTGGAGACCATTTGGTTCATCCTCTGGGGCGTTCTGTGGGCCATGTACTTCGTGCTGGATGGCTTTGATTTCGGCATCGGCACACTCATGCCCTTCCTGGCCAAGAACGAGACCGACCGACGCATCATGTACAACGCCCAGGGACCCTTCTGGGATGGCAATGAAGTGTGGCTCATCACTGCCGGCGGCGTGACCTTCGCCGCCTTCCCCGAGGTGTACGCGGTGATGTTCTCCCAGCTGTACACCCCGCTGTACCTGCTGCTCTTTGCCCTCATCTTCCGCGGCGTGACCTTTGAGTTCCGCCACCTGAGCGAGAGCCCGACCATGAAGAAATTCATGGACATCTGCCACGTGCTGGGCAGCTTCCTGCCGGCCCTGCTGCTGGGTGTGGCATTCTCGAACATCTTCATGGGCCTGCCCCTGGAGAATGGCGTGAGCCAGGGCAGCTTCTTCGGGCTGCTGAACCCCTACGCCCTGGCCGGCGGCCTGCTGTTTGTGACGGCCTTCTGCTACCATGGCGCAGTGTGGCTGGCCATCAAGTCCCCCGCCAGCATGCGGCAGCGGGCCATCCGGGCGGCCGAGGAGATCTGGCCGGCCCTGGTGCTGCTGGCGGTCGTTTTCCTGGCGGCCTCGGCCCTGGCCACGGATCTGTACGCCAACTACCTCAAGTATCCGTTCCTGCTCTTCATCCCCATGATCCCCGTGGCCGGCCTGGTGCTCACCCGCGTGGCCCTGGGCAAACGCAACCTGTGGCAGAGCTGGATCTTCTCCGCGGCCACCATCTTCGGCACCACGGCCTTCGGCGTGGCCGGGATCTTCCCGGCGCTGCTGCCGTCGTCCATTGGTCCCGAACATTCCGTGACCATCCACAACGGCGCCTCCAGCCCCCTGACCCTGCAGATCATGCTGGGCGTGGCGCTGGTGATGGTGCCGGCGATTATCCTGTATCAGGCCTGGGTGTTCAAGCATTTCAGCTTCCAGATCAAGGAAGAGGAAATGATTTATTGATGCTGTAACCGTCACCGCTTGCCGCAGCGCATGACAGGACGGCGGATGGGGCTTTGGCCCTGTCCGCCGTCGCTCGTTTGTCCGACAGGCTTTGACAAAGGCGCAGGGGCGTGCGAGGGAGCACGGATTCGGTCGATTTTTTGATCAATTCCCCCCGAATTTTTTGGAGTTTCCACTCATGGTATTGGCGTTGTTCGCGATGGTCTGCGGCCTGGCGCTGCTCGTCTGGAGTGCGGACCGTTTTGTGGAAGGATCCGCGGTTGCCGCCCGGCATTTTGGCATGCCGCCCCTGCTCATCGGCATGGTGGTGGTGGGCTTCGGGACGTCTGCGCCGGAGATGGTCGTCTCGGCCCTGGCCTCCCTGCAGGGGGTGCCGGGCATTGCCCTGGGCAATGCCTACGGCTCCAACATCACCAACATCGCCTGCATTGTGGGCATCTCGGCCATGATCAGCCCCATTGCCGTGCACTCCCAGGTGCTGCGCAAGGAGTTGCCCATCCTGGCCGGGGTGACGCTGCTCACCGTGCTGCTGCTGTGGGACGGCCGGCTTTCGCGCCTGGATGCGGGGCTGCTGCTGCTGGTGTTTGCCGGATTGATGGCCTGGACCATCCGCCAGGGGTTGCGGCAGCGGCGCAACGGGTTGCTCGGAGCGCCCGGCGAGGCCGAATTGCCTGATAGTCCCGATGCCCTGGGCGAGGAAGTGGCCCTGGAGCTGGCAACGAAATCCATGCCCATCAACAAGGCGCTGTTCTGGGTGGGCGTCGGGCTGGTGCTGCTCATCATCAGTTCGCGGCTGCTGGTCTGGGGGGCGGTGGAGATTGCGCACTCTTTCGGCGTGAGCGATCTGCTGATCGGCCTGACCATCGTGGCCCTGGGCACTTCCCTGCCGGAGCTGGCCTCTTCCGTGGCCGCGGCCCGCAAGGGAGAGGACGACATCGCCCTGGGCAACATCATCGGCTCCAATCTGTTCAATACGCTGGTGGTGGTGGGCATCGCCGGCATGATCCACCCCATGGACGTTACCCGCGACGTGCTGTTGCGCGACATGCCGGTCATGGGCCTGCTCACGCTTTCCCTGTTCGTGCTGGGCTATGGCCTGCGCCGGCCCGGAGCCATCACCCGGCCGGAAGGGGCCGTGCTGACGGCCTGTTACCTGGGCTACACCGCCTGGCTGGTGGTGACGGCCCTGGGCGGGGCGTAGGGCCGTCTTCAGTTCCCGGGCGTGTTGTCAGCGCCGGACCTTGCCCGGGGTGGGCAGGCCGATCTGCTGCAGCCGGCGGTAGATGCTGGGCACGCTGAGGCCGGAAATCTGGCTGGCCCGGACCACATCCGGCCCGGTGATCTCCAGCAGCTGCTGAAAATACTGGCGATCCTGGGCCGCCTTGAATGCGTCATACGTGGACAATGGGGCCGGCAGGGCGGCTGGTGTTACGGGAGGGGACAGGACTGGGGCCGCCGCCTCAGCCTCGCCGATGGCGGACAGCCGCACATGCGGCGGCAGGTGTTTGGGATACAGCGCAGGATCCTGCCCGGCTTCGATGACCGCTGCCTCCATGACATTGCCCAGCTCCCGGACGTTGCCGGGCCAGTCGTATCCACCCAGGGCCTGGAGCAGGTGCGGCGAGAGGAGTTTCTGCGGCAGCCGGTAACGCGAGCAGCTTTTGGCCGCGAAGTGCCGCGCCAGCAGCAGCAGATCGTCACCGCGCTCGCGCAGGGCCGGCAGGGTCACGTCCATGGTCCGCAGGCGGAAGAGCAGGTCGCCCCGGAAGGCGCCGGCCGCGGTCATGGCGTCCAGATCCCGGTTGGTGGCCGCCACCAGCCGAAAATCGCTGACCAGTTCCCGGGTGCCGCCCACGGGCCGGTAGCGACGTTCCTGCAGCACGCGCAGCAGGGACTTCTGCAGGGTCAGGGGCAGTTCGCCCACTTCATCCAGAAACAGCACCCCACCATGGGCCGCGGCCACCAGCCCGGCGTGGTCGGCATGCGCCCCGGTGAAGGAGCCGCGCATGTGCCCGTAGAGCTGGCTTTCCACCAGTTGTCTGGACATGGTGGAGCAGTCCACCACCACAAACGGCCCGCCGGCCCGGGGGCTGTTGGCGTGCACGGCCTTGGCGGCCAGTTCCTTGCCCACGCCGGTTTCGCCGGTGATGAGCACATTGGCCTCGCTCTGGGCGGCCCGGGCCAGCAGGTGCTTGACGCGGCTCATGCTGGCCGACTCGCCAAGGATGCCACAGGCGTTGAAAGCCTGGGGCAGGGCGGCATCCTGGTGCCGGGAGGCGCGATAATGCAGGGCCCCGGCCAGGGAGGCCTTGACCTGGTGCGGCGAGGCCGGCTTGCGCAGGTAGTCCCAGGCGCCGCAGGCCAGGGCTTCCCGCGCGCCGTAGTTGTCGCCCAGGCCGGTGATGACGATGATTTCCGGCCGCGTGGCCGTGGCGGCCAGCTGATCGATGGCGGCCTTGCCGTCGCCGTCGGGCAGGCCGAGATCCAGATAGATCACATCCGCCCCGGCCTCGGCCTGGGCCAGCCCCTCCTGCAGATTGGCGGCAAGCAGCGTCTCGTGACCGAGATCGGCAAAACAGCGGGCCAGGCTGCTGCGGATGAAGTCGTCGTCGTCGATGATCAGCACTCGGGCCATGGGTGGGTTCCTTCTACCGGCAATGCCGGCGGACGCATTCCGCCAGGGTTCGCGGGGTCATGGGTTTCATGAGGAAATCCACCACCCCGGCGGCGATGGCCCGGCGCTCCAGGGCCGGTTCCACGTGGCCGGTGCACATGACGATTCTGGCCGAGGCGTCCAGGGCCAGCAGTCGGGACGCCATCTCCAGGCCGTCCATGTCCGGCATGAAGTGGTCGGCCAGCACAAGGTTGAACCGGCCCCCGGCCTGGCGGAAGGCCTCCAGCCCCTCGGCGGCGCTGGCGGCGGCCGTCACCTGATAGCCGGCCTCCCGCAGCACCCGGTCCATGGCCTGGAGTGCGGCCTGATCGTCATCCACCAACAGCAGATGGCCGTGTTCCGGGCCGGCATGCCGCGGCGGCGGGGTCCGGGCGGGCAGGGGGGCTGGTCCGGGCGGTCCGGGCGGTCCGGGCGGTCCGGGGGACTCGGCCGGGCCGGCCTCGCAGCGGGGCAGGAGGATTTCAAAGACCGTGCCCCGGCCCGGGACGCTGTTCACGGCGATGATGCCGCCGCAACTGGCCACGATGGAATGCACCACGGCCAGCCCCATGCCCGTGCCGCCGGCGCCTTTTTTGGTGGTGTAGAAGGGCTCGAAGATCCGTTCCAGCCGGTCCGGTTCAATGCCCTGGCCCGTGTCCGCCACGCGCAGGGCCGCGTACTCGCCCGGCGCAAGGCCGGGATGGGGCGCAGCCTGCCCGCTGCCGGCCGCCTGCCCCTGCCCCTGCCCCTGTCCTTGCCCCGGCATGCGGAAGCCGCGCAGCTGCACGCGCAGCAGCCCGCCATCGGGCATGGCCTGCACGGCGTTGCGGCACAGATTGTCCAGCAGCTGCTGCATCTGGCCGGCATTGGCCAGCACGCAATCCTGGCCGGCGGCGGCATCGACCTCGCAGCGCAGATCCAGGCGGACGTTGCGGGGCAGGGAGGCGCGGAACAGGGCCAGATGCTCCTGCAGCAGCGGCTCCAGGCGCAGCGGTTCGCGGCTGACATGCTGCCGGCGGCCGAATTCCAGCACCTGTTCCACCAGATCCGCGGCGCGGTAGGCGGCGCGCAGGGCCTCGGCCAGGGGGGCGCGGTCTGCCTCTCCGGCCAGCCGGCCCAGGACGTAATCCAGGTTGAAGATGATGGGCACGAGGTTGTTGTTCAGATCGTGGGCAATGCCCCCGGCCAGCACGCCGATGGCCCGCATCTTCTGGGCCTGATACAGCTCCCGCTCCACGCGCTTGAGCTCGGTGACGTCGATGCCCAGCTCCATCACCAGGGGCTCGCCGTGTTCGTCCTCGAAGGGATAATCGTAGACGTGAAAGGTCCGGCCCTGGCGGTCCGTAAACTGCCAGCTCTCGGTCTTGCCGGTCTCGAACACGCGGAAGGTAGGGCAGACCGGACAGGGCGAGGTGCGGCCGCCAAAGACTTCATAGCACAGCCGGCCCTCGGTGGGGCCGTACAGGTCGCGGGTTTTGCGGTTGGCATAGGCCACGGTGTAGTCGCGGCGCTGCATGTAGACGAAGATGGGCACCTCGTCGATGACGTTGTAAAACAGCTCGCGGCCCCGCTCCTTGAGGCGCTCGGCCTCGCGGCGCACTTGGCGTTCGGTCAGCAGGGCCTTCTTGAGGCGCTCGGCGTCCGGCACCTCCCGAAATTCCACCACCGCCTGACCGCCACCGTCGCGGTCCGCCGGGATGCAGCGACAGCGGTACGGCTGCTGGCCGGCATCCAGGTACCAATCCGGACAGGGATCCCAGATGAAGGCCTGCTCCTGGCCGGTGCGGCGGGCACGGTTCAGCCCCTGGGCCAGGGAGGCGGCCAGGGAGGGCGGCAGGCCGAGATCGGCCAGGCCGCGGCCGGAGGCCTGATCGTCCCCGCCAAGGAATGTGGCGCAGAAGGCGGGGTTGGCATAGGTCAGGCGGCGCTTGGCGTCGAAGCTGGCCAGGGGGCTGGGGCATCCCTCGGCAAAGTGCGCGAAACTGCAGGGCATGGGAGCCTCCGCGCGGCGGGTCGATTTATGCAATTCTGTCAATCAGTCGCGTCAGGCTATCGCGGAACGACCCAAAAGGCAAACGCGACCGCAGTCTGACAATCGCCTGAAATTGCACGGAACAAACGATCAATGCGCCTGCGGGCGCCAGAGATTCTCACCAATGATTCTCGATTCTAAGAATTGCGAGGGAATCAGCCCGGGATTGTCCGCCTATGGCCGGGCTGGATTGCGACTCAATTTACTGTAAAAGAAGGATATTTCCTGTGCGCCCGTTCTGGCACGGCCCTTGATAGAGGGGAAGCATGCTCCGCATATTTGTCAAACAGCATGATTCCCGCCCGCGGATTGCCGCGGCAGAAAGGGTGCAGGCATGACCATGTTCCAGCAACGCTCCAGTTCCCTCGACAGCATCAAGCAGACCATCCGCGAACACGACATCCATTTTGTCCGCTTCGAGCAGGCCGATCTGTACGGCGTCTCCCGCAGCAAGACCGTGCCCATCAACAGCTTCATGGATTACGTGGAAAACGGGCTGAACTTCTACGGCGGCCTGCTGGGGCTGGACATTCAGTCCATGGTGCCCAGCGGCACGGGCTATGCCGAGGAAGTGGCCTTTGCGGACCACTGCACCGTGCCGGATCTGTCCACGTTCACCGTGCTGCCCTGGGCCCCGCACACGGCGAACATCATTGTGGATCCCTACTGGTACGACGGCACGCCGGCCATGGCCTCCCCCCGGCTGCTGCTCAAGAAGCTCCTGCAGGCGTACGACGATCTCGGCTTCATCTGCCGCCTGGGCTACGAGTTTGAATTCTACGTGCTGCACAAGGACACCCGCCAGCCGGTCTACGGCGGGCAGCCCATCTTCGTGACGCTCAAGAACAACTTCGACATGGACTTCACCTACGATCTGATGCGCAAGATGGAGCAGGCCGGCGTGCGCATCATCACCCAGAATTCCGAGCATGGCCCGGGCCAGCAGGAACTGAATCTCTATTACAAGGACGGCCTGCCCGCTGCGGACACGGCCATGCTCTTCAAGATGGGGGCCAAGGAAATCGCCCTGCAGCACGGCTACATGGCCACCTGGATGACCAAGCCCTTCATCGATTCCAGCGGCTCGGGGTCCCACTTTCATGTGAGTCTCATCGACAAGCAGACCGGCAAGAATGTTTTTGATGATCCAGACGGCGCCTGCGGCCTGACGGATCTGGCCCGCAGGTTCCTGGCCGGCCTGCTCAAGCATGCCCGGGCCAACACCGTGTTCACCGCGCCCACCATCAACTGCTACAAGCGCTACCGCGTGAATTCCTTTGCCCCGCACAGCGCCACCTGGGGCATGGAGAACCGCACCGTGGGCATTCGCCTCAAGGGCTGCCGCGGCCAGAGCACGCACTTTGAGAACCGGCTGGCGTGCGGCGGGTCCAACCCGTACCTGATGGCCGTGAGCACCCTGGCCGCCGGGCTGGAGGGGCTGCGGTCCAATCCGCCCCTGCCCGATCCCATCATGGACATCGCCTATACCAGAAACGACGTGCCCGTGCTGCCGCACAGTCTGGAAGAGGCCATCCGGGAATTCGAGCAGGATACGTCCCTGCACGAGGTGCTGGATCCGGAATTCGTCAAGCTGGTGCTGGCGGTGAAGAAGTTCGAGGTGCAGACGGCCAAGGCCCAGTTTGCGGATTACGGCACGCCGGCCTTCAACAACCGTGTGGATCCCTGGGAATGGGATTACTACATGGAACTGCTGTAGGCGGGGGGCGACATGGAAGGCACCCTCCCCGCTGCTGCTCCTGTTTCCAGTTCCCCGCTGGTGGTGGACCTGGCCGGCACGCCCTATGAAATGGGCCTGACCCACGGCCAGGCCTGCCGCGAGCTGATCCGCGAATTCGCCGCCTCCGTGCTCCAGGTGCACCAGGCCAACAATCGCTTTCTGAAGGCCGAGCGCGAGGAGCTGACCGGCTTCTGCCTGCGCAATCTGGGGTTCCTGCAAAAGTGGTGTCCCGAGCTGGTGGAGGAGATGCGCGGCATCGCCGCCGGCGCAGGCCTGCCCTTCGAGGACATCCTGTACCTCAACTCCTTTTTGGAACTGGAGGATCTGCGCGCCCCCGGCCTGGGCGGCCGCACCATGCCCGATGCCCTGTGGGGCTGCACCACGTACAACGTGGCCCCTGCCGCCGCCGCCGGTGGGCAGGCATTGATCGGCCAGACCTACGACATGGAGCGCTACTACGAAAAGTTCGTGGTGCTGCTGCGCATCACGCCCCAAGACGGCCCGGCGCAGCTGGTGGTGACCTTTGCCGGGGTGCTGGGCGTGAACGGCGTGAACGCCGCCGGGGTGGCCGCAGTCATCAACAAGGTGGTGGCCACGGACGCCCGGCCCGGGGTGATCTACCCCTGCATCATGCGCCGGGCGCTGGCGTCCCGCCGCATCGGGGATGCCCTGGGCGCGGTGATCTTCTCCCCCCGGGCCACGGGCATGAACTATCAGCTGGCCGGCATGGGCGTGGCGTTCTGCGCCGAAGTCTCGGCCACGTCCTACGAGCTGTTGGAGTTCGACGGCGCCATCGCCCACACCAACCACTACCTGAGCCAGGCCATGCGCCGGTTCGAAACGCCCAACTGGCTCAGCCACGGCGGGTCCATGGTCCGTCGCCAGGTGGCCCAGGACTTCCTGGACCGCCACCGCGGGGACATTACCCCGGCCCTGCTGGCGGAGCTGAGCCGCAATCACGTGAACCATCCGCGCTGCATCTGCGCGCATGGCTTTGACGGCGAGGCAGAAACCACAGCGTTCCACACCGTGTTTGCGGTGGTGATGGATCCGGCTGCCGGCTGGCTGGATCTGTGCGTGGGCAACCCCTGCCAGGGCGACTACCGCCGGCATCAACTCTGAAAATCCCCAGGTCCGCAACCGCTTCAACGCGATATTCCAAGAGGTGCAGCATGCAGTCCAACCGAGCGAAGATTGATACCCTTTGTGCCGAGTACGATGCCGGCGGCATGGATCGCCGCAGCTTTCTGAAGAAAATGGGCTTTTTGGGTGTGGCCGCCGTGGTGGCCAACGCTGTGAGCCTGTCTTCGTTGGGGGCCACGCTGGCCTTTGCCCAGATCAGCGGGGCCGAGGAGCGCGCCTGGGAACTGGCCAAGGTGGCCGCGGCCAAGGCCACCAAAAAGACCCTGACCCTGCTCATCCCCACGGGGTCCATCGGCAACATGACGCCTTACGTGGACAAGTGGAAGAACGAGCTGGGCATCACCCTGGAATTCATCGAGGAACCCGATGAGGTGGTGCACACCAAAGGCATGCAGGAAGCCGTGGCCAAGACCGGCCGCTACGACGTGATGATGCCCACGGCCATGTCCTATCCGGACTGGATCGATTCCGGCGTCATCTACGACCTCACCGAATGGACTGAAAAATACCAGCCCGACCTGTTCCACAAGGAATGGGGCGTGGTGTTTCCGGCCAGCCATCATGCCCAGCTCTACAACGGGCGCGTGGCCGGCCTGCTCAACGACGGCGACCAGATCACCCTGCTGTGCCGCGACGACTACCTGAAGAATCCCGAGAAGCAGAAGGCCTTTGCCGACAAGTACGGCTACCCCCTGGCCGTGCCCTCCACCTGGGCCGAGTATTACAATCTGGCCGAGTTCATGCACGATCCGGCCAACAAGTTCTACGGCAGCCTGGAGTACCGCTCGCCGTACTACGTCAAATGGATGTTCATGCAGCGCCTCGTCTCCAAGGGCCGGCTGTACTTTGACGGCGACATGAACCCCACCTTCAATTCCGAAGAAGGGGTGGCTGCGCTGGAAGACATGCTCAAGATGAACCAGTACCTCCACCCGGACGCCTTCAGCTTCACCTGGTCCTCCAACTACAACGCCTTCGGCCGCGGCGAAGGCTTCATGAACATCGTCTGGCCCTCGGGCTTCAAGTACTCCAAGGCGCCTTCCACCGGGCCGGCCACCACGGGCAAGATTGCCGCCACGGTCATGCCGGCGGACACCCTCAAGGACGGCACCAAGCTCTATGCCGGCCTGTTCTGCTGGGGCTACGGCTACGCCGTGTCCAGGTACTCGGCCAACCCCGAACTGGCCTATGCCTACGCCCAGTGGATGACCTCCCCCACCATCGGCGCGGACGCCATCCCCTACCTGGGCGGCTACTCCGATCCCTACCGCATCAACCACATGCTCAAGCCCACCCAGCGCCTCATCGACACGTATTCCCCCGAATACCTGCAGACGCTGTACGACAACATGGTCAACACCGTGCCGGATTTCTGCATCCCCGGCGGCTTCGAGTATCAGGACGCCCTGGACAAGCAGGTGCACGCCTGCATGACCGGCGACAAGAAGCCCAAGGAAGCCCTGGACGACGCCGCCAAGGCCTTTGAGCGCATCACCCGCCGCATCGGCAAGGACAAGGTCAAGAAGTCCTGGCTGGCCCTGGCCAAGAACCTGGCCGAGCCCATCCGCAAGGCCAGCGGCGCGGACAAGTGGAGCTAGAGCAACAAGATCCTTGCGAGAGGGGAAACCTTTTGATTTTCCAAGAGGGGAGACGCGCTCTCCCCTTCCAAAACGGTGATGGTGGGTACACGATGCGGCCTAACCGGGCGGCATCGCAGCAAAGGGCAGGAGTTGAACGTGGCTGAGAACACAATGCAAGCAACGGCCTCCGGCAGACCGCCCGGCGGTCTGAGCCGGGGCGCGGTGGTCAGGCTGCTCACCCTGCCGGGGACGCTCGTTTCCCTGGTGGTGCTGGTGACGCCGCTGCTGGTGGCCCTGTACATGAGCTTTACGGACTGGTCCCCCACCCGCAGCTCCTTTTTCGACGCCAGCTTTGTGGGCTTCGACAACTACAGCGAACTGACCATCTACGACACGCGCTTTCTGTACGCCGTATTGCGCACGCTGTGCATTGCCGCGGTGTGTCTGGGGCTGGAATTCGTCATCGGGCTGGGGCTGGCCGTGCTCTTTTTGCGGGAGTTCCGGGGCAAGTCCCTGCTGTTTTCGGCATTTCTTTCGCCCATGATGATCCTGCCCGTGGTGGTGGGATACACCTTCTGGATGCTCTTTCAGTCCAACGGGCCCATCAATCAGATCGTTGAGCTGTGCTTCGGGCCGGGATCGAGTCCGGAGTGGTTCCGCAGCGCGCCCCTGGCCGTGTTGGCGGTCGTTATCACTGAAGTCTGGCACTGGACGCCGTTGTTTTTCCTCATCCTGCTTTCGGGATTGAACGCCGTGCCCGAAAACCCGGTGCGGGCGGCGGTCATCCTGGGGGCCTCGCCGCGGCAGGTGTTCTGGCGGGTGGTCATGCCCATGCTCAAGCCGGTCATCGTGGTGGCCTTCGTCATCCGGACCATGGAAATCATCAAGCTGTTCGACGAGGTGTACATGCTTACCCGCGGCGGGCCCGGCTCGGCCACGGAAACCATCAGCCTGTACATCTACAAGCTGGCGTTCAACGACTTCCAGTTGGCGTACGGCGCGGCGGCGGCCTTTCTGGTGCTGCTGGGCTGCCTGCTGCTCATCCATCTGCTGCTTTCTCCGGTGCGGGACCAGCTGCTGAAAGGGGGACGCTGATGCACGCCAAGAAACTTTCCCCGCTGCTGGCCGTAGTCATGGGCCTGGCCCTGGCCGTGACGTTGTTTCCGGTGTTCTGGATCGTGATGACGGCCGTCAAGCCGCCCATCGACTGGAACGCCTCCCCGGCCATCTGGATTCCTTCGGACCCCACGCACATCAACTTCATGACCCTGTTCGATCCCGACGCCATCCGGGCCTATGGCGTGGGCGGGGTCAGCCAGTCGGCCACCAAGGCGGTGTGGGGCTCGGTGCGGGCGTCCATCATCGCCACGGCTCTGTCGGTGGGCATCGGGCTGTTCTCGGCCATCGGCATCACCCGCTACGGCAACGGCAGCAAGCTTGCGCCGCTGATCATCCTTTCGGGCCGCATGTTTCCGCCGGCGGCCATCGCCGTGCCGTTTGTGATCATCTTTTCCAACGTGGGACTGATAGACAGCTACGCCGGCCTCATCGCCATCTACACCGCCGCCACGCTGCCGTTTTCCACCTGGATGCTCAAAAGTTTCGTGGAGGACCTGCCCCGGGAGGTGGAGGAGGCCGCCATGATCGACGGCCGTTCCCGGCTCATGGCCCATCTGACGGTGACGATTCCCCTTATCCGCGGCGGCATCTTTGCCACCACGCTGTTCATCTTCATCCTGAACTGGTCGGAATTCATGTTCTCCCTGGTGCTGTCGTATACCAACATCAGCACCATTCCGGTGCAGTTGGCGCGCTATGTCACGGCCACGGCCGGCACGCTGTACGGCGTGCAGGCGGCCCTGGCCGTGCTGGCCATGGTGCCGCTGATGCTCATGGGCTACCTCATCCAGTCCCATCTGGCCCGGGGCATGACCTTTGGAGCGATCAAGCAATGAACAAGCCCAAACTGGAACTGGTGGCCCTGCGCAAGGACTACGCCGACGGCTCCGTGCCCGCGGTGGACGGCATCGACCTCGCCGTGCAGCCCGGCGAAACCCTGGCGCTGCTGGGGCCCTCCGGCTGCGGCAAGTCCACCACCCTGAACATGATTGTGGGGCTGGAGTCTCCCACCTCGGGCGACATCCAGATAGACGGCCGCTCCATCCTCGGGGTGCCGGCCGGCCGGCGCAACGTGGGCATGGTCTTTCAGGATTATGCGGTGTTCACCTCCATGACCGTGCGCAAGAACCTGGCCTTTGGGCTGGAGATCCGCAAGATGCCCAAGGCCGAGATTAACCGCGCCGTGCACGAGGTGGCCGAGCTGCTGGGCATGGCCGACCGTCTGGACGCCCGCGCCCGGGATCTGGGCGGCTCGGAGCTGCAGCGCGTGGCCATCGGCCGCACCCTGGCCACCCGGCCGGCCTTGCTGCTGCTGGACGAGCCCCTCTCCAATCTGGAATACGCCGCCCGCCTGGCCATGCGCCGCGAACTGCGCCGGCTGCAGCAGGAAATCGGTCTGACCATCATTTATGTGACGCACGATCAGATCGAAGCCCTGTCCCTGGCAGACCGCATCGCCGTGATGCGCGCGGGCAAGATTCTGCAAGTGGAGAAGACCACCACCATGTACGACACGCCGGACCACGTGTTCGTGGCCAGCTTTCTGGGCTCGCCGCCCATGAACCTGCTGCGGGGCAACCTGGAGGCCCACGGCCAGGGCATGCTGTTCAGGATCGGCCAGTTCCGCCTGCAATTGCCGCCGCCCAGGCCGGGCGTGGCCATGCCGCGGGGGGTGACGCTGGGGGTGCGGCCGGAATCCCTGCGGCTGGCGCCGGCCGAGACGGCGCCCATCACCGGGCAGGTGCTCCTGGCCGAGCCGCGCGGGCCGGAAGTGGTGCTCACCGTGGAGTCGGCCGCGGTGCAGCTCAAGGCCGTGGCGCCGTCGCAGAGCCATCCCAGGGAAGGGGCCATGGTGGGATTGGAGTTTGATCCTGCCTCCCTGGTCTTCTTCAGCAACGACACCAGCCACCGCATGGAGCTGTGTTGACATGACCACCGCATTCGCCACAACTACTGCGCCGGTGCTGGCGCTGGAGCAGGTGCACAAGCGTTTTCGCGCCACCCAGGCCCTGCACGACGTCACCCTGACCGTGCCCGAGGCGTCCTTCACCGTGTTGCTGGGGCCGGCCGGGGCCGGCAAGACCACCACCTTGCGCGTCATTGCCGGGCTCGATCAGCCAGACGCCGGCCGCGTGCTGCTGGCCGGGCAGGACATGCGCGGCTGGGAGCCCAAGGATCGCAACGTCGCCATGATCTTTGACAATCTGGCGCTGTATCCCAACAAGACCGGCTTCCAGAACTTGGCCAGCCCCCTGCGCATCCGCGGCGAGAAGTCCGAGGCGATTCGGGAAAAGGTCGAGGCTATGGCCAAGACGCTGAAAGTGCTGCATATCCTGGACCGTCTGCCCAGGACCATGAGCGGCGGGGAGCGTCAGCGCATTGCCCTGGGCCGGGCGCTCATCCGCACGCCGCGGCTTTTTCTGCTGGACGAACCCCTGTCCAGCCTGGACGCCATGCTGCGCATCGAACTGCGGGCCGAGCTCAAGCGCCTGCAGCGCGAATGCGGTGCGACCTTCCTCATGGCCACGCCGGACTATACCGAAGCCCTGGCCATTGCGGATACCGTGGCCCTGCTGCGGGAGGGCCGGGTGGTGCAGCTGGCCGGGCCGCAGACGCTGTATGACCTGCCCGCGGACCGCGAAGTTGCCCGCTTTGTGGGCGCGCCGCAGATCAACTGCCTGCCGGCCCGGTATGTGCCGGGGCAGGGCAGGGTGGAGGCGGCCGGCGGCAGCATCCGTGCGCCGCGGGCCTTTGTGGAGGCCTTCGGCGAGGCGGAGACGGCCTTTGAATTGGGCCTGCGGCCCGAGCATCTGGCCCCGGCCGATCCCGACCGCGCTGCCCTGCGGGCCGAAGTGATTGATGTGGAGCCCCTGGGCCTCAAGTCCGTGCTCACGGTGCGCAACGAGGATGCCGAGCTGCGCGTGGTGGTGGAGACGGCGACGCTGCCGCGTCTGGGCCTTGCCGTGGGCGCATCCCTGGGCGTGACGGTGACCAATCCTGACGCGTTGCTGGCCTTCGACCTGCAATCCGGCCGACGCATCGCACCGGTCCAAGCGATGGCGGCACCATAGGCGCGGGCGCATGATCAATCTCTTTGTCACCTACCGCTGCAACCTGGCCTGCCCGTACTGTTTTGCCCGGCCCCTGGCAGCCCGTCATCCGGGGGACATCACGCCGGAGCGTTTCGCCGCCTTTCTGGACTGGGCCAGCCGCGCCGCCGTGCCGGCTGTGGCCTTTCTGGGCGGCGAGCCGACGCTGCATCCGCATCTGGCGGCCATGATCCAGGCCACGGCCGAGGCCGGCATGGCCGCGGTGCTCTTCAGCAATGGCCTGTTCTCCCGGGAGCTGGTCCGCCGCCTGGCTCCGCAGGTGTCGAATTTCGTCATCAACTACAACAACCCCGAGTGCTACGCCCGCGGTCAGCAGGAGATGCTGCACGGCACGCTGTCCACCCTGCGGGAGCTGGGGGCGCGGATCACCTTTTCCAAGAACTTTTCGCCGCAGTTGTCGGCATGGGACTATCTGATGGACGCCATCGAGCGCTACGGCGTCAGCGCCGTGCGGTACGACATCTCCCGCCCTGCAGCCGATGCCGCCAACGATTTCTGCCGTCCCGAAGACGCCCGCCGGATGCTGGGCCGGGTGGTGGACTTTGTGCGGGCCTGCGAGGCCAGGGGCGTGCGCACGGGGCTGGACTGCAGCATCCGTCTGTGCGATCTGGACACCGCAGACCGGCGCTACCTGGAGCAGGTGTCCATGAAGTTTCGGGGCATTTGCCATCCGTCCATGGACGTGCATCCCGATCTTTCCGCCTCCTATTGCCTGCCCATGCATGACGTGCAGGTGCCGGACGTGACCGCCTTTGCCGATGCCGCTGCCCTGATGCGCCACTTCGCCCAGACCGTGCGGCCCCTGCGCACCGGGCATGCCCCGGCTGGCTGCGCTGAATGCGAGGAATACCTGCGCCGCTGCCAGGGCGGGTGTCTGGCCCTGCTGCGTGCGCAGGCGCCGGCTGTTCACAAGGAGTATTTGCCATGAGCGTCCGCACCGTTGTCACCACATGCACCCGGGACTGTCCCAACACCTGCGGCCTGCTGGCCACGGTGGAGGGCGACCGGCTCACCCGTCTGGCCGGCGATCCTGCCCACCCGTTCATCAAGGGCAAGGTCTGCCGCAAGGCCATGCGCTACATCGAGCGCGTCTACAGCCCGGAGCGGATCACCCGGCCCATGCTGCGCCGCGGGGACCAATGGGAAATCGTCTCCTGGGATACGGCCCTGGATCTGATTGCCGGGCGCATGCACCGCATCCGGGACGAGTCCGGCCCCGAAGCCATCCTGTATTACCAGGGCTTCGGCGAGCGCACTGCGCTGAAGTTGCTGAACAAGTATTTTTTCAACCTGTTCGGTGGCGTCACCACCATGCACGGCACCCTGTGCGGCGGCACGGGGCAGGCGTCCCAGAATCTGGACTATGGCGAGCGGGTGTCCCATGATCCGCTGGACCACCTCCACAGCGCCTCCATGGTCCTCTGGGCCCGCAACCCCGTGACCACCAACATCAGCCTGGCGCCCATCGCCCGCGACGTTGCCCGTCGTGGCGGCCGGGTGCTGCTGGTGGATCCCGCCCCCACCAAGTCCGCGAGTCTGGCCAGCCGGCACATTGCCCCCCGGCCCGGCGGCGATGCCTTCCTGGCCCTGGCCGCGGCCCGGCTGATCCTGGATGCAGGGGCCGAGGACCGCGCCTTCCTGGAGCAGCATGCCGAGGGGCTGGACGGCTATCTGCGTCTGGTGCACCGCTGGGACGTGGCCGAGTTGTGCCGCTTGGCCGGCGTGCCCGTGGCCGACGCCGAGCACCTGGCCGAGACGCTGATGACCCAAAAACCCACGTCCATCCTGCTGGGCTGGGGCTTGCACCGTCACGTGCAGGCGCATCTGACCATCCGGGCCATCGATGCCCTGGGCGCGGTGAGCGGGAACATTGGCGTGGCCGGCGGCGGCGTGAGCCAGGGCTTTGAGGAGTATGGCCCCTACGATCAGCACTACTGGGGCGATTCCCTGCGCCCGCCGCGGCGTACCCTGCTCATGCCCCGGGTGGGCGAGGAGATTCTGGCGGCCACCGATCCGCCCATCCGCATGATTTACGTCACCGCGGCCAACCCCGTGTGCACCGCGCCACGCTCGGACAAGGTGGCCCAGGCCTTCCGTCAGGCGGAATTCGTGGTCTATTCCGGCCATTTTCTGGACGATACCGCCGCCCTGGCCCATGTGTTCCTGCCGGCCACCACCTTTCTGGAAGAAGAGGATGTGGTCGCCAGCTACGGCCACAACTATGTTGGTCCCATCACGCCGGCCATCGCGCCCGTGGGGCAGTGCAAGTCCGAGTTCCGCATGTTTTACGAGCTGGCCGCGCGGTTCGACTTTGCCGACCAGTTCCGCAAGCCCGAGGCCGAGTGGCTGGAGCGCATCTGCGCCCCCATCCGTCAACAGGGCTGTTCCCTGGAGCAGCTGCGGCAGGGCGCGTTCCGGCTGGATGCGCCGATGGTCCCCTTTGCGGACCGCACCTTCCCCACGCCGTCGGGCCGGTTCAGACTGGTGGGAGATCTTGCGGAGATGGAGGCCATGGCCGACGCGCTGGGTGCGGCGGATCCTGCCCGTCCCTTCCGTCTGTTGACCATCGCCCCGCATCGCTTCATCTGTTCGGAACGGACCATGGCCGAACACGAGCCGCTGCCTGAGGTCCAGTGCAACGCTGCCGTGGCGGCGTCCCTGGGATTGGAAGACGGCGACGCCGTGCGCCTGCACAGCGCCGAGGGCCAGGCCGCGGCCCGGCTGCGCACCCGGGAGGATCTCCGGCCGGATATCCTGGTGGCCGAGCGTGGCGGCTGGACCCGGGCCGGGCACGATCTGAACCGGCTGATCAAGGACGTGGCCAGCCGAGTGGGAAACGGCACGCCGTACTACGAAGCCACCGTGGGGCTGGAGCCGCTGCCGTCGTCCTGCTCCGGGAGCCCTCAGGCCTCGCCGTGCAGGCCGCCGCAGGTGCTGGTGATCCAGCACGGGCTGCATTCCCTGGGCGGCAATTTCCTGAAGCATCTGGAACAGCAGGGCTGCCGTCTCCACACGGTGCGCGCCTTCGAGGGCGAGGCCCTGCCGCACACCCCGCAGGACTACGCCGCCCTGGTGGTCATGGGCGGGCCGCAACACGCCTGGGACGACGAGGCCTGGCCGCACATTCCACCCTTGCTGCGGCTCATGCGGGAATTTGATGCCCTGGGCCGGCCCGTGGCCGGGGTGTGTCTGGGGGCCCAGCTCCTGGCCCGGGCCTGGGGCGGGGAGTGCTTCGCCATGGAGGCCCTGGAGTTCGGCTTTGTGCAGCATGCCGTCACCGAGGCCGGGCAGGTCGATCCCGTGCTGGGGCCGGCGCTGCCCCTGCCGCGGCTCATGGAGTTTCATCAGGACTCCTTCCGCCTGCCGCCGGAAGCCACGCTGCTGGTGCGGGGCGAGGCCTGCGAGGCCCAGTGCTTCCGCGTGGGCCGGGTCTCCTACGGCTTCCAGTTCCATCTGGAGGTGGACGCCGCCACCGTGGCCCACTGGACAAGGCTGCTGCGCGAGGGCGCGGTGGAGACGTATCGTCAGTACCGCGAGCAGCATGACGAGGCCTGTTTCGAGACCCTTGCCGCCGAACTGCCCGTGCTGGCCGATCGTGGCGAGCGCTTCTGCCGGGAGATCGTCGCCCGTTGGCTGGCCCAGACCCAGACCCAGACCCAGGTCCAGGCCCATTGAGATTTTTGCGGAATATTTTCTTGACCCGCTGGTGCAAAAACGTCACGGTATGGAGGCTTGACCCTATGCTATGATGGCTGTGTCTTGAACTGAACAGGGAACCCGCTCATGCCAACGCCGCGAGTATCCACATCTTTGCGCATCGCCCTGGGGTGGATGCTGTGGGCTGCCCTGGTGATTGCCTCGGCGACATCCCCCGGCTGGTGCGCCGATCTCATCCAGACCGATGCCGCGACGCCCTCTGACAATGGGAATGGCGATGCCCCGGCCATCACCAGTTATGCCGTGCAGTTGGAGGGCGTGTCCGGCGATGTGGCCGGGCTCCTGACCGCCCTTTCCGCAAGTGAATCCCAGAAAAACGCCCCGGTGGCCTCCGTCGGCCTGCTGCGCAAACGCGGCGAGGACGATGCCGCCACGTTCAAGAAGGCCCTCATCGCCCGGGGGCACCTGAACGCCACCGTGGCCGTGACCGTGGAGCAGGAGCAGACGCCGCCCGTGCTCCGGTTCGGCATCACGCCCGGCCCGGTGTATGTGCTTTCCAAGGTAGAGATTACCCTGGCCGATCAGCCCGGCGTGGACGCCTCCGCCTCCTTCCCCCCGCTGCCCGGCCTGGGGCTGGTGGTGGGTGGGCCGTTCCAGGCCAAGGCTGTGCTGGATGCTCAGGGCCAGCTCACGGCCCAGCTGCGCCGCACCGGGTATCCCTATGCCACGGCGGCCCGGCCCCTGGTGCTGGCCTCCACCACCGAACCCACGGTGCGCGTGGTGTACACCCTCACCCCCGGGCCTCGGGCCACCTTCGGCGCCACCCGCTTTGAGGGCCTGACCTCGGTGAAGACATCTTTTCTGGAAGACGAGCCCCTCTGGAAGCCCGGCGATCTCTACAACCACGACCTGCTGCGCGAGCTGGAAAAGCGTCTGGCCCGGCACAATCTCTTCGGGGCCATCGGCGCCATGCCCGCGGAAACCCCCAATGCTGATGGCTCCGTGGATATCATCGTCACCCTGGGCGAGCGCAAACACCGCACCGTCAAGGGCGGTGCCGGCTACAAGTCGGATGTGGGCGCGAGCATCTCCCTGGGCTGGGAGCATCGCAATCTTTTTGGCGGCGGTGAGCGGCTCGCCCTGGTGCTGGACGTCTCCATGCTGGAATCCAAGGCCTTGGCGGAATTTGAAAAACCCAAGTTCCTGCGGCCGGACCAGTCCCTGAAATCCTCGCTGGAAGCCAAAACCGAAGACACCTCGGCCTACGAGGCAGACAGCCTGACCGGCAAGGTGCTGGTGGAGCGCGAATTCGGTGAGCGCTGGCGGGGCTCCGTCGGGGTGGCCTTCCGTCAGGCCGACGTCCTGCGCGACGAGGCCCGCCCCGAACAGGACGAGCTCAAATACTCCCTGGCCTCCACCCCCCTGGCCCTGACCTACGACTCCCGTGATTCCGTGCTGGATCCCACCCGCGGCGTGCTCCTGGCCTGGATGGCCGAGCCGTTCTACAGCGTGGGCGAATCCACCATGAGCAGCGACGCCTTCCTCAAGCTGGAAACCCAGGCCCGCGGCTTTCTGACCCTGTTGGAAAAGCCCCGGCTGGTGCTGGCTGGCCGCGGCACCTTTGGCGCGTTTCTGGGCCTGCCCGGCGAGGAACTGCCCCCGGTGTTGCGCTACTACACCGGCGGCGGCGGCTCGGTGCGGGGTTATCGCTACCAGACGGCCGGCCCCATGCGTGGCGAAAATCCCACCGGCGGCAGCTATCTGGCGGAAGTCTCGGCGGAAATCCGTTTGCGCCTTACCGAGGATCTCGGCTTCGTTCCCTTCCTCGACGGCGGCAACGTCTATGACACCCTGGACGACCTGAGCAACGGCCTGCTCTGGGGCGGCGGCGCAGGCTTGCGCTACGCCACACCCATCGGCCCCCTGCGGTTGGACCTGGCCTTCCCCTTTGAACAACGCAGCACGGACGACACCTTCCAGGTGTACGTCAGCGTAGGACAGGCATTCTGATCATGCAATTGCAGCGTCGTCATGCCCTGGTGCTCCTTGGCGGGCTGGCCGCGGCGCCGGTGGTGTTCGTGCTGGCCGCGTGGCTGGTGTTGCAGACCTCCGCGGCCCATCGGGAACTGGCCTCCCTGCTGGCCTCCACCCTGGCCAGCGAAAACGGCACGGCAGAGGTCAAGGGCCTCTCGGGCCGGCTGCCTTTCACCCTCCGCCTGGAACGCTTTGCCCTGGGCGACGAGCACGGCTGGTGGCTGGAAATCGACGACCTCTCCCTGGACTGGAACCCCCTGGCCCTGCTGCGCACGCGCGTCCGCGTGGCCTCCCTGGCCGCGGCGCGCATCCGGCTGGATCGCCTGCCCCCCTCCACGGAAGACACCGCCCCGCCAGTGGAGGCCGGGCCGCTCTGGCCGCCGCCGCCTGTGTCGCTCCCTGATATTTTGCTGGATTCATTGGAAATTGGACGATTCGAGCTCGGCGAGGCCGTGCTTGGACAGGCTGCGGCGTACCGGGTGTCCGGTTCGGCCGAGGGCAAGGGCGCGCGCGTGGATGCCCGGCTGGACATGCCACGCATCGACGGGCACGATTCTGCCCTGCATCTGACCGCCACGGCCGACCTGATCGCCTGGTCCCTGGCCCTGGACGCCCGGCTGCACGAAGCGCCCGGCGGGCTGATCGCCGGGCTGGCCTCCCTGCCGGCGTATCTGCCCCTGGCCGGCTCCCTCGCGGGGCAGGGTTCGCTGCAGGACTGGCGGGGCACCCTCGAAGCTCGGGCAGACAACGCCACCTTGCTGGAAGGGGCGGTGCATCTGGCCGTGCCACCGCGCAAGGAGCAGGATGCGCGCCTCGGGCTGGATCTGATGCTGCATCCGCAACTCGATCTGCTGCCGGCCGATGCCGCGCCCCAGGCCCGCGCTGCCTTGCAGACCCTGGGTGGCGTCGTGCGATTGCAGGCGGACATCCAATGCTCCTCAGACCTCGCCACCCTGGGCATTCATGAGGTCACCCTGGATGCCGGCCCGGTGTTCCTGCGCAGCCATGGTTCGCTGACCGAAAAGGCGCTGACCCTGGACGCCACCGTGGCCGCCGCGGATCTCGCCCCCCTGGGGCTGGTGGCCGGGGAGGCCCTGACCGGCGGGTTCGAGGCCGCCATCCGGTTGCGCGGCACGCCGCAGGCCCCTGTTGTCTCGGTGGCGGCGCAGCTCCAGCGCGCCCGCCTGCCCGGCGTGGCTGTGGAGTCCCTGACCATCCAGACCCAGGCCGCCCCCCTGGCCTCCCTGGATCAGCCCTTCGCCGGCGTCAGCACGCACGGCGCCTGCAACGCCACAGGCCTGCTGCTGGACGGTGCGCCGGGTGTCCTGGGGCCGAAGGTGCAGGCGACGTGGAATGTCGAAGCCGATCCCCACGGCGGCATGCGCGTGGTGGAATTGTCCGTGCGCGATGGCGACACCGTGGTCTCGGCGTCTGGTCCCATCAATCTTTCTGGCGCGTTGGATCTGCAACTGGCCGTGGAGGGCCTGGGCTTGCGGGAGCGGTTGCCCGGCGTGCCCCTGACGGGCACGGCCTCCCTCGCAGCCACGGCATCCGGCAATCTGGCGCAGCAGCAGGTATCCCTGAACGCCACGGTGGCGGTGCAGCAGTTGACCGCCCGCGCGCCGGATCTGGAGCCCGCCGTCAGGCTGCTGGGCGCGTCGCCGTCCGTGATGCTGGCGGCGCAGTGGCACAATCAGACGGTTGTCCTGGAATCCCTGCGGCTTGCTGGCGCATCCCTCGGGCTTGAGGGCGCAGGCGATGTGGATCTGGCCGCCGGCGTCATGGACGTCCGCACCAGCCTGCGGCTGGCCACCCTGGCCCCGCTGGAAGGGTGGATCGGCCAGCCCATCGCCGGCGTGTGCGAACTGGATCTCAACGCCACCGGCCCCCTGGCTGCGCCCACTGCGGTGCTGCGGCTGGACGCGCAACACATCGCCTCCCCGGGTATGGCCCTCAAGCGCCTGCGGCTGGCCGGGGATCTGCAACCCCAGGCCGGCGGGGACGCGGCACAACAGATTCTGGCCGGAGCCCTGCGTCTGGACCTGACCGGGGACCAGGGCGACTTTGCCCTGTCCACGCGCTACCGCCTCCAGGAACCGCAGCTCAGGCTGGACGCCCTGGAATTGCGCGGCCCCGGCACCTCCCTGGCCGGGACGCTGGAGCTGGATCTGCAACGCACGCTGGCCGCCGGCGTCCTCAAGGGCGGGGCGCAGGATCTCGCGCCCCTGGGCCGGACCCTGGGGCAGCAGCTCCTGGGCTCGGTGCAGCTTGCCTCGGAATTCATCGTCAGGGACGGCCGGCAGGATGTGGAACTCAGTCTGGAGGCGGCCCGGCTGCAGGCCGGGGATCTGTCCCTGGGCCGGCTCAAGCTGACCTCCTCCTTGCGCGATGTGCTGCGGATGCCCCAGGGATCGGTGTCGCTCCAGGCCACAGCCCTGGGTGCGGGCGGCGATGTGCGCCTGGGCTCGGCTGCGGTCACGGCCAAGGGTGACGGCGCGAAGATCGCCTTCACCGTGGTGGCCAAGGACGGCGAGGCCGGCGGCGCGCCGTTCTCCGCCGATCTGGCCGGGGATGTGGCCCTGCCGCAAGGCGGCGTGGATCTGACCCTTTCCCGCCTCGCCGCCGCCTATGCCGGCACGCCGGCCAAGCTGCTGGCCCCGTTGCGGGTGAGCCAGCGGGGAACATCCCTGGAGGTCAAGGGCCTCTCCCTGCAGTACGGCCCGGCCAAATTGACGGCCAATATCTTGAAATCGTCTGACAAGCTTGCCGGAGAAGCCGCGGTTTCGGCATTGTCGCTGTCCCGGCTTGCAGAGCTCGGCGTGGCAGGCATGGAAGAGGTGCGCGGCGAGGTGCGGCTGCAGCTGGGCCTGAGCGGCACCCCGGCCAATCCCAAGGCCACGGTGCAGCTCAAGGGCACGGGCCTGCGGGCCGCCGGGGATGCGGCGCTGGCGGAAATGCCGGC
Organism: Megalodesulfovibrio gigas DSM 1382 = ATCC 19364; assembly: GCF_000468495.1. Lineage (NCBI taxonomy): Bacteria > Pseudomonadati > Thermodesulfobacteriota > Desulfovibrionia > Desulfovibrionales > Desulfovibrionaceae > Megalodesulfovibrio > Megalodesulfovibrio gigas. The sequence continues at coordinate 1,370,349 of NC_022444.1, forward strand.
CCTGACCCTGGACGTGGACGCCGGCCTGACCCGCGACGCCGCCAAGGCCACCGTGCGCCTGACCGGGCTGGACGGCGCCGGCAACGCGCCGCTGACCGTCACAGCCAGCCTGCCGGCCACCTTCGTGTTGGAGCCCTTCCAGTTCCGCCTGGGGGACGGCCCCCTGGCCGCCTCGGCCAAGGGAGGCGTGGATCTGGCCCGCTTCTCCACCATGCTGGAACACTTCGACGCTCGCTGCAAGGGCCGGCTGACCGTGGATGTGGACGTGGCCGGAACCCTGGCCGTCCCGCAGGTGCGCGGCGGCATCACGCTGGAGAAGGGCTTTCTGGAAGCGCTCTCCACGGGCACGGTGCTGGATCCCGTGTCCATGGACATCCAGGCCAGCAACACAGCCATCGCCCTCACCGCCCTGGACGTGCGCGACCGCGCCGGCGGCCGGCTCCTGGCCACCGGCTCCCTGACGCTCAACGAGGAGATGCCTTTTCAGATCAAGGTTGCCTTCAGCAACTTCACGCCGGCGCGGCACAAGCTGGGCACGGGCAAGCTGAGCGGCGACGTGGCTGTGACCGGCACGGCCAAGGGCGGCAAGGCGACAGGCGCGCTGAGCGTCAATCCTGCGTCCGTCAGCCTGCCCACGCGGCTGCCGCCGGACGTGGCCCCGGTGGACAAGCTGGACATCGTGTTCGGCGATGCCGTCGCGGCCGAAACCGACACTGCCGGCGTTCCGGCCGGTCCCGGCTGGCCCCTGGATCTGGACATCCTGATCCGCATCCCCAATTCCCTGCGTATTCATGGGCTTGGATTGGATTCCACCTGGGGCGGCAATCTGCATGTCCAGGGCACGGCGGCCCGGCCCACGCTGGTGGGGGCGGTGGCTGTCTCCCGCGGGGACGTGAATTTCCTGAGCAAGCGGTTCGTCATCTCCAAAGGCGAGGTGGGCTTCGGGGGCGACTGGCCGCCGGATCCCCTGGTGGTGGTGGAAGCCACCACGGACGCCGGGGACGTCACAGCCGTCCTCAGCCTCCAGGGCCATGCGGACGACCTGGACCTGAATCTGAGTTCCAATCCGGCGTTGCCGCGGGAAGAGGTGCTCTCGCGCATCCTCTTTGGTCGGGACTTGCAGAATCTCTCGGCCCTGCAGGCCGTGCAGCTGGCCAAGGCCGGCAGCATGCTCCTGGGCAGCAGCGGCGCCTGGGACATGCTTGGCAGCAACGACGAGCTGATTCCCGGCCTGTCCCTTGGCGGCGACGGCGACGGCGAGTCCTCGGGGCTGGGCCGGTTCCTGGACCGCGCCCGCAACTCCATGCGCGTGGACGTGCGCCAGCCTGTGGGCAAGACGAGCAACGAAGTTGCCGTGGAGGTGGACATTACCAATGACATCATGCTCCACGGCACGGTGGACGACCGCGGCCAGGAAGGCGTGGGGTTGCAATGGAAGCATGACTACTGAGCAACGCGGCAGGTGGATGCGGCCCCGGCGTGCCCGGAAAATCCGGATTGCGTCTGCGTCCAATCTGGATTATCCTGATAGAGTGACGGCCGTATCCTGATTTTATGATCGTATCCACGGCGGCACCCGTCCGGTGTGCTGCGTTTCCTTTCCACGCGCGCAGATCAGTCCATGAAAAAACGCCTGCTTCCGATTCTCGGTGTCGTCCTGCTGGTTTTGCTTGGCGGCGGCTATTATGCCGCCCAACTGGCTGCGGACCGGCTGGTGGATGAAAAACTTCAGGCCACCCTGGCCCGCCTGGGCAACAGTACCTCGGTGCAGTACCGCGACCTGCACGTGAACCTGCTGCGTCAGTCCGTCACGTTGTCCGACGTGGCCATCCGTCTCAAGGATGGCCGCCACGGCTCCATCGGCGCGGTGGTGGTGAAGAATTTTGACCGCAAGCACATGAAGGCTCCCCATTTCCTGGCCCTGGAGCTGGAGGATCTGACCATCCCTGTGGACGAGCAGAACTTCCGCGCCGAGCTGCCCGCGGTGCAGGAACTCGGCCTGCAGGCCCTGGTGGTGGATGTGGCTGTGGACTACCGCTACGACCCGGACGCCCGGCGGCTGACGGTGTCGGAGTTCGATGTGGACATCGCCGAGGGCGGGTCCTTCCGCATGGCCTTTGCCCTGGAAAACTTCGTCGTGGAACAGCTCCGGCAGCAGCAGGTCGATGATCTGGCGCTTGCGTCCTTTTCCATGCAGTACAAGGACAAGACCCTCCTGCGCGGCGTGCTGCTGGCGGCCGGCGAGGAGGAAAAGGAACTGCTGCGGTTTGTGGAAGACTGGCTCAAGGAAGAAGTGGCCCTGGCAAAGCAGAAGCAGGACGCCACCGCTACCGCCTCCCTGCAGGCGCTGCTGGCCTACATGCAGAAGCCGGCCGATTTTTCCATGGAACTCGCGCTCAAGCAGCCCCTGACCATGGCCAAGATCAATCCCATCAAGAAGATTTCCGAGTTGCTCGGGCTCTTCACCATCAACATCCGCTAGGCCCCGCATGCACTCCACGCTTTTTTTGCGCACCGTCGCGTTGCTGGCCGCCCTCACGGTTTTGGCTGCTCCGGCTGGCTTGGCTCATGCCCAGCAGGCCACCAACCTGAGCCAGCAGACGCACCTGCCCGAGTTCGACAAGGTCATGGACTACCGTCCGCCCCTTGTGACCATGGTCTATGCCCGAGACGGCGAACTCATGGGCATGTTCGGTCGGGAGAAGCGTTTTCTGGCTCCCCTGGCCCAGATTCCCGCGCATGTGGTGAACGCCTTTTTGGCCGCGGAGGATTCGGCGTTCTACGAGCACGAAGGCGTGGACTTGCAGGCCATCTTCCGGGCGTTTTCCAAAAACGTTGCCGCCGGCGGCATTGTCCAGGGCGCGTCCACCATCACCCAGCAGGTCATCAAGCGGCTGCTGCTCACGTCCGAGAAAAGTTACATCCGCAAGGCCAAGGAAGCCATTCTGGCCTACCGGCTGGAACGCCGTCTGACCAAGAACGAGATCCTCAGCATCTATCTGAACGATATCTTCCTGGGCGCCGGCGCCTACGGCGTGGAAGCCGCGGCCCGCATCTATTTCGGCAAGCATGTGACGGACCTGACCCTGTCCGAGGGTGCGCTCCTGGCCGGGTTGCCCAAGGCTCCCACCACCTACAACCCATACCATGATCCCAAGGTGGCCAAGGAGCGCCAGCAGTACGTGCTGGGCCGCATGCTGGAGCTGACCTGGATTACCCAGGAAGAGCATGACGCCGCCCTGGCCGCGCCCCTGGAATACCGGTCCATGGAGGATCCCACCTTCGGCCGCGGGGCGTATTATCTGGAAGAGGTGCGCCGCACCCTCATCGCTTCCCTCACTGCCGACGCCGTGCAGGCCATGGGTTTTGACACCAACGCCACCGGCGAGGAGGCCCTCTATACCCTGGGGCTGCAGGTGTTCACCAGCATGGACATGCAGCACCAGATCGCCGCCGAAGACGCCCTGCGCCGCGGGCTGGAGGATGCCACCAGACGCGCCGGCTGGAAGGGGCCGGTGAAGACCGTCACCCCGGACCGTTTCGATGAGTTCCTGGCGGGTGACGGCGCACTGCCGCCCAACCGGCTGCCGCAGGGGCCGGTGTTGGCGCTGGTGGTCCGGGTGAACGCCGAGGGCGCGGAAGTGCAGCTGGGGCAGCAGAAAAAGGGCCGCATCCCGGCGGCCTCCATCAGCTGGGCCAGAAAGGCCCGCGGCCCTGCCGGCAGCGCGCTGGCCGTGGGCGACGTCATCTGGGTCACGCTGGATGAGCCGGCGCAGTTTCTGGACCCCACTGTGTCCCATGCGGCGTGCACCATGCAGCCCATCGTCAAAATCCAGGGGGCGCTGGTCTCCATGGAGCCTAACACCGGCGACGTCACGGCGCTGGTGGGCGGCTACGACTTTCACGAAAGTTCCTTCAATCGCGCCACCCAGGCCCAGCGGCAGCCGGGTTCCAGCTTCAAGCCCATTGTCTATTCCGCAGCCATGGACAACGGCTTCACCCCGGCTTCGGTGCTGTACGACCGGCCCATTTCCATCTGGGACGCCGGGTCCAAAACCCTCTGGGAACCCAAGAACTATTCCAACAAGTTCTACGGCCCCACGTTGCTGACCACCGGTCTTGCCCTTTCGCGCAATCTGGTGACCATCCAGGTGGCGGATCGCATCGGCATGAACAAGGTGGCGGAACGCGCCCGGGATCTGGGTCTGGGCGAGCATCCGGCCTACCTCTCCGTGGCCCTGGGTTCCCAGGTGGTCACGCCCATCAATCTGGTGCAGGCGTACACGGCCTTTGCCAACGGCGGCGTGGTTTCCAGCCCGCGGCTCATGGCCTCCCTTGCGGACAATCAGGGCCGGCAGCTCAGGTTCTTCGAGCCGCAGCTTCGCCAGGCCATCTCCCCGCAAAATGCCTACATCATGGCCAACATGCTCAAACATGTGGTCCTGCGCGGCACGGCCACCAAGGCCCGGGTGCTCAACCGGCCCCTGGCCGGCAAGACCGGCACCACCAACGAGGAGCGCGACGCCTGGTTCCTTGGGTTTGCGCCATATCTCGTGTCCGGGGTGTACGTGGGCTATGACGATTACTCACCCATGGGCAAGCAGGAAACCGGGGCGCGCGCGGCCCTGCCCATCTGGATCGACTACCGGCAACAGGTGGAAGGCGAGTATCCGGTCAAGGACTTCCCCGTGCCCGAGGGCATCGTGACCCGCACGGTGTACGACGTGGGCGAACATGGCGGCCGGTCCTTCGAACTGGCTTTCATCGCCGGGCAGGAACACGGCGGCGCAAGCTACGATGCCGAGACGGCCATGTACTACGACGAGATGTACGGCAGCGAGGAAGGCTACAGCGGCACGGAAGGCGGCAGCCGCGGCGGTACTGCCGGATCCCGGCAGGAAGAAGAGCTGCTGAAGCAGCTCTTTTAGAGCATGTTACTCTCGCAATGTTCCCTTCCAAAACTTTCATAGTGGCCTTGAATCACAATAAAAAGTCTTTGGAAAGGNAAAGGGGGTTCGGGGGAAGAACCTTTCTTTAGAAAGGTTTTCCCCCGAGAACTCCTGTCAAAGATACCTTGCCTTAGCACCCCTCGCCGCTGCCGCCGCAGCCGGCCATCTTGCAGCCGCCTTTCTGCTTGCGGAACTGGGAGAGGTCGCCGTGACCGTAGATCGCGGCCAGACCCTGATCGATGAGTCCCTGCATTTCGTGGCAGGCCAGGCCGGATTCCTCCAGCACGGCCCGCGGCGTGGCGCCCATGGCGGCACAGAGCACGGCCTTGCAGTCCTTGAGCAGCTCCGCCACCATCAGCCAGCGTTTGGGCCCTGAGGTCCGGGAGGGGGCAGGGCGCTCCTCGACGAGTTCGTAGCAGCCCTCCGCCGTCTGATTCCAGATCTGGAAGCGTTCCGCCTCCCCCAGATGGCGGTTCACCAGCAGGCCTTCCTGGGTGCACACGGCCACGTACGGCCTGGTTTCTTCTGCGGGCAGTTCCAGCTTGCTGCAGGCCGAGAGGCAGCCGGCCATTTCCTTGGTGCGGTCTTCGGTCAGCAGGCCCACGGCATCGGCCCGGCAGCGCTGGCAGTGGCGCATCTGGGGCAGGTGCTGTTCCATGGTGTCGCGGATGGCGTCCAGCTTGGCCTTTTGGGGTTCTTCGATGTTTTCGTAAATGGTGCCGGCCACGGGCTTGAGGCCCATGCAGTTGAGCACGTCCACGCCCAGGGCCTTCATGGTCTTGGCGATTTCTTCCAGATGGTGTTCATTGACGCCGGGGATGACGATGGTGTTCACCTTGACCACCATGCCCAGCTCCTTGCAACGGCGGATGCCTTCCAGCTGCCGGGAAAGCAGCAGCTTCGCGCCTTCCAGACCCTTGTACATGACGTTGCCGTCGCGGATCCAGGCGTAGATGCCGGCGCTGATTTCGGGGTCCACGGCGTTCACGGTCACGGTGACGTGGGAGACGCCCACCTCGGCCAGTTCGTCCACATGGGCCGGCAGGCCCAGGCCGTTGGTGGAGAGGCAGAAGAGCAGCTGCGGATGCTTCTTGTTCAGCCGGCGCATGGTGTCGATGGTCTTGTCGGCATTGGCCATGGGATCGCCGGGGCCGGCGATGCCCACCACGGTGATGCGCGGCTCCTTGGCCAGCACCTTATCCATATAATGCACGGCCTGGGCCGGGGAGAGCACCGCGGAGGTGACGCCGGGCCGGCTCTCGTTCACGCAGTCGTACTTGCGGTTGCAGAAGTTGCACTGGATGTTGCACTTGGGCGCCACAGGCAGGTGCACGCGGCCGCAGGACCCCTTGGCTTCCTTGTTGAAACAGGGATGCTTGGAAAAATCCTTGGACTGGGACACGGTGGACGGGGCGAGAAGTTCTTGCATGGCGCCGCTCCTTTAGACGTAGCTCCAGCCGAGGGGGTTGTCGGCCTGGCGTTTTTCGATGATGGCGTTGACGATGCGGTCAAACAGCGACTGCGTGCCCGTGTAAAACAGGTGCGGCATGCGGGCGGCGCCGAAGCGGTCGTGGATGGGGAAGCCCACGCGGATCAGGGGCGCGCCGGCATCGCGGGCGATGCGGTGCCCCTTGGAATTGCCAAGGATGAGGTCAGGCTTCAGGGCCTTGGTTTCGTTCTCGATTTCAAAAAAGTCGATGTTGGGGCGAACATCTGGCAATTCCTTGAGCAGATCCCCGCAGGCCTCGGCGATTTTTTCCTTGAGCAGGCCGGAATTGCCGCCAGAGGCCACCAGCACGGGCACGATGCCGATTTCCGCCAGCAGCCCCGTGAGGCCCACCACCAGCTCTTCTTCCCCGTACACCACGGCGCGTTTGCCGGAGATGTACTTGTGGCCGTCCACCAGGGCATCCAGAAAGCGGCCGCGCTCGTGGGCGTAGCGGGCGGGCAGGGGCTGACCGGAAATCTCCTGCAGGGTCTCGAAAAAGGCGTCCGAAGCGCGCAGGCCGATGGGCGTGGACAGGCGGTAACCCGGCACGCCGAACTTGTCGTGCAGCACCTTGGCTCCGGAGTTGTCCGGATGCAGGGTGGCGCCGAACTCCACCGTGGCCCGGGCCGCCCCCATGGCCTTGAGACTGGCCAGGGGTGTGCCGCCGGGGGGGAGCTTCTGGTAATCGTCAACAATTTCACCGTCAAGCGTCTCGGAATAGTCCGGCAGGATGGTCACGGGCAGGCCGAAGCGCTCGAAGATGTCCCTGGCGTTGCGGATGTCCTCGGGGGAGACGAAGCCAGACAGCAGGTTGACGCCGGCGTGTTTGGGGTTCTCGGCGCTCACGGGCAGGGGCATCTGATCGCAGACGGCCTTCACCGCGGCCTGGAAGCCTTCCATGTGCGAGCCGGAGTAGCTGGGCGTGGAGACGTGCACCAGATCCGGCAGGTCCAGGTCGCCGAATTCCTGCTTGAATTCGTGCAGGAGCATGGCCACGTCGTCCCCGATGGTTTCGGTGAGGCAGGTGGTGGCGATGCCCACCATCTTGGCCTCGTACTTCTTCATCACATTGAGGAGGCCTTGCTTGAGGTTGGGGCCGCCGCCGTAGATGGCCTGCTTCTCGCCCAGGGAGGAGGAGGCGATGTCGATGGGTTCGCGGAAGTGGCTGATGATGTAGCGCCGCATGTACGTGGCGCAGCCCTGGGAGCCGTGCAGGAAGGGGATGGCCCCTTCGATGCCGCGGAAGACGATGCTCGCGCCCAGGGGCGTGCAGAGCTTGCAGGCATTGGTGGTGGAGACGAAATCGGGAGATTTGGCTTTCATGGTCGGCCCCTTGGGGGTGCGTTCCAGGGTGGTGGCGTCGCTCATATGGTAGCCTCCGTGCAGTGGGCGGTGGCAGCGGCCTTGGCCACGCGGCGGGGCATGAAGCGCCACACCGGGCTCATGACCGTGCGGTGCACTTCCAGGGCGAAGTTGTACATGCCGACAAAGCCTTCCAGGCATTCCTTGCGCTCGTGGTTGTGGTCGCAGAAGCCGATGCCCAGCTTGTAGGCAATGGGCCGTTCCTTCACGCCGCCCACAAAGATGTCCACGTCTTTTTCCTTGATGAAGGCGGAGAGCTCCAGGGGGTTGGAATCGTCCACGATGATGGTGCCGGGATCGCAGATGGCGGCCAGTTCCTCGTAGTCTTCCTTGGTCCCGGTCTGGGAGCCGACCAGGGCCACCTGCATGCCCAGGTGCCGGAACGCCTTGATGAGGGAAAAGGCCTTGAAGGCGCCACCCACGTAAATGGCGGCCTTTTTGCCCTCCAGATCCTTGCGGAACTCCCGCAGCCTGGGCAGCAGCCCGCCCACTTCCTCGGCCACGATCTTGCGGGCGCGGTCCATGATGGCGGGGTCCTTGTCCTTGAAGAACTCGGCCACATCGTAGAGGGCTTGGGCCATGTCCTCAATGCCGAAGTACGAGACGCGGATATACGGCTGCCCGTATTTCTCTTCCATGATCTTGGCGAAGGGCTGGGTGGCCCCGTTGCACTGCACCAGGTTCAGGGCTGCGCCGTGGCAGCGGCGGATGGCGTCCACGCGGCCGTCGCCGGTGATGGTGGCCACCACCTGCAGGCCCATGCGCTCGTAGTAATCGCGGATGACCCAGATTTCCCCGGCCAGGTTGAAATCGCCCAAAATATTGATGGACAGGGGGGAGACGTCGGACACGTCCGCCGTGCCGGCCAGCTGGGCCATGGCCTTGCAGGCGGCCTCGTAGCCGGCGCGCTTGTTGCCCTTGAAGCCTTCGCTCTGCACGGGCAGCACGGGGATGCCTTTTTCCTCGCTCACCTTCTTGCAGACGGCCTGGATATCGTCCCCGATGATGCCCACGATGCACGTGGAATAGACAAAGGCGGCCTTGGGCTCGTGGCGGTCGATGAGTTCGATGAGGGCCTTGTACAGCTTGGTTTCCCCGCCGAAGATGACGTCGCGCTCCTGCAGATCCGTGGAGAAGGAGAGCCGGTGCAGCTCGGGACCGGAGGACATGGCCCCGCGGATGTCCCAGGTGTAGGCCGCACAGCCGATAGGGCCGTGGACCAGGTGCAGGGCGTCGGCAATGGGGTAGAGGACCACGCGGGAGCCGCAGAAGGTGCAGGCGCGCTGGGAGACAGCGCCGGCCAGGCTGGGGCGGTTGCAGGCGAGATCAAAGACGTTGGGCGCGCCGGCGGCGTCGTTGCCGGTGACGTGGATTTGATCCGCCCGTTCCTCGAAAATAACGGATTTGGTGGGCGTGGCGTGGTCGGTCATGGCGGTCCTCCGTGCGTCTGGGTCTGATGGTCAGTTTTCAGATGACGACGGTATGAAAGCTAACAATCTGGTGAAAATTGTCCAGGGCGGCCCGGCCGAAAACACGGGCCGCCTGACGAAATTGTTAAACTAGAGGGCAAAATCCTCGGCCACGCCACCTTCTTCCATGGCGTCCAGGATGGCATCCACGGCATCTTCGGATTCCACGCCGCCGTACCAGACGTTCTGGGGGTAGATGACCATCACGGGGCCGTTGTCGCACTGCTTGAGGCAGCTGGTGGTGGTCAGCAGGGCATCCAGGCCGCGATCGAGGATCTGTTCTTCAACGTAGCCTGCCAGGCCGGAGCTTTTCTTGTGGCACACGCCCTTGGGTTCGCCCTTGGCGCGGAAGGACTGGCACAGCAGGATGTGATAGGTTGGCTTTTCCACGGGGTCTCCTCCACTCACTTGGATTGTTTGCCTTTTTTGTTCTTGACGCCAAAGGATGCCAGCACGGCGGCGGCCACGTCCGTGTCTTCGGGCACCACGCGCACGCTCAGGCCGTGCTCGCCGAGCACCCGCTGCGGGGTGTCCCCGGCGCTGGCGACGATCAAAATTTTGCAGTCGGCCAGCAGGTCGGCCAGGGCTTTCCAGCGGTCGTCGCCGCCGCCCTTGGGCGGGGCCTGGCGGTGTCCCTGCAGGGTCACGAGGCCCTGATCGTTCTGATAGATGAGCAGCCGGCGGGCGTGGCCCAGGTGGGTATCCACGGTTTCGCCGTTGCTGGTGGCCACGGCCACCAGGGGCCGCTGGGCGTCTGGCATGGCCCAGGGGCTTTCGTTTGCGGCCATGGCCTTGATTTTGTTCAAGACGGTGGTGGCCTTTTCCTCGCCCAGGAGGCCAATGGCATCGGCCCGGCAGTGGGTGCAGCATTCCATGAGGGGCAGATGCGGTGCGGCGGCTTCGCGGGCGGCGAGCATCATTGCCTTGGTGGCGGGGGGGTGCGCGCCCAGGGGAGAGGCCTGGGCCGGGTGGAAGGCGGTCAGTTCCAGCCCGTCCACACCCAGCGCCGCCAGCCATGCGGCAATATCGGCCACGTGGGCATCGTTGATGTCGGGGATCACGGTGCACACGGCGATGACTTCCAGGCCCAGCGCCTTGCAGGCGGCGATGCCCTGGCGTTGGGATTCGATGAGCAGGGCGGCGCCTTCCTGACCGAAGAGATTGCGCTTGCCGGCGCGGACAAAGTAGTACACCCGGGCGGCGATGGCCGGGTCCACGGCGTTCACGGCCACGTACACCCGGGAGACGCCGGCTTCGGTAAGGGCCTGGGCGTGCTCGGCCAGGGCCAGGCCGTTGGTGGAAATGAAGCGTGTGTACTGCGGGTGGGTCTGGGCCACCAGACGCAGGGTTTCCAGGGTTTTTTCCGGATCGGCCAGGGCGTCTCCGGGGCCGGCCACACCCACGGCGGTGATGTCGTCCTTGGCGGCCAGGACTGCATCCAGGTAGGCCAGGGCCTGGGTGGGGGTGAGGAGCTCGCTGGCCACGCCCGGGCGGGACTGGTTGGCGCAGTCGTAGTTGCGGTCGCAGTATTTGCACTGGATGTTGCAGCGGGCGGCCACCGGCAGATGGAGTCTGCCGCAGGAGAGTTCGGAGTCCAGGGGGGCCGTGCTGTGCATGGTGCGTGCCTGCGGGTTCCCGAAATGTGGTGGAAAGAAAGGAGCGGGGCTGCCGTGGGCCTGGGCCGGGAGGTTGCCCGGGCCGGGCGGCCCCGCTCCTGGGGCGTGTTGCGGATTAGAAGACCAGTTCGAAGGTTTCCACCGGGGCGTCGCGTTCCGTGCGGGTGAGCAGGGCGTCCACGATCTTTTCGATCAGGCGCATGCCGCCGCGGTAGCCGGTGGTGGGGAAGTACTGATGGCCCACGCGGTCCACGATGGGGAAGCCGTGGCGCACCAGGGGGATGTCCTCGTCACGGGCGATGTACTTGGCGTAGGAGTTGCCGATGATGAGGTCCGGCTTGTCCTGCTTGATCCACTGGTGCAGCAGGAACATGTCCCCGTGCTCGCGGACGTTGACCTTGTAGCCGATGTCCTTGGTGATTTCATCAATCTTGCCCACGAACCGCTTGCCCGCCGGCGAGCCGGTGACGATGTGGATGGGCAGCATGTCCAGGGAGACCAGGAAATCAGTGAGGGCGACGAGCTGGTCGGGATCGCCCACCAGGGCCACCTTCTTGCGGTAGAAGTACTGGTGGTAGTCGGAGATCATGTCCACCAGCTGACCGCGTTCGAACTCGATTTCCTTGGGCACAGCCGCGCCGGCGATGGTGCGCAGGGCATCCACGTAGGCGTCGGTGCAGCCCAGGCCGATGGGCAGTTCCAGGATGGAGCAGGGCACCTTGTATTCGGTGTCCAGGTAGCGGGCGCCGTCGGCCGAGGCCCAGAAGCCCATGGCGATGGTGCCCTTGGAGTTGCTGCAATCCTGCAGTTCAGCCACAGTGACGCCGCCGTCGGGGTACATCTTGTATTCACCGGTCAGCGGGCCGTTGGTCACGCCGGAGGTGTCCGGGATGCAGATGGTCTTCACGCCCATCATCTTGGCCAGGCGCTTGACTTCCGCCATGTCCGAGGGCTCGACGTAGCCGGGCAGGATGTTCACCTTGCCGTTGGGCTTGGTCTTGGGCTTGGCCAGCCCCTTAATCATGCCTTTGACCATGTTGGCGAAGCCGGTGACGTGGGAGCCCACGTAAGACGGTGTGGAGGCGCTGACCACGTGCTTGCCAGCCGGGATTTTGCCTTCCTTGTCCGCCTTGTCCACGATCTGGGGCACGTCGTCCCCGATGGTTTCGGACAGGCAGGTGGTGTGCACGGCGATGACTTCGGGCTCATACACCGTGAACATGTTCTGGATGGCTGCCAGCAGGTTGGACTGGCCGCCGAAGACCGAGGAGCCTTCGGTAAAGGAGCTGGTGCCGGCGCTGATGGGCTCCTTGTAATGCCGGGTGAGGGCGGAGCGGTGGTACGCGCAGCAGCCCTGGGAGCCGTGGGAGTGTGGCAGGCAGCCGTGGATGCCCAGGGAGGCGTACATGGCGCCGATGGGCTGGCAGGTTTTGGCGGGGTTGATGCTCAGCGCCTGCCGTTCAGTTATTTCAACAGGGGTATGGCGAAGGAGTGTGGACATGATGCTCTCCTGATAGAACCTTTTGCTGTGCTGGGCCTTACGCGTCGTTCCAGGCGTAGGAGGCCACGAGCTCGGGCTTCTTCTGCCAGGGGGCCTTCATGTAGCCCCAGACCTTGGTGTTCACCAGGCGGTCGATTTCCTGGTAGAAGTTGATGGCGCCCGCAAACCCGGCGTAAGGGCCGCCGGAATCGTAGCTGTGCAGCTGCTTCATGGGGATGCCCATCTTCTGGATGCTGAACTTTTCCTTGATGCCGGCGCAGAACACGTCGGGGCGGAACTTCTTCACCAGCTCGTCGGCCTCGTACTGGTTGAGGTCGTCGATGACGAGGGATTCCGGCTTCATGTCCGGCATCATGCCGTGGTAGTCCTTGAACTCGAAGCCGCATTCGTCCAGGGCCTTGAGTTCTTCGGCGGACTTGCGGGGCTTGAAGAGTTCCGGATCAGGATGCACATCCAGTTCTTCGATGTTCCGGGAGTCGGCATCCACCTTGATGGACGGGATGACCTTGCGGCCTTCGTAGTCGTCGCGGTGGGCGAACTCGTAGCCTGCGGCCAGGGTGGTCATGCCCATTTCCCGGAACAGGTCCTGGTAGTGGTGGGCGCGGGAGCCGCCCACGAACAGCATGGCCGTCTTGCCTTCGGTGCGGGGCTTGATGTCCTTGAGCGCAGCGTCCACGGCGGGCATTTCTTCGGCGATGACCTGCTCCACCTTGTCTTTGAGCTCCTGGTCGCCAAAGTATTCAGCGATCTTGCGCATGCTCTTGATGGTGCTTTCCACGCCGATGAAGTTCACCTTGATCCAGGGGATCCCGTACTTGATCTCCATCATTTCAGCCACGTAGTTGATGGACCGGTGGCACATGATGCAGTTCAGGTCCGCAGTGTGGGCGCGGGCGAAGTCATCGTATGTGGAGTTGCCCGAGAACGTGGCGTTGATGGTGATGCCGCAGCGGTGCATCAGGTCTTCGATGACAAAGGCGTCGCCGCCGATGTTGTACTCGCCCAGCATGTTGATGCGGTACTTGCCTTCCACCACCGTGTCGGAGGTCCCCACCACGTGGGTGAAGATCTGGTTGTTGGCGATGTGGTGGCCGGCAGACTGGGAGACGCCCTTGTACCCTTCGCACGAGAAGGCGAAGATGTTGATGTCGATGCCCTGGTCGTTGAGTTCCTGCTTCATGTCCCGGGCCACGGCGTTCACGTCGTCGCCGATGAGGCCCACAGGGCAGGTGGCAAAGATGGCCATGGCCTTGGGCTTGAAGAGGGCGTAGGCCTCGCGGATGGCCGCCTTGAGCTTCTTTTCCCCGCCGAAGACGATGTCGTTTTCGTTCATGTCGGTGGAGAAGGCGTAAGGGATGAAGTTCTCGCTGGTTTCGGTGTCCGGGCGGGTCTGGTTGCGCCGGGTGAGCCAGGAGTAGAACCCGCAGCCGATGGGCCCGTGGGTGATGTTCACGATGTCGCGCGTGGGGCCCAGAATAACGCCCTTGCAGCCGGCGTAGGTGCAGCCGCGCATGGTGATGATGCCGGGGATGGTCCGGACGTTGGCTTCAATAAGGGGTGCGTCTTCGCCCTGGAACTCGTTGAGCAGGAACTGCTTGCTCCGCTTGCGGGCCACCTTGGGCGGGTACTTCTTGAGCACATCTTCCTTGAAGGAAGCCAGGCTCTCCGTGGTGATTTCTGCTGGCTTTTTGGACTTGGTCGCCATGATTGTCGTGCTCCCTGTGAAAATCAGTTGCAATCCCGGTACGCGCAGGCCCGGCGCTACATCTCGTCGATGGCTTCGTTGCCCTTTTCACCGGTGCGCACGCGTACTGCGTCGCCCACGGGCATGACGAAGATTTTGCCGTCGCCAGGCTTGCCGGTGATGTTCACCTTCATGATGGTCTTGACCACGGTTTCCACCATGTCTTCCGGCACCACCACGGTGAGCACCCGCTTGGGGTACAGGCGGCCCTTTTCGCCCAGCAGGGCAGCAGCTTCCTCGCTGCCTGCCTTCACGCCGTCCAGGAGGTCTTTGGGGACCAGGCCTTTGCCGCGACCCAGGGCTTCCACTGCGAAGAAGGCGCTCACGCCGGCCTCCGTCAGGGCGCTCTTGGTCTGGTTCATCATGTTCATGCGGATGACCGCCATGATCTCTTTCATGTTACTTGACCTCCTCGATCACCCCGGGCTTCACTTCCTTGATGCCAGAGGAGACCGTGTACACGGAGTCCACCGGGGAGACGAAGATCTTGCCGTCGCCGAAGGCGCCCTTGTCCCCGGTGCGGGCGGCAGCCATGATGGTCTTGATGACGAATTCCACGTCGGACGCAGGCACCACACACATCAGCAGCGTCTTGGGGATTTCATCGTAAGTGATCTCGCCGATCTTGATGCCACGCTGTTTGCCGCGGCCAGCCACGTTGAACTTGGTGACGGCGGGGAAGCCGTTGTCGAGCAGAGAGGCGAGGACGTCGTTGACTTTGTCGGGACGAACAATGGCGCGGACCATGCTGAACATGTGGGGTGCTCCTTGAGTGGTTGGGATCGTGGGTTGGGTGCGTGCCGGTTCGGCCCTAGTTCATGATGCCGTGGTCCACGAGCAGCTTTTCCAGCTCTTCGATGGACAGGGGCTTGGGCACCACGAACATCTGGTTCTGGTCGATCTTGTTGGCCAGGGCGCGGTATTCGTCGGCCTGGGGATGCTCGGGAGAGAATTCAATCACGGTTTTGCGCATCAGTTCGGCGCGCTGCACCTGGTTGTCGCGGGGGACGAAGTGGATCATCTGGGTGCCAAGGCGTTCCGCCAGGGCCAGGATGAGCTTGTCTTCGTTGTCCACCTTACGGCTGTTGCAGATGAGCCCGCCCAGGCGCACGCCGCCGGCATCCGCGTACTTCACGATGCCCTTGCAGATGTTGTTGGCAGCGTACATGGCCATCATTTCGCCGGAAACGACGATGTAGATTTCCTGCGCCTTGCCTTCACGGATGGGCATGGCGAACCCGCCGCACACCACGTCGCCCAGGACGTCATAGAAGGTGTAGTCCAGCTTCTTTTCTTCCTTGAAGGCGCCCAGCTGCTCCAGCAGGTTGATGGAGGTGATGATGCCGCGACCCGCGCAACCCACGCCCGGCTCAGGACCGCCAGATTCGGTGCACAGCGTGTTGGCAAAGCCGGGCAGCACGATATCGTCCAGATCCACATCCTCGCCTTCCTCGCGCAGGGTGTCGAGCACGGTGCGCTGGCTCAGACCGCCAAGCAGCAAACGGGTGGAGTCGGCCTTGGGGTCGCAGCCAACCACCATCACTCGCTTGCCCATTTCCGCCAGGCCGGCCACGGTGTTCTGCGTGGTGGTGGATTTGCCGATGCCGCCCTTACCGTAGATTGCGATCTTCCTCATGACTATGTCCTCCCGTTTTGGATGTCGTCGAGGGATGTATGCAGATGGAGCGGATAAGGCAGGTTTCGTGCCAAAGTAGAATCGCCAAGAAATGATGTTTGATTTTAATATGTTCAACAAAACAATACAAAAATGTCGAGCTGCGCACCCCCATGGGATGCTACCAAATGGTGGGATTCGCCCTACCAAAATGTATTGAGAGGTATTTTCAATGGCAGGGCGGAGGGACTGGGTGCCCCGGGGGCGCTCCGGGCGAAGGCCCTGGGTGGAAGCGCTTCCCTCTGCCGCGCCAGGGCGGGCAGGGCCTACCATCGTCCCATGCACACCGCCACATTTCCCCCGGCGTTCTTCGCCACTGGCCTGGGTTCCATGCACGTCACGGACAGTCTTTCCGCCATGCGCCTGCTCCCGGCGGGCAGCGTGCATCTGGTCTGCACCTCGCCGCCCTTTGCCCTGGGCTGCCCCAAGCCGTACGGCAATCCGGAGGAGTCGCGCTATGTGGAGTGGTTCCGGCCGTTCGCTGCGGAAATTGCCCGGCTGCTTGCCCCGACGGGCTCGTTTGTGCTGGATGTGGGCGCCGGCTGGCAAAAGGGTCGACCCTGTCGCAGCCTGTACCCGTATGAGGTGCTGCTCATGTGCTGTCGCGAGTTGGGACTGCACCTGGCCCAGGAACTGACGTGGTGGAACCCGGCCACCATCGCTTCAGGCTATTGGACAAATCACACCAAGGAGCGGCTCAAGGACGCGGCGCATCATGTGTGGTGGCTGGCCAGGAGCGAGCGGCCCAAGGCGGACGTGGCCCGCGTGCGCTGGCCCTACCGCCGGCACATGCGCGGCCTGCTGCGCAGCGGGCGGCAGGGCCGCAAAAGCCCCAGCGGGCACGATAACCGCTTCTTCCGCAAGGACAACGGCGGCGCCATTCCCCACAACCTCATTGCCCTGGCGCACGAGGGGGGCAGCTCCGCCTATCTCAGGGCCTGCCGCGAGGCCGGCATCGCACCGCACCCGGCCCGGTTCCCCGAGGCCCTGCCGCGGTTCTTTATCCGTATGCTCACTGATCCCGGCGATCTGGTGCTGGATCCCTTTGCCGGCTCCTGCACCACCGGCCGCGCCGCCGAACGCCTGGACCGACGCTGGCTGTGCCTGGACCGCGAGGAGGACTACCTGCGCGGCGGCGTGCTGCGGTTCCAGACACAGGAGCGGACACAGCCACGCCGGACGCGGTATGAAATCTTCCATCCCGAAGCGGGCATCATTCACGAAAAGGAATGAGCAGAGGCAACTGCGCGCTATCTCCCTGCCGTCCCATTCACGCGCAAGACTGCCCCCGCCCCCTGGCCGGCCAGGGCCTTGAGAGCCAGGGAGAGCGTGGCATGGTCTGCGCCCAAGATGGCCTTGGTCTGCTCCACATCGCGAATGGAGGTCCAGGTCTGGCCATCGGACGAGAGGTACAGGCCTTTCGCGGAGATTCGTATGTGTATGTCGCGATGAAACACCAGCTGCCCCGTCACTGGCGCCATGGTCACGGCCGGGGTGTTCACTTCCAGCGTGAGGGGCAGGGACTGGCCCTGCTCCAGCAGCAGAATGCATGGGGTGTCATGTGAAAAGGCCCCTTCCACCTCCTGCAGCATCGCAGGATTGGCCTTGAGTGCAGACAATGTGATGGAGCGAGGCTGTTCGGGTGTGGCATGGTGGCGACCGCCCGCAGCGCAGCCGCAACACAGCACCAGACAGGAACACAGCAAGAGCCGTTGAAACATGGCAACTCCTTGGCACGTTCAATCAGTATCTGGATCGAGGTCGTCGTCCACGAATTCCAAAATGTCCCCAGGTTGGCAGTCCAGGTGCCTGCAGAGGGCTTCCAGGGTGGAAAACCGGATGGCCTTGGCCTTGCCCGTCTTGAGGATGGACAAATTCTGCACGCTGATGCCCACGCGCTGCGCCAAGTCGTTGGAGCGCATCTTGCGTCTGGCCAGCATGATATCGAGATTGATGCGGATGGACATGACGCGTCAGATGGTCAGACTGTGATCGGTGTGCAATTCGCAGCCTTCTTCCATCACCCACACCGCCACGCGCAGGACGAGTCCCAGGAGCAACGCCGTCACATCCGGGGTGGTCAGGGCCAGTTCAATGACCCGATGCCCCGCAGGCAAATGCAGGCTCAAGGCCATGCTGAGCAGCGGCGTCTGCAGAAATCCCAGGCCTGCCCACCACAGAAGCGCGGTGGCAAGCTGCCGAAAGCATGCGACGTTTTGAGGCGTAAAGATCATTCCCTGGGCATACAGCCCAAAGAGCCGTTGCAGCACCAGCAGGCCATACACCGCCGCCGCAACGGGCAGGAGCGCCACCATCCCTCCCAACGCCCGCGCCCCCACCGGCAAGGGCAGCACCACGCTCCCCGGCAAGGCCCGCGCCACCAGCGACTGCGGCAGGGCGCCCATCCACACCCAAAAGGCCACATGCGCCAGGGGCAACACCAGAGCCACCACAAACAACACCCCCCGCAACCTCCGACTCCACCGCGCGATGCGTTCAATCCTGTCCACGCGAGACCTCCTTGTGCCCATCATGGGCGCAACCTGCTTCTCGTTCATTTGTTATTGATAGTCAATCATTTTTTCTTGATTTGCAATGTCGGCCTCCCAATCTTCCTGTTCCCCCTTGCCAATCTCTGGCAGGCGGGTTATATTGAAGAATGGCTCGCCGGTATCTTTGGCTGGCTGGTCTTTCACAATCGCAGAGGGGGCGCACTGGTTTCGACGGGGATGGGAAGTCGACGTTGCAGGTCGAGGACGCCGTTGGCCTCGTAAAAAAACGGCACCATCTTAGTTGCCAACAACGACTACGATTACGCTCTGGCCGCCTAATATAGGTAGCCACGTCCGACTCGTTCACGCCTGATAGGCGGGAAGGGCGAAAAAACATCAGGCTGGCCGCTGCCGGCGCATGCCGCGGCAGGGGTGAGACTAAGGTGTGCTGGCCTGTGGGAGAGTTTGGTCATGGACGACTCCACGGGCGACATTAAAACATGACCTGAACCTGGAGACGCGTCGCGCGGAACATTCTCGGACGGGGGTTCGATTCCCCCCGCCTCCACCAGAGCAACCACTAAAGCCGTCCTGCACCGTCCTGGGCAGTCCTGAAAATCAAATGATTTCAAAGGACATGCATCCAGGAAGGCGCAGGGCGGCTTTTTTGCGTCCGTTGACATCCGGTAATTGTAGGGGCATTTTTAGGGGCAGATCATGACCATTGGCCCCCGTAGGGGCATTTCATGGAAAATCCAGGAGCCCCCATGCCCCGCAAGGCCGTGCCCCTCAGCGATGCCAAGGTCCGGGCCGCCAAGCCTCAGGACAAGCCCTACAAACTTTTCGACGGCCAAGGGCTGTATATCGAGATTTCCCCGGCCGGCGGCAAGCTCTGGCGCTGGAAATACTATTTCCAGGGCAAGGAGAAGCGGCTGGCCCTGGGCAGGTATCCGGCCGTGTCCATCGCCGCGGCCAGAGGGCTGGTGAAGGGGCATCAGGAAGTGCTGGGTAGGGGCATGGACCCCGCCGAAGAGCGCGTAGGGGCATATTCGGCACCGGCCTCCCCCCACTTGGAAGACGTGGCCCGTGAATGGTTCGACAAGTTCCGCCCCAAGTGGACCCAGGGACATGCCGAGACCATCCTGGCCCGTCTGGCAAATAACGTCTTTCCCTATCTCGGCAATAGCCCCATCAGCACCATCGCCGCGCCGGACCTGCTGCCCGTGCTGCGGCGCATCGAGGCCCGCGGGGCCATGGAGACGGCGCACCGCGTCCGGGGCATCCTGTCACAGGTGTTTTGCTACGCCGTCGCCTGCGGCTACTGCGACCGCGACCCCGCCGCCGATCTGCGCAACGCCCTGGCCCCGGCCGTGGTCAAGCCCATGGCCGCCTTCACCACCGCCAAGGACGTGGCCGGTCTGTTGCGGGCCATCGACGACTTCCGAGGCACGCCCGTGGTTCGCGCCGCCTTGCAGCTGGCACCGTTGACCATGGTCCGGCCGGGCGAACTCCGGCATGCGGAATGGACGGAATTTGCCCTCGACACTGCCGAGGCCCCCACCTGGAGCATTCCGGCCGGCAAGATGAAGATGCGCCGGGACCACATCGTCCCGCTTTCCCGTCAGGCTGTGGCCGTGTTGCAGGACCTCCAACCCTGGACCGGGCACGGGCGATACGTGTTCCCCTCGGCCCGCACGGCCTCCGGCTCCCCCAGCGAACGCCCCATGAGCGAAAACGCTGTCCTGGCCGCCCTGCGGCGCATGGGCTTTTCCAGGGACGAGATGACCGGCCACGGCTTCCGGGCCATGGCCACCACCTTGCTGGTGGAAGCCGGCTGGGAGGCGGACCTGGTGGACCTGCAGCTCGCCCACGCCCCGGCCAACAAGGTCAAGGCCGCCTATAACCGCGCCAATCGGCTGGAGGATCGACGCCGCCTGCTGCAGGCCTGGGCGGACATGCTGGACGGACTGAGGGGCAGGAATTGCGAGGGGCGCTGAAAATGCCAACAAAATCCAACCGTCCACCCCACGCCCATACTACGGCAGGGAACACGTCATCACGTCATACACGTCATGCGCCCAGGTCTGGCGCGGCCTGCTGGGCATGACGTTTTGCGGGATAACCTCATGGAGAGGACGCGCTTTACAAAATGTACACCTAAAAAAGCCACTGCTGACAGTGGCGGGGGTGGCAGCTGTTGACCGCTGTTGACCGCTTTTGACTGCTGTTGACTGCGGTTGGCTGCGCTTAATCGTCGTTGGACGCTAATGCAGGCATAATGGTTTCGCTTTGTGCACAGGGAATGCATGCGCTACGGAGCTGATAACTATTATTGCTACTGATGCGTAGCAGATGGTGATATTCGCCTGGAATGGGGATGTCGCTGATTGGACAATCAACACACTGAAATCACTATTTCTTTTTTGTGATTTGTTTCACAATTGTTTTTTGAGAGCAAGATGAGACGATTCTGAAGTCTCCTCACACCGTATTATGCAAATTTGCGAGGCCTTTTTGCACCGTGTACTAGTCAAAATTTGTCTAGGCACAATGCCACATTGTACAAATAAAATTTTGCTGAAAAAATTATGATTAAAAATCAACATGTTAACTTGTTGGCGTACAGTTGACGAAAGTCGCTTCTTGCGTATTATTGCAGCCCAGAATGAATTGAAATGGCCCAATAAAAAACGCCCTTCGCGCTGCAACGCGAGGGGCGTTCATTGGGGCCTCACCTCTGGGGGCATTGACGTGCCTGGCAGAGGATGTGGAGACGATGCTCCTTGGCCTCCAGTGCCAATTGGTAACCAAGTAGCAAGTTTTTTTTCCCCAGTCCAATGAAAGTTGTGTAAACAGCTGTGGATTGGCGTCTCTCTTCCCTGCTGAGTATTGCTTGCCCCCGGGCAACCTCCCGCATAGGGAAGGAGTCCTCTTGATGCAGGCAACTGCAAGCAACAGATTGCTTCGCCTCCCTGACGTTCTGTCCCGTGTCCCTGTTTCCAAGTCCACTTGGTTTGCCGGCATCAAGGCCGGCCGGTTTCCCAAGCCCATTGCCGTGGGGGAACGCGCCCGCGCCTGGCGAGAAGCCGACATCAACGCCGTGTGCGACGGCACCTTCCTGGCCGAAGTGGCCACCTCTACACCGCCGGCCGCCGCTTCAGCATCCCGCCCCCGCCGGGGCAGACCGCCCAAGAATGTCGTGACCTCCAGCCCCACGGAGGCCGCCCGGTGACAGCCATCCCCCTGCAGGACGCCCGTGAGAAGTATCTGGAGCGGCGGCGCGTGGGGGAGGAGCTGGTGGACAGGCCACAGCAAGAAGACGATGCAGCCCTTGCGCCGTCCTGCCTGCCTGCGCCCCCACCCCTGCCCGTGCACGTCTTCCCCGAATCCATCCAACACATGCTGCAGACGGCGGCAGAGGCCTTCAACGTGCCCCTGGAAGCGCCAGCCTGCTGCCTCCTGGCCCTCACCGGGGCCTGCATCGGCCGCACCCGCGGCCTGCAGATCAAACCCGGCTGGACCGAGCACCCCAACCTGTATGTGGCCCTGGTGGCCCGCTCTGGCATGGGCAAGAGCCCCTGCGCCAAGGCCTTCTTCGCGCCGCTTTGGGAGGCGGAAAAAGCCTGTACCCAGCAATGGAAGGAGGCCAATGCCCAGTGGGAAGCCGACGTCGCAGCCTGGGAAGCCCAGAAGCGAAGCAAGCACCCCAGCACCTCACCCCGGCCGGAACCGCCGCCGCGGCAACAGCTCATCACCGACGACGCCACGGTGGAGAGTCTCACGGACATCTTCGCCGACAACCCCCGCGGCCTGCTCTGGTATCGGGACGAGCTGGCCGGGTTGATCCTGGACCTGGACAAGTACAGCAGCGGCCCCCAGGGTTCCACCAAAACACGATTGATGACCGCCTATGACTCTGGCCCCTGGAAGGTCTCACGGGTGAACAAGGCCCGCACGGGATTCATCCCCGCGGCCTGCCTCTCCCTCTTTGGGACCATCCAGCCGGCCGTGCTGGCGGACATCTTCACCGGCAAGGACGCCGCGTCCGGCCTGCTGGCCCGCGTGTCCTTCATCCGCGCGCCCAGGGACAAGCCGCCCCTCTGGACGGAAACCGCCTTCAACGGCCCGGCCCGCGCCACCCTGGTGCAGCTCGTCACCGGGCTGCTTCGGCTGGACTTCCATGAGGACAACCCCCTCCATCTGACCCTGGAGCCTGACGCCAAGCAGCTTTTTATTGCCTGGCATGACGAGCTGGCCCGCGAGCAATGGCTTGGGGATGGAGAGGATCAGGATTCCTTGCTCTCCAAACTCCGGGGCCAGTGCCTGCGGCTGGCCCTGCAGCTGCATTGTCTGGAGGATGTGCTGGCCGGCCGGGATTGTATCGGCTCCATCTGCGCCGCCACCATGGCCGGAGCCATCGCGCTGGCCAATTGGCTGCGCGGGCATCAGGAACAGTGCTGGACGCTCCTGGGTCAGGCGGGACGCGTCCAGGACCCGCCGCCCCTGCATCGCCGGGTGGCCCTGGCCGTGCTGGGGCTGGAGGGCGATGTCCAGGGCGGCCGGCTGCCCACGGCAGCCATCCACGCGTGGGTCAACGATGGCCTGGACGCCCGTTGCCAGGTGGACAGCCGGGCCGTGGGCAAGGCCTGCAGCAAGATCGGCCTGCGTTCCAGCCGGAAAATGCACGGCGGGGGGTGGCATATTGATGCCCAGGCCCTGACCCGTTGCCGGGCCATCGCCGGCATTGCGCCGACGTATCCGGCCGGTCAACCCATGACATGATGCAGTGAACACGGGGAAGACGTCATGCTCGCAACTGCACATCATCACAGAAGAAATGACATGTATGACGTGATGACGTGTGCGGGGCGCGCGTGAGCGTCTTCCCCATTGACCAGATGCGCCGGGCTGGCAGCACCGCCGGGGGCGAGTGGGCCGGCCCGTGCCCGCGCTGCGGTGGACAGGATCGCTTCCGCGCCTGGCCGGACCATCCCCGCGGCAAGGGCGGCCGCTTCTATTGCCGGGGCTGCGGCTGGACTGGCGACGGCATCCAGTACCTGCGGGACGCCTGCGGGGCCAGCTATGCCGAGGCCTGCCAGGCCGTGGGCGGCCCAACCGCTGCAGGACGGGGATGGATGCGCTCACATCCACGCCCGGCAGCCTCATCCCTTCTATCCAAACTACCCCAACCAACGCCACCGCCCACACCGCCCTCTCTATGGAAGGAAGCCGCCGCGGCCTTCGTGGCCCAGGTGGCCGGCCCATCGGACTACAGCCGCGCCCGTGGCCTGGAGGACGCCACGGTCCAGGCCCTGCGCCTGGGCTGGAATCCGCGGGATCGCTTCGTGGATCGCCTCGCTTGGGGCCTGCCGCCGGGCAAGCGACTCTGGCTTCCGGCCGGGCTGGTCATTCCGACAATGCCGACAGTGGAGCAGGGCGAGGTGGTGGCCCTGAAGATTCGACGCCTGGCCGCCAACGGGCCAAAATATGTGGCCATCCCCGGCGGCAGCACCGCGCCCATGGTCCTGGCGCGCGCGCCACAAGACAGCCCCGCCAAGCCCATCATCATAGTAGAAGGCGAGTTGGACGCCATCCTCCTGGCCCAGGCCGCCCGCGACCTGGTGACGGTCCTGGCCCTGCGCAGCGTGTCCAACAAGCCCGACGCCACCACCACCGCCCTGCTGCACGCCGCCCCGGCCATCCTCTGCGCCCTGGACTTCGACCGCGCCGGCCAAACCGCCTGGCCCTGGTGGCACGCCACCTTCCACGCCCGCTACCACCCCCCGGCCACGGGCAAGGATGTGGGGGATATGGTCGCGGCGGGGGTGGATGTCAGGGAATGGGTAGGGTGGGGGCTGGAGGGATGAATCCTGGAGGCACATGGAAAACATGCAATTGGCCAATTGGAAAGAGGATGCTTGACAATATCCTCCGTACACGCGACTGATCACATACTAACTCACGAAGAGTACTGGGAGTGATCAGCCGAACCGCTTTGAACCTGCTCGGATTGATCCAGCCTCACATCGGGACCAACGGCGATGTTACTATTTGTTCTGCTCACTTGTTCAGGATTCAGATGCAAGGAGAAGGTTTATGGCTAAGTCAATATGCCTGTTTAATCACAAGGGGGGGGTTAGCAAAACGACAACTGCTTTCAATCTGGGATGGATATTGGCCGAAAAGGGGAAGAAAGTTATAATCGTTGATCTAGATTCGCAATGTAATTTGACTGGGCTGGTTTTGGGGTATGATGCGATTGACGAAAACACTATGGATGTTTTCTATAATAGCCGAGACAATCTCACGATGAAGACCATTGTTGAAGATCTTATTAGTGGACTGCCTCCAGAATTGTCTCACAGGAATGACACGTCAAAAATCCATAAAACCAAGCATAACAAATTGCAACTGCTCCCAGGGCATATTGATATTGCTGAATTAGATTCTCAAATAAGTGTTTCATTGAAAATTGCATCGGGGATTCCTGCAACTAAAAATATTCCTGGCAATTTGCCTGCGCTGTTGCAGAAAATTGCAAAACGCGAGAATGCCGACTATATGCTGTATGATCTGAGCCCCAATGTTGGTGGGCTTAACGAAGTTGCATTAATGTCGAGTGATTTTTTTATTGTCCCCACTTCGCCTGATTACTTTTGCCTTCAGGCAATCGGGTCATTGAGTAAGAATATTGTCAAGTGGCACAAGGAAATCAAGAGATTTAAGGAGGATAATGGATTTGACAATAATGATTATTCAATAGCAAACAAGCCGAAATTTTTAGGCGCCATCCAACAGAGGTATCGGCCGCGTAATGACAAGCCTGCAACTTCTTTTCAACAGTGGATTGACAAGATTCGGGAAGCCATCAACAATAAGTTAGTTCCCGCCCTGGACAGTATTGATTGTGTTATCGAGCGAGAAAAAGTTGAGAAAGCTCTAGCTGGATCAGAGTTCGCCCCATATGACTTGGCTCATATATCAGACTTTAACTCTCTAATTGCAATCAGCCAACAGCTTTCGAAACCTATTTTTTCGCTTTCAGACGATGAAATTAAGAATACTGGTAGAGTATTTGGTCATGCCGAGCTTACAATGACAGGGAGCAGAGACAACTTCTTGAAAGCCTTTGAGGCGCTGGGCGACAGAGTAATTGCGCTGACCCGCTGAGCTTTTCAACCTGCACAACATGTTGGCCCAACTCTCGCTTTGAACTTCAAACCGTTCTGGAAAACGTCTACCCATGGCCCAACAGTTGATTTGTTGGCGTGCATCCCCATGCCCATCCTCGTCTACCACTTCACGCACATCCGCAACCCGCCCGGCATGCGGCAGGGAGATGGGCACAGCAATAATCCGAGGCGAGGAACAGGGACACCCCGCGGCCTACAAGTCTTCCGGGGTCAAGCCTGTATGTTTGGCGATACGGGAGAGCATCTTGCGCCCAAGCTCATCGCCATCGGAGAAGGCCCAGATGTAATTGGGCCAGCCCGTGCGGGCCAGGGTCTTGTGGGAACCGCATTGCCGGATTTCCACCCAGCCCAGGCGAAACAGGGCGGCCAGCACCTGCCTGGCTTTGACGGAAGGCCAGTTCACGCGAAGCAGACGGTCTTGGTTTGCCTGGAGTGGATGGCCCCGCCTTCGATCTGTTCAGCCAGGACGCGAAAGGCCAAGGCCGTGGCCCGATCTTCCGCCTCTTCGCGGGTGACGCCGTAGACCAGCACGCCGGGCAGCTCCGGCACCTCGGCAATCCAGCGGCCGTCATCTTCGCGGTCAAACTCAATGGTCAGTTCCATGCAGACCTCCCATGCCTGAAGAATGGCCAGGAGCAGCGCACCTGTCAAGGCCGGACAAGTGGACGTCATCTTCCCCGCCGTGCCCTTCCTTGCTTCCCGTCCAGAATGACACTATGGAAGACCATGAGGAATGCAACATGGAGCACCCTGCACACGGGAATCTGCTCACAGCCAAGACCGATGCCCTGGTCAACACCGTGAATACCATGGGGGCCATGGGCAAGGGCATTGCGCTGCAGTTCAAGAAGGTCTTTCCCGAGAACTAAGCGGCCGTGTTGAAAAACGTCTCCCCCTGGCCAAACAGCTAACTTGCTGGCGTGCATCCCCATGCCCATCCTGGTCTACCACTTCACGCACATACGCAACCTGCCCGGCATGGTCCAGGCCGGCATGGTGCAGTGCAACACCCGAATGCGGCAGGGCGATGGGCCGATGGTGGATATAGGACATGCCCACATCAAGGACCGCCGGGACAAGATCGAAGTACCCGTGCCACCCTTCGGCACCGTGGCGGACTACGTTCCCTTTTACTTCACCACCCGTTCGCCCATGCTGTACGCCATCAACGGCGGCCGGGTGCCCGGCTATCAGGGACAGGATGATCTGATCTACCTTGTCGCCCGGGCTCACGAAATTGAGACCGTGCGCGCGTGCTGTTTCACAGATGGGAACGCGGCCCATAGCATCAGCCGATTCCACTACAATCTGGAAGACAGTGATCCGCGACTTGACTGGGAAGTCCTTCAAGCCAGGCAGTGGGCCAATACCCCTGACGATTCTGACCGCAAACGCCGGCGGCAAGCAGAATTCTTGGTGCATGACCACGTACCCCTGGACCTGTTCAAGGGCGTTGCCGTACGCACGCCGGCCATGGAGCAGCGCGTCCGGGACGCCTTCCCCGCCGTGCCCTTCCTTGCTTCCCGCCCCGAATGGTACTATTAAAGACCATGAGGGACGCATCATGATTCACCTTGCACACGGCAATCTGCTCACGGCCAAGGCCGATGCCCTGGTCAACACCGTGAATACCATGGGGGCCATGGGCAAGGGCATTGCGCTGCAGTTCAAGAAGGCCTTTCCCGAGAACTATGCGGCCTATGTCAAGGCTTGCAAGGCAGGCGAGGTGCAGGTGGGGCGCATGTTCGTCACCGAATCCACCCGGTTGGACGGCCCGCGCTTCCTCATCAATTTTCCCACCAAAAAGCACTGGCGCTTCCCCAGCTCCATGGCCTTCATCGAGCAAGGCTTGGCCGCCCTGGTGCAGGAGGTCCGCGCGCGGGGCATCCGCTCCATCGCCATCCCGCCCCTGGGCTGCGGCCTGGGCGGGTTGCCCTGGGCAGAGGTCAAGGCCCGCATTGAAGACGCCTTCGCTGACCTGCCCGACGTGGACGTCTACCTCTACGCCCCCGCCGGCGCGCCCGACGCCGCGACCATGCCCAATCGCACCTCGCGCCCCAAGCTGACCCACGCCCGCGCCGCCTTTCTGGGCGCGGTGGATCATTACCAAAAGCTGGTGTTCATTGATGACCCCAGCCTCCTGGAAGTGCAGAAGATCGCCTATTTTCTGCAGGAGGTGGGCGAACCCATGAAGCTCAAGTACCAGAAGTGGACCTATGGCCCCTATGCCGACAACCTGCGCCACGTGCTTGCCGAGCTGGACGGCCACTACCTGACCGGCTGGGGCGACGGCGCCAACAAGCCCGGCCAGAAGATCGTCATCCTCCAGGAGACGCTGCCCCAGGTGGAGGGCGTGCTGGAACAGGCCCCGGAAACCAAGGCCCGCTTTGACCGCGTAGCCGCCCTGGTGGAAGGTTTCGAGTCGCCCTACGGCATGGAGCTGCTGGGCACGGCGCATTGGGTCATCAAGCACGAGCTGCCCCCCGGCGAAGAGCCCACCGTCCGCAGCGTTGCGCCCCGTGTACAGGATTGGACACAACGAAAGGCCAATCTCTTCTCGGAAGACGACATCGGCGTGGCCCTGGAGCACCTCAAGGAGCACGGCCTGGCCGGCACCCCCTCTGCGTAATTTGGCACGGTGGAAATTTGGGGGCGCACACGGTCTTGGGCGCAAGGGCTCCAGAGATTTCCCTCCCCCCTCCCCAGGCCAGCCGCGGGCAGTGGCCGCCGTTGTTTTTTGGGGCATCCGCAAAACACCGCATTGGACATTGTGCGCAGTTCGCGTAATTTCTGTGCAACCTGCTTGTGCAGCCTGAAATGATTCATTTTCATGCCGCACGCCTCCCCCGCGCCGCCCACCGCGCCCATCAGTGGTACAATTTTTTTTCGCCAACTGGATCATGGGGGCATCAAAAATTTTAGGGGCATTTTTAGGGGCAGAATGGCGACTTCTCAGGAATTGTTCACTGTAATTTCAAATAGTTATTATTCAAGTTCAATAGCCCCCGCCTCCACCAGAGCAA
>NC_022444.1:1400494-1524177 GCF_000468495.1 Megalodesulfovibrio gigas DSM 1382 = ATCC 19364
AGCGGCTGGCCCTGGGCAGGTGAAGCCTTTGGCCTGCGTGTATCCCTTGCCGAACGCTACCCCGGAGACACCACCTTCCTCTTTCAACTGTCCGAAGCCTTCGAGCTGCTCGGCCGCCACGGCTGCCTTGCCCCCGGCATCGCGGCAGGGATTCAGACCCATCTGCACGCCATCAGGGTGAAGCTGGGCGAGTTTCCTGAAGGATTATACTAACCCGTTTCCCATCCACCAGAACCGGTACCCCGCGTGTCGCGCCATGCCGTGGCGCGCGGGGGCTTGGCCGCTGTCCCCGTCAGGAATATAGACCAGACCCACCGAAGTCTGCCAAGAAACCCGAGCCATCACCCAATCCCCTGAAATGACGAGGTGCAATCCTTGCCAAGGGATACGGCCGCCTGATACCGTGCGATATGGTCTTGTGCTGGTGAGGCGTTTGGATGAAGGTGCCGGCTGCTGCGGCGCGCGGTTCCCGGCTCGCCTTTCGCCGCTCGCGCCTGCGCATCAGACCGTGCACCTTAGCCCCTGCGAGTGCTTCATGTCCCCGGAAACCCATGCCCAGCTTGCCAGTTTCATCTGGTCCATCTGCAACCTGTTGCGCGGGCCGTACAAACGCAATGAATACCGCAAGGTCATCCTGCCCCTGACGGTGCTCAAGCGTTTTGACAGCGTCCTGGCCCCCACCAAGGCCAAGGCGCTCGCTGCCTTCGAGACGGTCAAGGACAAGTCCGAGAACATCGTCAAGGCCACCCTTTGCAACGTGACTGGCGTGGAGTTCTACAATATCTCCAAGCTCGACTTTGCCCGGCTGCTGGATGATCCCAACAACATTGCCCTGAACCTGAACAGCTACATCAGCGCCTTTTCCCCCAACGTGCGGGAGATCATGGAGCGCTTCAAGTTTGGCGAGCAGGTGGCGCAGATGCAGGCCAAGAACCTGCTGTATGAGGTGATCAAGTCCTTCAACACCATCGACCTGAGCCTGCAGCGCGTGGACAACATGCAGATGGGCTACGTCTTCGAGGAGCTCATCCGCATCGGCGCGGAGCAGGCCAACGAGGAGGCCGGGGAGCACTTCACCCCGCGCGAGGTCATCAAGCTCATGGTCAACCTCCTGCTCACGGACGAAGGGGATCTCACCACCAGCCACATCGTCAAGACTATTTACGACCCGGCCTGCGGCACCGGCGGCATGCTCTCCACGGCGGAAAGCCACATCCGAGCCCTGAACCAGGAGGCCAGCCCGCACCTCTTTGGCCAGGACTGGAATGACGAATCCTACGCCGTGTGCAAGGCGGACATGCTCATCAAGGGCGAGAACGCCGACAACATCCGCATGGGCGACATCTTCACCGAGGACCGCTTTCCCCACGACACCTTTGACTACATGCTGGCCAACCCGCCCTTTGGCGTCTCCTGGAAGCAGCAGGAAAAAGCTATCGGCAAGGAACACGAGTCGCGCGGCTACGAGGGCCGCTTCGGGGCCGGACTGCCGCGCATCAACGACGGCGCCTTGCTTTTTCTGCAGCACATGCTGTCCAAGATGCGCCGGCCCGAGCAGGGCGGCTCACGCATTGGCATCGTCTTCAACGGCTCGCCCTTGTTCACCGGCGATGCCGGCAGCGGGGAATCCGAAATCCGGCGCTGGATCATCGAAAACGACTGGCTGGAAGCCGTGGTGGCCCTGCCGGACCAGCTCTTCTACAACACCGGCATCTTCACCTACATCTGGGTGCTCACCAACCGCAAAATGCCGCACCGCAAGGGAAAAATTCAGCTCCTGGACGCGCGTTCCTTTTTCGTCAAGATGCGCAAGAGCCTGGGCAACAAGCGCAACGAGATTGCCGACGGGGAAAACGGAAGGCCCGACCAGATTGCCGAGATCGTCCGCCTCTACGGGGCCTTCCGGGATGGCGAGTGCTCCAGGATCTTTGCCAACGAAGATTTCGGCTACGCCAAGATCACCGTGGAACGGCCTCTGCGGCTGAACTTCCAGGCATCTCCCGAGCGGCTGGCCCGGCTGGAGCAGGAGCGCGGCTTCCAGGCCCTGGCCGGCAGCGCCAAGAAGGACCCCGCCGCCCGCGCCCTGGAGATCCAGGCCGGCCAGGCCCGGCAGCAGGCCATCCGGGACGCCCTGGGCCGGCTGGACCCGGCGAAGCTGTACCTGGACCGCAAGCAGTTCAAGAAAGACCTCAAGGCCGCCTGCGCAGGCATGTCGCCGCAGCTGGCCCAGGCCGAGTTGAAGCCCATCCTCGCCGCCCTGGGCGAACGCGACGAGGCCGCCGCCATCTGCATGGATGCCAAGGGCGCCCCCGAGCCCGACAGCTCCCTGCGCGACACCGAGAGCGTGCCCCTGAAAGAGTCCATCCAGGACTACTTCCGCCGCGAGGTCCTGCCCCACGTGCCCGACGCCTGGATCGACGAGAGCAAGACCAGGATCGGCTACGAGATTCCCCTCACCCGCCATTTCTACAAGTACACGCCCCCGCGTCCCCTGGCCGAGATCGAGGCCGAGATCAAAACCCTGGAGCGCGAGATCATGGCCATGCTTGGAGAGGGGGCGGCATGAGCATGGGCAACACGGCGACGGCAGAAGGAGAGCGGCCATGACCAGCGAGTCCAACACCCTGACGGCTTCACACATTGAGCGTCAGAACGTTTTGAACAACCCCTTTGCCGTGCAGAAATTGCAGGAGCACCTGGGGCTCCAAGGCATCACCTGGCAGGGGGAGCCCGTCTTTCTCAAGCAGCAGGTGGCCGCCTTGCTGGATGTGGATGCGCGAACCATCAACAGGTACCTTGCGAGCCATGAAGACGAATTGACCCGCAATGGCTACCTCGTGCTTCGCGGAAAAAACCTTCGTGATTTCAAGCTGTTAACTGAACTGAATGACATGAATGTCCCTCAGAAGACGCAAGCAGTTGGCATATTTAGATTTCGCACGGTGCTCAACCTGGCCATGCTGTTGACGGATAGCGAGCGCGCCCGCGCCATTCGCAGTAAAATCCTGGATATCGTCATCGAGACCATCGCCGCCAAAGCCGGCGGGGCGACTAAGTACATTAACCAACGCGACGCAGACTATCTGCCGGCCGCTTTCCAGGAAGAAAACTACCGCAAGCAGTTCACCGACGCCGTGGGCAAACACATTGCGGCCCCGAATTGGAAGTACGGCAAATACACCAATCTCGTCTATGAAGGCATCTTCCGAGAGAATGCCCAAGAGTACCGGAACATTCTCAAGTTGGCGGCCAATGATAAGGTCCGGGATACGCTCTATGCCGAAGTGTTGGACCTTGTGGCCAGTTTTGAAGCCGGCTTGGCGTATGAGCTGGAGCAGAGAGCCAAGGAGCTCGGGAGGCCGCTCAGTATTGGCGAGGCGGACCGGCTGTTCCAAACGTACACCGAGCACCCCCAGTACGCCCCGCTAATAAACCAGGCGCGCACCAAGATGGCCAGCCGGGACCTGTGCTTCCGCGACGCCCTGCACCACAAGCTGGAAGCCTACATCCAGAGCGTTCCCGAGGCGGACTTCGAACGCTTTCTGGGGGAGAAGAGCAAGGATCTGCAGGAGCGCATTGCCGAAAACCTGGATGTCTTCAAGCGCCTGAAGGACAGGTAGGCCATGAAGACCTTCTACTTCACCCTGTCCTGGGCCATCGAGACCCACCGTCTCGTCATCGAACAGTCCGGCGGCGTCCATGGCGTCAAGGATCGCGGCCTGCTGGAGAGCGTGTTGACCCACATCCAGAATGACGACTACTACCCGGAATTTCTGGACAAGCTCACCCACCTTTGCTTTGCGGTCAACAAGCTCCATGCCTTCCACGACGGTAACAAGCGCGCCTCCCTGGCCCTGGGCGCCTTTTTCCTGCTCCTCAACGGCTACGACCACTGCGTGACGCCGTTTCTGCGGGACATGGAAAACATCACGGTCTGGGTGGCCGAGAACGCAATCAAGAAGGAACTGTTGCGAGACATCCTCCAGGACATCATCCTGCAGGCGGCCCGCGAGGAAGTACGCCTGGCCATCATCCACGCCACCCAGCACGCGCACCCTGACGCGCAAGGAGGCGACCATGCCTAGCGGCACGTACACACCCTATCCCCGCTACAAGGACTCGGGCGTGGAATGGCTGGGGGACGTGCCCGAGGGGTGGGAGGTGAAGCGGCTACGGTTTATTTCCCGCATCAATCCACTTGCCTCTGAGCTTCAGGATTTCAGCCCTGAGGATGAAGTATCATTCGTCCCCATGGAGTGCGTATGCGAATATGGCGGATTGAGGCTTGAACAGACAAAGCCGATGGATGAAATTGGAAGTGGGTACACCTATTTTCGGGATGGGGATGTTGTTTTTGCCAAGATTACTCCATGCTTTGAGAATGGGAAGGGAACCTTGGCGGAAGGGCTTGTCAATGGCGTTGCTTTCGGCACCACAGAGTTGCATGTCATCCGGCCTGATGACACCCTTGAAAAGCGCTTTCTCTTTTACCTGACCATCTGTGACAATTTTCGGAAAATTGGTGAATCCGAAATGTACGGCGCAGGTGGGCAAAAGCGTGTGCCCACTGACTTCGTCCAAAATTTTCCCGTCCCCCTTCCCCCCCTCCCCGAACAAGCCGCCATCGCCGCCTTTCTGGACCGCGAGACGGCGCGGCTGGATGCCCTGGTGGCCCGGAAGCGCCGGCTCATCGAGCTGTTGCAGGAAAAGCGCGCCGCGGTCATCAGCCACGCCGTGACCAGGGGCCTCGACCCCGCCGCCCCCATAAAAGACTCCGGCGTGGACTGGCTGGGCGAGGTGCCGGCGCATTGGGAGGTGAAGCGGCTTGCCTATTTAGCCGAAATGTCGGGAGGAATGACACCTGACAAGTCAAATGAAACTTTTTGGGAGGGAGACATCCCTTGGCTCACTCCAAAGGACATGAAACGTCCAGTCATTGATGATACGGAAGACAAAATTACTCATGTCGCCCTCACTGCAACGGGGATCAAGCTGTACGATGCTGGCCATGTTTTTATTGTTGTTCGGGGAATGATCTTGGCGCATACATTCCCTGTCTGCATTAACTCAGTCGAAACAACTGTAAACCAAGACGTCAAAGCGCTTAATGTCCTTCGCTATTTCATTCCGCAATATTTTGCCTTCATGCTGCAAGGCATTGACAAGGCCCTGCTCGCCCTTGTTGAGGAGGCCGCGCACGGTACGAGGTGCCTTCGGACCGAAGTGTGGCATGATTTTTATGTTGCGTTTCCTGACAAGGACGAGCAACTCAAGATCGTTTCTGAACTCGAAAAGCATATCACCCGCATCGACGCCCTCATCACCAAAATCAACACCGCCATCACCACCCTGCAGGAATACCGCACGGCCCTCATCACCGCGGCGGTGACGGGGAAGATTGATGTGCGGGAGGAGGGAGCATGCTGACCGAATCGCAGCTATCGCCCATGCTCGACGAACTGCGCGCCCTCCCCAAGGAGACGGAGTGGGTGGAGTTCAAAGTGAACAACGAAAAGCCGGAGGAGATTGGCAAATACATCTCGGCCCTCGCCAATGCAGCGGCCTTGCATGAAAAGCCAAATGGCTTCATGGTCTGGGGCATTGAGGACGGGACCCATGCCCCCGTTGGCACCTCCTTTACGCCGTCCACAGCCAAAGTAGGCAATGAAGCGTTGGAAAACTGGCTCGCGAGGTTGCTTGAGCCGCGCATTGATTTTCGATTCCATGCCTTCACGTATCAAGATGTCCCTGTGGTGCTCCTCGAAATCCAACCGGCGACCTTCCACCCTGTGCGCTTCAAGCAGGAAGCGTTCATTCGAGTCGGCAGCTACAAGAAACCCTTGCGCGAACACCCAGAAAAGGAACGCCAGCTCTGGTTGCTGTCCTCGCGGGTGCCCTTCGAGAAGGGCGTGGCCATGGCCAATGTCTCCTCCGACATCGTGCTTGGCGCGCTTGACTATCCTGCCGTCTTTGAGCTGTTGGGCCGCCCCTTGCCGGACAACCGGGACGGCATTCTGTCGCGGTTGGAGCAGGAGCGGTTCATCACAAAAAGGCCGGGCGGGCTGTATGACGTCACGAACCTCGGGGCAATCCTCTTCGCCAAGGATCTCAGCCAGTTTGACCGCCTTGGCCGCAAGGCGTTGCGCGTGATTTTCTACAAGGGCAACAGTCGCGTCGAAACCATCCGGGAGCAGACCGGCGTCAAGGGCTATGCCGTCGGCTACGAAGGCGCGGTGGCCTACATCAATGATCGGCTGCCCGCTAACGAGGTGATTGGCCAGGCCTTGCGCAGGGAAGAACGCATGTACCCGGACATCGCCATTCGGGAACTCGTGGCCAATGTCCTGATCCACCAGGATTTCAACATTTTCGGCGCCGGTCCCATGGTGGAAATTTTCTCGGATCGGATGGAATTCAGCAATCCTGGGAAACCGCTCATTGATACGCTTCGATTCATTGATCACACCCCTCGCTCCCGGAACGAGGATTTGGCGGCCTTCATGCGTTGCATCAATATTTGCGAAGAGCGGGGCAGCGGCATCGACAAGGTCATCACCGCCGTGGAGCTGCACCAGTTGCCGCCGCCCGATTTCCGTGAAGTAGGTGACAACACCGTGGTGGTGCTTTTTGCCCACCGAAAGTTTTCGGCCATGGACGCAGATGACCGGATTCGCGCCTGTTATCAACATGCTTGTCTGTGCCATGAGAGCAACACGCAGCTGACGAATCAGAGCTTGCGAGTACGCTTCGGCATCGAAGACAGAAACAAGGCCATGGTTACGCGAGTCATTAAGGCTGCCTTGGACAGAGGCGTAATCAAGCCCTTTGACAAGGACCAGTCCAAGAAATTTGCAAAATATGTCCCCTTCTGGACGTGATCGTTTAATTGACGGCTAATTGACTGGGACTGACCATTCGGGAAAGCTTAATTGCGCCGCACGTGCGAACCAACTGGAGGAGCTGAACAAATCAGTGGACCTCCACGGCTGGTTTAATTGACTCGACAAGAAGGAAGCGCCCCATGCCCCCCAAGACCAAGGAAGCCGATTTCGAGGACGGCATCGAGTACACCCTTCTCCAGAACGGCTGGACCCGTCTTGCCGCTTCGGGCTACGATCAAGAGCGGGCCCTGTTCCCGGCGGAGGTGTTGCGCTTTCTCCAGGTCACCCAGGGGGACATTTGGAGCCAGATGCAGGCCCTGCATGGCGAGGCCCTGGAGGAAAAGCTCCTGGCCGCCCTGGTCCGGGAACTCGACCTC
This sequence comes from Megalodesulfovibrio gigas DSM 1382 = ATCC 19364, assembly GCF_000468495.1. NCBI lineage: Bacteria > Pseudomonadati > Thermodesulfobacteriota > Desulfovibrionia > Desulfovibrionales > Desulfovibrionaceae > Megalodesulfovibrio > Megalodesulfovibrio gigas. Next base: position 1,407,753 of record NC_022444.1, read on the forward strand.
AAGGGCATGCTGGCCGTGCTGCGGCATGGCTTCAAGTTTCATGGCAAGGTCTTCCGCATGGCCTTTTTCAGGCCGGCCCACGGCCTCAACCCCGAGGCCGTGGCCCTCTATGCCCACAACACCCTGGCCGTCTCGCGGCAGATTCCCTGCCAGCCTGGCGCACGGGACACCATCGACCTCGTCTTCAGCTGCAACGGCTTGCCCGTGGCCACCTGCGAGCTGAAAAATCCCCCCACGGGCCAGACCTGGCGGCACGCCATTGCCCAGTACAAGCAGGACCGCGATCCCCGCGCCCCGCTGTTCGCCTTCAAAAAGCGCGCCCTGGTGCACTTTGCCGCGGACACGGAAGAGGTCTACATGACCACCCGCCTGAGCGGGGACAAGACCTACTTTTTGCCCTTCAACCGCGGCAGCGCCCCCGGCGCCATCGCCTGCGGCGCGGGCAACCCGCCGCATCCCGACGGCGCGCGCACCGCCTACCTGTGGCAGGACGTCCTGGCCAGGGACAGCTTTCTCGACATCCTGGGCAGTTACATGTTCCTGCAACGTGAGGAAAAGCGCATACAGGATGGCGAGGGCGGCAAGAAGATCATCATCGTGGAAAAGATGATCTTCCCGCGCTTCCACCAGCTCGACGCCGTGCGCGCCCTGGTGCAGGGGGCGAGGCGCGAAGGCGTGGGCCGGCAGTATCTGATCCAGCATTCCGCCGGCAGCGGCAAGACCAACTCCATTTCCTGGCTCTCCCACCGCCTGGCCAGCCTGCACGATGAACAGGACGGGAAAGTCTTTGATTGCGTCCTGGTCATCACCGACCGCCAGATCCTCGACCGCCAGTTGCAGGACGCCATCTATCAGATCGAACACCGGCAGGGTGTGGTCAAACCCATTGACCAGGACTCCAAGCAGCTAGCCGCGGCCCTGGTGGATGGCACGCCCATCGTCATCACCACCCTGCAAAAATTCCCCTTTGTGTTGAAAGGCCTGCTGCGTCAGGCCGGGGCGGAGAATCTGGACAGCCCCGACGCCGAGGCCAGGGCCCAGGCCAAGGCCTGGGAAGCGGCCATCGCCACCCGCCGCTACGCCATCATCATTGACGAAGCCCACAGCTCCCAGACCGGCGACACGGCCCGCGAGCTCAAGGCCATCCTCGGGGCCGGCCTGCAGGACGCCCTGCCCGCGAATCCAGAAGCCCCCGGCGACGACTTCGAAGACGCCCTCAATGCCGTCATGGAGTCCCGTGGTCGCCAGAAGAACCTGAGTTTTTTCGCCTTCACCGCCACGCCCAAGGGCAAGACCATCCAGCTCTTCGGCCGGCCGGGAGCCTCGGGCAAGCCCGTGCCGTTCCACACCTACTCCATGCGCCAGGCCATTGAGGAAGGCTTCATCCTGGATGTCCTCAAGCACTACACCACCTACAAGACGTACTTCAAACTGGTGAAGGCTGTGGAGGACGATCCCAAATATCCCAAGAAAAAGGCCACGCGGGCCCTGGGCAAGTTCATGAGCCTGCACCCGCACAACATCGACCAGAAGACCGAAGTCATGGTGGAGCACTTCCGCAGGCACGTGCGCCAACGCATCGGCGGCCAGGCCAAGGCCATGGTGGTCTCGTCCTCCCGGCTGCACGCCGTGAAGTACATGCTGGCGTTTCAAGAATATATCGCCGCCAACGGCTACACCGACATTCGCCCCCTGGTGGCCTTTAGCGGCACGGTCAAGGATCCCGACACCGGCCAGGAGTTCACCGAGCCCGGCATGAACACCGACGTCACCACCGGCCGGCCCATCCGCGAGTCCCAGTTGCCCGAAACATTCGACAGCGCCGACTATCAGGTGCTGCTGGTGGCCAACAAGTACCAGACCGGCTTCGACCAGCCCCTGTTGCACACCATGTACGTGGACAAGCGGCTCTCCGACGTGCAGGCGGTGCAGACCCTCTCCCGCCTGAACCGCATGACCCCCGGCAAGGATGCGCCCTTTGTGCTGGATTTCGTTAACGAGCCCGACGAGATTTACCGCGCCTTCAAACCGTATTTCGACAGCACGAGCCTGCAGGAGGAGGCCGACCCGCAGCAGCTGGAATCCCTCAAGCACACCCTGGATCAGGCCCAGGTGTACCACTGGTCCGAGGTGGAAGCCTTCGCCCGAATCTTCTACAAGCCCCGCGAGCGCCAGAGCCCGACGGACCATGGCCACATGCGCCTGCACCTTGCCCCGGCGGTGGATCGCTTCAAGGCCCTGGGCCTGCAGGAAGGCGGCGAGGAGGCGCAGGCGCTGTTTCGGGACACGCTCTCAAGCTACACCCGGCTCTACACCTTTCTGAGCCAGATCATGCCCTACGTGGATCCCGAGCTGGAAAAGCTCTACAGTTACGGCCGCATGCTTCTTCCTGAGCTTCCGGCCGGCAAGGGATTCGTCCTCATCTCGCCCGAAGACAAGGTGGACCTGCAGTACTACCGCCTCCAGCGCATCTATTCCGGAGCCATCGACCTGCGCCCCGACGAGGCCGAGGGCGTCAAAAGCCCTACGGATGTGGGCACCGGCAAGGCCAAGGACGAGGAATCACCCCTTTCCGGCATCATCGACGTCCTCAACGAGCGCTTTCAGACGGACTTCAGCGAGGGCGACCGGCTCTTTTTCGAGCAGATCAAGGCCGTGGCCGTGGAGGACGAAGCCGTCATCCGCACAGCCGCCGCCAACACCCTGGACAAGTTCCAGCTGGGCATCAAAAAGATCATCGAATCCATAATGATCCAATGCATGGCCCAAAACGACCGCATCGTCTCCCGCTACATGGATGACCCGGAGTTCCATTCCGTGATCTTCGGGCGGCTCACGGAAGAGATTCACCGGGAGGTGAATGGGGGGCGGAGTAGATATTATTGAAGTTACACTGCGCATAACAATTGTTACGCCTCATTTTTCTGGTTGCGGTTTTCTTGACCAAAAATAACATACAGTATATATATTTCGAGCGTGTTAGTGTATTACAGACTTACACCATGAATATATTTGATTGGCACCTTGGTCGGTAGAGAGGTGTTATGTGTAATGCAACCATGTTGGAGGCTTCATGAAAGTGTTGGGAGTAACACCATCTGCAAAAGATGTGATGTGGGCTATATTGGAAGGCACGGCAGAGCAACCCAAATTGGTTCCTTGTGAAATGAAAAAGCAAAGGTTTGCTACTGCTCAAGATGAGAGTTCAATGCTTTATGAGCTCTTCCAGTTTATCCAGACATTTATTCATAGCGCAGGTGTAAATAAATTATGTGTACTGCAAGCAGGCTCAAGCCAATATGGATCGTCTTCTGCGTTGCGGATTAAAGTTGAGTCGGTATTTCAGATGGCTGGTAAACAGAGGAATATCCCAGTCCAATTGGTCCCTCCACAGACTTTAAGGGCACAGGAAAAGAAATTCTCACAAATTGCAGGCGGCAACCCTGAAAAGATATTCAATGATGGCAATGAGTTTAAACCGAAACCCTGGAAGGATACGGTTCTTGTTGCCTGGATAGGTCTTATACAATGAGTGGATATCAAGTAAAGGCAATTATAGATCATCTTCATGCGGCAGGAAAATATGAGCTGCGGCATGAGAATAAAGAGGGCATGAATGCATACTCGTTTGTTGCTAAGCATCTTCACTTGAACCGCGATGTTTTCTTGAAGGTCTATGATGCAGTCCCAGATGAAGGCGATATTTTTTTGGAACCACGTTTCTTGGTCGAGGCCACCTCAAGCGCTGGTGGTAACCCACACTTGATAGAGGTCCTCGACGCAGAGATGATAAACGATGATTTTGTTCTTGTTGCGATGGAGCTTGTTGATGGGGGTAGTTTATTAAATTCACTGAAACAAGGACCTTTTAATCTTATGGATGCTATTTCGATAACGAAAGGCATCCTTCAAGGTGTATCCCACTTGCATGCATCTAGATTTTTGCATCGAGATATTAAACCTGCGAATGTGATTCTAACTAAGGTGAACGGTAGATTTCATCCAAAAATTGGTGATTTTGGCTCTATGGTCAAGCTTTCTCCGGGCCAGCTATCTGCAGTTGCCTCGCGGCATAGCGCTCTCTATGTTCCCCCTGAAGCATGGAGTGAACCGTCTGAATATGATTTCCAGTCAGATATTTATCAGGTGGGGATAGTCCTCTATGAAATGATCAACGGACCGATGCCTTATTGTGAGGAATCTTATCTTGACAGGCAATCTAAAACGTTAATTAAAAAATTTAATTGTTCATGTTTTTCAGAAGTTGAGAGGCCTGATCAATGCTCAATAGTAAATGATGCAATTTGCAGGAGAGCAAGGTCCAATAAGCTATTGTCACTGGTTGAGCCGAGACCTTATCTGTATGGAAATATTAAACGGATCATCAACAAGGCAACTCATCCAGAGAGAGGTTTGAGATATAAGACGGCTGTAGAAATGTATAATGCTATCCTTTCAATAAATGTTCCAGATTGGGGTACGGATGGCAATTCCTATTTGGCCCGAAATTGGCGCGGTTGGGATTGGAAAATCGAAGAAGCATTAAGATAAAGTTCTCATAAAGAGTACCTTGTAAAAAAGTCACGTGTCGGAGCTGATGTCTTTCGTAGATGCCATTCATCGAGCGAAGTGCTAGAGGCATTTAGCTTTGTATTAAATTGGGAAAGGTGATTCTATAGCGAGCTGTCGTGGTTTATTGTAATTTTGTTAGCTTTTATTTTTTCACCTGCGATAAAATTATTAACTACTGCTTATAACTTCCAATTAATTCATTATATAAATACCAGCTATTAATTTAGCTCTAAGTGTATGATAAACATAAAGGCACTCATGCGCTACTCGCCTTCCCCCTCCACCATCAACAACTCCCCCGCCAGGTCAGACGCATTGCGTCACGCCTCGTCCTGCAGGTGCTCGTAGCGTTGGGTCATGGCAGCGCTCTTGTGAGTGAGTTTTTGCAGCGTGTACAAGTCAACCTTACCACATAAGGCCTGGGCCGAGGCGTAAACGTGGCGCAGGCCAGTTGGGAACGGGTTTCACCGCATCCGGATTCAGCTCTTCAAGTTCAATGTCTTTCACAGAGATATCCGCACTGGCACATGATCTGGCACAATCAAATTGTAAATTTTCTGTAATCAGCTGTAATTTATTATTAAAATAATATTATTCGATTCCCCCCGCCTCCACCAGCGCAACCACTAAAGCCGTCCTGCACCGTCCTGGGCAGTCCTGAAAATCAAATGATTTCAAGGGAACTGCATCCAGGAAGGCGCAGGGCGGCTTTTTTGCGTCCGTTGATCGCGTGCAGTGGACGTGCGGCTAGTCGGTCACAACCATCACGTTGGAGGCCTTGACCATGGCCTTGACGGCGGAGCCGACCTTCAGGCCCATGGCCTCCACAGAGTGCTTGGTGATGATGGACACCACTTCAATGCCGGGAGCGACTTCAATAATCACTTCGGAATTCACCGCGCCAACGGTGATGGCTTTGATGGTGCCGGGAAGCAGATTGCGGGCGCTGACTTTCATGTTCTTTTCTCCTTGGTAAGGCATGCGTTTGTATTGTACCATACAATGCACGTGCATTGCATGCAATGACGCCGACTCTGGTGCTGTGGCGCATGATGATTGGTCGTCTTGAGCGGCAAAGGAAGTATGGCATGTTGTGTCTGCTTCGTCCATATGCCCCACTAAAAATGTGCGCAGAATCACGAATAATTAACAAATCGTGATCTTGCGGAGCGGTGGTTTTTTCACGAAAGGCAGTGTTTTCGTGATAGACTTGCCCCAACGTGCACTAGGGGAGCACTGTGGCGACAGGATCATGCGGGAGGGGGTGTCGGGCCCGCCGGCTCCTCGTCGCGTTCCAGGAGCATTCGCCATGTACGCCATGATAATTCTGGTGCTGGTGGCACTCAACCTCGCCCTGGCGGCACAGCGTCCCGAGTGCGATGTCTGGGCTGCGGAGCTGGGTCTCGTGTGACGTCACCGAAAGACGTGTCCATGAAAACGCAACACAAGCCTGGCACGGCGGTGGTCGTTGCAACTACAGTATTGGAGGCATCGAGTGCACGCTGTTGCGCCTGAATCTTTCGCCTATCGGCCCATTGGCCATTTTCGCACGCCGCACAAGGCGATTGCCGGCATGCCCATCCAGCCCATCGGCGCCCTCGGGGTGTCGGGATCCATCGTCCTGCTGCCTGGGTTTGCCCAGGGGCTGCAGGATCTGGACGGCTTTTCCCATGTCATCGTGTTGTATCATCTGCACCAAGTCCGCGGGCATTCATTGATGGTGACGCCATTTCTGGATACGCAAGCGCATGGGATTTTCGCCACCCGTTCGCCGAGCCGGCCCAATCCCATCGGCCTGTCCGTGTTGCGGCTGGCCGGCGTCTCCGGCTGCTGCGTGCATGTGGAAAACGTGGATGTGTTGGACAACACGCCCGTGCTGGACATCAAACCCTATGTGCCGGACTTCGACCGCTGGGATGCCGACCGCATCGGTTGGTTTGCCGGCAAGTCCGGCCAGGCCGTGCAGCATCGCAGCGATACGCGGTTTGCCGACGCGCCCCTCGCCGAGGAAGACCTTCCCGTGGCCTGAGTGCATCCCTCCTTGTGTTCGCCTTGCGCCATGTGGGCAGGGTAGTGGTCGTATGTGGTATTGACATATTCGGATTTTAGAATATGATGACTGCATCACATCCACACAGGAGGCGACATGTCCCTTGCTCCCATCCACACGCAGGTTTCCAAAGCCTATGCCGAGGCGCTGGAGCTGGCTACCCAGGGCCAGCGCGGCGGGTGCTGCGGCGGTTCTGTCACGGTGTTTGCCGGATACGGGCAGGAAGCCTCGGACTACCAAGGCGTGCAGTCCCTCTCCTTTGGCTGCGGCAATCCCCTGGCCCTGGCCGGGGTGCAGCCGGGGCAGACCGTGCTGGATCTGGGCAGCGGCGCAGGGCTGGATCTGCTGCTGGCTTCGGATCTCGTCGGGCCCGAGGGGCGCGTCATCGGCGTGGACATGACCGAAGCCATGCTGGCCATGGCCCGTCGCAACATCGAGGCCGCCGGCAAATCCAACATTGAGGTGCGCCAGGGCTGCATCGAGGCCCTGCCCGTGGCGGATGCCAACGTGGATTGGGTCATCTCCAATTGCGTGGTCAATTTGTCACCAGACAAGGCGGCGGTGTTTCAGGAGATTGCCCGGGTGCTCGCGCCGGGGGGGCAGGTGAGCATCTCGGACATTGTGGCCGAGTCCCTGCCGGACTGCCTGCACGGCGACACTGCCGCCTACTGCGCCTGCGTGGGCGGAGCCATCCCGGAAGCAGCCTATCTGCAGGGGCTGGAGGCCGTGGGGCTGGTGGATGTGCGGGTGGCGGATCGGTTGGTGTATGACGAGCCGCAACTGCGCGGCCTGTTGGCCCGGGAGGATGTGGCTGGCATGGTCGGCAAGGTGGCCAGCGTGCGGGTGGTGGCGCGCAAGCCGTGATCGTCACCTGTTCGGCATGACGACAGAGGAGAAATATGGATACAGCACCTGCTGTCTTTGCCGCGCTGGGCGAGGCCGCCCGCCTGCGTCTGGCCCTGCTGCTGTGCGGGGGCGAATTGTGTGTGTGCGACCTGCAGACCGTGCTGGGGCTCCCGCAGTCCTCCACCTCGCGGCATCTGGCGGTGCTCAGGCAGGCCGGCGTGGTGGAAGGCCGGCGGGAAGGCAAGTGGATGTACTATCGCCTGGCCCTGGACGAGACGCCAGCCGGGCGGCAACTCACCGCATTGCTGGAGGTCTTGGGGCAGACCGAGCCGCAGGCCCGGGAAGACAAGGCTCGCCTTTCCCTGCTGCAGGCCCGGCGGCGCACCTGTTGTGCGCCGGGTGCCGGGTTTGATGGGGTGATTTTTCACGACGCCAGGAGAACCGACATGCGAAACGCCAATGTGTTGTTCATCTGCGAGCACAACAGCGCCCGCAGCCAGATGGCCGAAGCCTATGTGGAGCTGTTGTCCGATGGCGAGATTACCGCCGCCAGCGCCGGGTTCGAACCGCGGCCCATCAACCCGCTGGTGGTGGAGGTCATGCGCGAGGACGGGGTGGACCTTTCCCAGAAGCAGCCGCAAAGCGTGTTCGATGTCTTCAAGTCCGGCGCGGTGTTCCAGGCCGTGATCACCGTGTGCGACGAGGCGGCCGCCGGCGCCTGCCCCGTGTTCCCCGGCCTGACGCACCGGCTGCACCTGCCGTTTCCGGATCCGGCCGCCCTGGAGGGCACGCAGGAAGAAAAGCTGGCCCAGACCCGGGAAATTCGGGACCAGATCAAGGCCATGGCCCGGGACTTCATTGCCTGGTACCGCGCGCCCAAGGACAAGCGCCTGGGCTCCAACTGGGAATGGGTGGACATCAAAGGCAAGGCGCAGCCGTAGCGGCCCGCATTGCTGCAATGAGCGCTGGGGGAACCCCTTTCTACAGAAAGGGGTTCCCCCCAGACCCCCCCCCTGCCAAAAGACTTTTTATTGTGAATTCAGGCTACTATCAAAGTTTTGGAAGGGGAGAGCGCGAGAGGGGACAACCTTTTGCACAAGTTTTCCCCTCTCGCACAGATGGTTATCCCGCCACGGCCTGCATTTCCAGGAAGGCTTCCAGCCGCACGCGCAGCTGTTCGGTGTCGGCCTCGGAATAGTCGGTCTCCACGGCCAGGTACGGCAGGCCGCGTTCCTCCTGGATGAAGGTGCGCACGGCATGCTGTTCGATGGCGTAGGTGTGGCAGCCATGCCATGCCAGATCCACCACGGCGTCGGCCTGGAAGAGGTCGATCATCTCGGCCAGCAGGTCCAGCCGGGCGGTGTTGGGCGTCATCACCGAACAGGGAGTGGCCAGATACCGCGCGGCGATGGCTTCCAGGGGCGGCCGGTCCGTGGCCACGCGCTGCACGCGTTTGTAGCCGGTGCAGTTTTCGAAGCCCACCACCCGCGCGCCGGCGTCTTCCAGCAATTTGACCACCTTGTGCGAGCCCATGCCCATGGGCACCCCGGAGAGCAGCACCCGCGGTCCTTCGGGACTCTGGCCCGGCCCGGCTGCCGACACTTCCTGGACCATGGCTTCCATCAGGGCGCAGGATTCTTCCTTGTCCGGGAAGAAGCCGGATTTGAACAGCAGCTCCAGCATGAGCATGCCCGAGAGGGGCGCAGGCTTGAGGGCCATGAGCCGCTGCATGCCGTCCAGGGCATCGCGTTCCCGGTTGGCCAGGGCGATGGCCCGGGCAAGGTCGGCCTCGGTGATCTCGACGCCGTAGAACATTTCCAGCCGCTCCTTGAGCCGGGCGACCTCGGACGTCCAGAAGCGCAGGGCCTCGGGCAGGGTGGGGTTGTGGGGCAGGTGCAGCAGATGCAAGGGCTTGAAGGCCGCCATCTGCTCAAACATCTTCTTCTTGCCGTCGCAGGTGGTGTCCGCCACCACGATGTCTGCGGCGTTGAAGTAGGGGCAGGTTTCTTCCAGACCAAAGCCGAAACTGCTTTTGATGAGCGGGCAGATGTTGCGCGGCAGGGTCTTTTCCGCCGTGGGGATGGGATCCTGCCGGGTGCCGCAGAGCATGACCGGGATGGCGTCCGCGGCCATGATCACTTCCATGGGCGTATACAGGCAGTACATGCCGGCGATGCGGCGGCCGGCCTCCTTGGCTTCCTTGATGCGCAGGGGATTCTTGTCTGCTGCGGCCTTGAAGGCCTCCACCGTGGCGAATGGCATGACGGCTCCTTTTGTGGCTGGGGGTCAGGAGGTTGCGGCGAACAGCGCCGCCCCCACGGCCCCGGCGTGCTGCGGCCAGGGGGCAGGGGTGATGGGCTGCTCCAGATGTCTGGAAAGCAGGGCGGCGATGTGGGCGTTGCAGGCCAGCCCGCCGGTGAAGACGCACGGCTGCCCCGGCGCAAAGCGGCCCAGCAGGGCCTTGAGGCGGCGGGCGATGGACTGGAAGATGCCGGCGGCCAGATCCGCCGGAGCTGCGCCACGGGCGATGCTGCCGATGATCTCGCTTTCCGCGAACACCGCGCACATGCTGGAGAGCTGCACCGGCGTGCCGGCCAGGCCTGCGGCGGCCAGCTCCTCCAGGGTCATGCCCAGGGCGGCGGCCATATTGGCCACGAAGCGGCCGGTGCCGGCGGCGCACTTGTCGTTCATGACAAAGTCCAGCACCTGCCCGTCCGGGCCGAGCTGGATGATTTTGGAATCCTGCCCGCCGATGTCCAACACCAGCCGGGCCTGCTGCTGCAGAAAATGCGCGCCCCGGGCGTGGCAGGAGATCTCGGTCATGGCCTTGCCCAGCCCCGGCAGGGCCTTGCGGCCGTACCCGGTGACCACCACTGCGCCCAGGGCCTCGCGCAGGCCGTTCACCCGGGCCAGGCCCTCGGCCAGCACGGCCTCGCCGGCCTCGCGCGGGCTCCAGCCCGTGGGGGCAATGGCCGTGGCCAGGATGGACAAGTCCTGCGCGTGCAAAATCACACACTTGGTGGCCGTGGAGCCAATATCTATGCCGGCGACGAGGGATGGTGTCATGCAGCGTACTCGCAATGTTACCGCTGCGTACCGGTTCCGGCAGGGCAAGACAAATTGAATGATCCGATGCGAGGCGGGAAATATGCGGCAGGGGCTCTATGCCGAGGCGGAGGGTTGCGGTCAGGGAATCGCAAGATGACGCGGCCAGCTATTTTAGAGCATTTTAATCTTAAAAAAGGACATTGCGAGAGGGGAAACCTTTTTGCAAAAGGTTNCCTTTCTTCAGAAAGGTTTTCCCCCGAGAGTTCTTTTCAAAAACAACGTACGCTAGAGGAGTGGCTGTAGCATCGCAGTGTCTGATGTGGCGTCAGAGTTGCGGTTCTTCCTCCTGCACGCGGTGCTGGATTTCCTCCAGCAGGGCCAGGGTGGAGCCGTTGCCCGGCGCACCGTCCTTATGCTGGTCATAGATATGCAGAAAGGCGTCGAAATCGTCCAGGAACAGATCCACCAGGGCCGGATCAAAGTGCGCGCCGCGTTCCTTGTGGATGACTGCGGCGGCTTCGGCGACGCTCCAGGCCGGCTTGTACGGCCGGTCCGAGGTCAGGGCGTCGAACACATCCACCAGTCCCACGATGCGCCCGGCCAGGGGGATGGTCTCGCCGGCCAGACCCTGGGGGTAGCCCGTGCCGTCCCAGCGCTCATGGTGGGTGAGGGCGATGGTGCGCGAGAGGTTCAGCAGCGGCGAGTTGCTGCAGGCCAGGATGTCTGCCCCGATCTGGGCGTGGCGCTGCATGATCTGCCATTCCTGCGCATCCAGCTTGCCGGGCTTGAGGAGGATGGCGTCGGGGATGCCGATCTTGCCGATGTCGTGCATGGTGGCGGCCAGGCCCATGTCTTCGGCTTCCTTGGGCGTGCAGCCACTCTTGCGGGCCAGCAGGGCGGTGAATTCCCGGATGCGGCGGATGTGCCGGCCGGTGTCGTTGTCGCGGTATTCCGCGGCCAGGCCCAGGCGCAGCAGGGTGTCGCGATAGTTGTGCTCCAGCTCCCGGGTGCGTTCTTGCACGCGGTGTTCCAGTTCGCTGTTCTGGCGGGCCAGCTGGCGGCGGGCCAGAAGCAGGGAGAGATGGTTGCGCACCCGGGCCTTGACCTCGGCGGCATGAAACGGCTTGGTGATGTAATCCACGGCGCCGAACTGGAATCCCTTGGACTTCATGTCCGGATCATCCATGGCAGTGAGGAAGATCACAGGGATGTCGCTGGTTTCCGGGTCGGCCTTGAGCTGCTGGCAGACGGCGAAGCCGTCCATCTCCGGCATCATCACATCAAGCAGGATGAGGTCGGGCTTGAGTTTGGCGGCGATGTGCAGGGCGCTGGGGCCGTTAAGAGCCACGGAGAGGATGTAATCGTCCATGAGGGCAGCCACAAGCAGGTCGATGTTGGTCTTGGTATCGTCCACCAACAGCAGTCTGCACGAGTTGAGATCATTCATGCCTGGATCCTCTGCGGTGTGCGGTGCGACGGGGCCGGCATGGTCCGCCGGGCTATGGTTCCTGCAGTGCAGCGAGCATCTGTTCCGCGAGCTGCCGGGCGTCGTCAAATTCATAGGCCGCCACGTGGCGTCTGAGCCGCTCCAGGGTGTGACGATGGCGGGACTGGGCCTGCCAGGGCGGCAGCTGCTCCATGGCTGCGGCGGCGCGAACGGGGTCGAACTCCTGGGCGGCCTCGCGCAGGGCCTGGAGCGTTTGTGACAAGCCGGCCTGCGGAGGGGGCGACATCTGGTGCGCCTGGCGGGTTGGGCGGCCCGTTTCGCCCGTTTCGCCCGCCCCTTCTGGTTCTTCTGTACCGGCAAGGCGGGCATGCAGGATGCCAAAGGATTCCCTGGCCACGGCAAATTCCCGCAGCATGTCTTCAACAGGCCCGGCCAGGGCGGCGGTTGTGTCTTCCTGGGCTGCATGCTCCAGGGCCCTGGCTGCCTGCGCCAGGTCTCCCAGCCCCAGATTGGCCGCCGCGCCGCCCAGGGAGTGGCCCAGGCCGGCCAGGGCCAGGGCTTCTCCGTATTCGGCCATGCCCTGCACGGCGTCTTCCAGGCCGGCATTGTCCTCAAAAAAATGCCGCAGCATGCGAAGCCAGTCCGGCAGGCTGACCTGCAATCGATCCAGCGCGTCCGAGCCGTGAATGCCGGGCAGGTCCAGGCGGGTCTGCCCGGTGTGCCCTGGTTGTCTGGCATCGGACGTGGCGAGGCATCCGCGCTCGGGCAGCCAGTTGCGCAGCACGGCGAAGAGCATGGCCTGGTTGATGGGTTTGGTGACGTAATCATCCATGCCGGCGGCCAGGCATTTTTCCCTGTCGCCCTGCATGGCGTGGGCGGTCATGGCGATGATCGGCAGGGGCGTGTTGCCCAGATGCTCGCGGATGGCGATGGTGGCGCTGTAGCCGTCCATCACGGGCATCTGGACGTCCATGAGCACCATGTCGAAGGCTTGCGCCCCATGCGTCTTGATGCGCTGCACGGCCTCCAGCCCGTTGTCGGCCACGGTCACCTGCACGCCGCCGCGAGTGAGGATTTCCATGGCCACCTGCTGGTTGGTGGGATTGTCTTCCGCCAGCAGCACGCGGCAGCCGGGCGGGAGCGGCCCATGCGGCCCGTCTGCGCGGGCAGAGGCGGCGGCGTGACTGGCCGCGCCGTCATCAAAAAAAGACAGCAGGGTTTCGTACAGGGAAGATTGTTTGACCGGCTTGAACAGAAAGCCGTCCACCCCGGCATTGCGGGCCTCGCGCACTTCCCGATCCCGGCCAAACGCGCTGACCATGACGAGGGGCACGTCCTGCATCTGCGGCAAGGCCCGCAGGCGACGGCTGGCCTCGATGCCGTCCATGCCCGGCAGCTTCCAGTCCATGATGACGGCGCCGAAGCGCTCGCCGCTGGCGATGCGTTCCAGGGCTTCCTCGGCACAGGCGGCGGTGACCGGGTGCATGCCCAGGTGGGCGAGCATGCGCTCCACCATGAGGGCGCTGTGGGGATTGTCCTCCACCAGCAGCACCTGCATGCCGCGCATGGCCTGGGGCAGGAGCCACGCAGCGCTGGGGGGTTCCTGCTCGGCGAGGGGCATGGCGAGGTCGAAGGCGAAGGTGGATCCCTGGCCCGGCGCGGTCTGGACGCGGATGTCCTCCCCGCCCAGGAGCTGCACCAGCTTGCGGCAGATGGCCAGCCCCAGGCCGGTGCCGCCGTATTTGCGCTGGGTGGAGCCGTCTGCCTGGGTGAAGGCGTCGAACAGGGTCTGCACCTTGTCCGCGGGAATGCCGATGCCCGTATCGGACACCATGAACGTCAGCTGGACCTTGCCGCCCAGCAGGGGCTGGGAGCGCACGGTGAGCCGGACTTCTCCCTGCCGGGTGAACTTGAAGGCGTTGGAGAGCAGGTTGGTCAGCACCTGCTTGAGCCGCAGGGAATCGCCGGCCAGGATGGTCGGGGTGGCCAGAGGGACATCAATGACGAATTCCACGTCGCTGCTGGCCACACGGTCCCGGAAGATGTCCGCCAGTTCGTCCAGCAGGCTGCGCAGCAGGAAGGGAACCTGCTCGATGGTGACCATGCCCGCCTCGATCTTGGAGAAATCGAGCACCTCGTTCAGCAGGGACAGCAGGGATTGGGCCGAGGCCCGCAAGGACTGCACATAGTCCCGCTGGCGGCCATTGAGTTCCGTGCCGGTGAGCAGGTCGCTCATGCCGATGATGGCGTTCATGGGGGTGCGGATTTCATGGCTCATGTTGGCCAGGAATTCCCGTTTGGCGCTGTCTGCCTGCTCCAGGGCCGCCACGGTTTCCTGCAGTTGGGCATTGGCCCGGGTCAGGTCTGCGGTGCGCTGGGCCACAAGTTCTTCCAGTTGCCGGGCGTGGCCCTGCAGCTTGAGATCCCGGGCTTCGATTTCCGAGAGCATGGCATTGATGCTTATGGCCAGGGAGCCGATTTCATCCAGACGGCGCACCGGCGCACGGCGGGAATAGTCCCTGTCCGAGCGGATGTCGCTGGTCAGGGCGGTGAGCCGGCCCACGGGATCCAGGACGATGCGCTTGAGCAGCAGCACGTAGGCGGCCATGAGGGCGATGACGGAAAGCACAATCCCGCCGGCATGTTCCAGCAGTTGCTTGCGGACTTTTTGCTGCACGAAGGCCGGCGTGCACCGCAGCTCCACCGTGCCCAGCACGCGGCCCAGCGTTTCCAGGTGCCGGGTGCGGGCCAGGGTGCCTTGGGCTTGGGAGGGGTCGGGGGGCGGAGCGTCGTCCAGCATCATGGGTTCCCAGGCCGGCGTGCGGCCCAGGGCGGCGAACACGCGCTGGGTGAGGGAATCGCGGACCACGATGGACACGACACTCGGATCGTGCATCTCTGCGCGCATGATGGCCAGGGCGGTGCTTTGTTCCAGATTCCACACCGGCGTGCCCAGGCTCAGGGCCAGACGATCCACGGCGGCATCGGCGTAATTGTTCAGCTCCTGCTCAAACTCGCGCTCAAGGCGGAAGTGCCCGTAGCCGAAGGCCAGGGTCAGAAACAGGCTGAGCAGCACGGCGGAGACCCACAGCAGCTTGAACGACAAGGTCCGCGTGACGGCGGGTATCGTTCGCAGGGAGGGCGTTCGCGGCGCCTCCGGCGTGGCGGTGGGAAAGGTCATGACTCGTTACGTCCCCGGGAATGGGCTGTACGACGCGTGCTGGTGTTCCTGCTTTCAACCCGTACAGGCATTGCCTTGTTACCTCGTGCGTGTGACAATGTTGTCACCATTTGCACACAACCCCGGGATGCGCATGTCTTCCTGCCTCGTACCGGCCTGCAGGGCTCACCCTTCCATCTCATGCCGTTCCAGGAGTGCGCCTGGCATCGAGCCTGATCAGGGGGAGGCGCCGCAGCACGACCAGACTCCGGCCACGCCCCTGCGCTGCGCCCTGTGCCGCGCTCCCGTCACCACGGCGGCGGCGCGCATTCGGATTGCCGGCCGCCATGCGCACGTGTTCTGCAATCCTGCGGGATTGGTGTTCGAGATCGGATGTTTTTCGTCTGCCGAAGGATGCGCGGCGATAGGACCGCCGTCAAGCGAGTTCACTTGGTTCCCCGAACATTTCTGGCAAGTGGCGGTGTGCACGCGCTGCGGGACGCATCTGGGCTGGCGGTTCGCCGGGCCGGCGGGAGAATTTTGGGGATTGATCCTTGAATACTTAGTTTGATTTGATGCAATTGTTGACATACGAAATCTAAAAACGTAATACTAGCCATCAGGCGCGCACACACCCCAACACCACCGTGCCTCGATTCGGACAAGCAGCCCGGTCATGCCCAGTGCATGGCCGGGCTGGGTCCGTTGCAGGGTCAATCGCTCAGCACGCGGGAGAGGTCTGGCATGGTTTCGGGCTTGTCATGGTGCACGTAGCGGGATTCGCCCTCGCGGGCGGTCACGTTTTCGTACACGCCGGTATCGCGGCGCACCAGTTTGGTGAAGCCGGCGTCGCGGATTTCGGCGTCGGAACGCGGCACGCTGATCATGGGCTTGGAGATGAGCCGCCGCACGGGCGCGCCACAGATCGGGCACGTGGTGAACGGGTCGTCATGGATGGATTGGAAGCGCTCGAAGATGCGCCCCAGGGCGCAGGCTGCGTCCAGGTGTTCATAGTCGTAATTGGGCATGCACGGCTCCCCAGTACGTGGCGCGGCGTGGCCATTTGCAGGATGCAGGGAATGGTGCATGCTGTCTACAAAAGAATCCCCCGCGGCGCAACGCTTGCCCGCTTCCCCCTCGTCCTGCCGCTTTTAGGGAATTTTAGTTTTGAAAAAGGACGTTGCGAGAGGGGAAACCTTTTTGCAAAAGGTTNAGAACCTTTCTTCAGAAAGGTGTTCCCCCGAGAACTCCTTTCAAAGAGGCCTTGCGCTACTTGGCGGGCCAGGCATCCAGCTTGATCCACAGCACGGCCCCCTGTTCCACGGGCTTTTGCGCGCCGCTGGGGTCGGGCAGGGTGGTTTCAGCCTCGGTCAGCGCGGCGAAGCCCCACCAGCCGGCCCGGGGGCAGGCGAAGGTGAACACGCCGTTGGCATCCGCCTGGACCACATGGGTCACATGGTAGGGCGTGGGCGGGGTGATGGCTTTCTGTTCGTTGTAGTATTCCACTTCCACCGTGGCGTTGGGCACGGGCTTGCCGTCCACCAGCACCTGGCCGCTGAAGCTGAACCCGGCGTAGTTGCCGAAGGGTCGCGTCAGGGGCACGATTTCGGTTTTCAGGCCGACCGGCTCATTCCAGCCTTCTTCCTCGCCAAACGCGGCCACCACAGTCTTGGTGTAATGGATGATGGACACATCCTCGGCCGGCTCCCAGTACGGCTGCGGCTCCATGACAACGGTGTATACTCCGGGCCGGACCACGGCATACGCAGCCTTCCAGGCGGCATGGTCCATGACCTTGGCTTCCTTGAGCGCGGGCAGCAGATCCGTGCGGTTGCCTTCGGACACGACAAAGAACGCTGCCGGCTTGGCCAGATCCATGCCTTCCATCTCCATAGGATGCGAGAAGGACAGCGTCAGCTCCACGGTCCTGGTCTTGGGGTCCACAGCGTTGGTGGAGGGGATAACCATGCCGAAATGCGCCATGGCTGGCGCCGCAGCGCACAGGGTCGCAGCCAGAACCAGTGCGGCGGAAAACAGGCGGGGCAAAGATTTCATGACATCTCCTGGTGATGAATGATTTGTTTGGACGATTTTCCAGGTATTTTTTCTAAAATAGTGGCACGAATCCACAAAAAAAATTTAGCGCTTGCGTTTCACCAGCATGGCCACCCCGGCCAGACCGAACAGAAAGCCTATGCCGGCGGTGATGTCCTGCACGCTGGGGCCGGGCTGGGCCAGCTGGCGCTGTAGCTCGGTCACCTGATGCTGCAGGGGGGCCAGTTCGGCGCGCACGGCCTCGGCCACCAGGGCCTTGAGGCGGTCGCGGTCCTCGGGCAGGGCCAGACCGGCAACCCCAGCAGGGCCGGCAAGGGCAGGGGGCTCCACTGCGGGCGCGGTGTCGGCGGTCGCTGTCGTTGGTGCGATTGCGCCAGTTTCCTGCGCAGAAAGCAGCCATTCGTTGCGATGTCCTTCGCCGGCGTTCACGATGATGCGCAGCTCCTGGCCATGGGCCGCCACGGGCAGGGGGAAGCGGACCAGCCCGGCGGCGTTGGTCTCGCCGCGGAACACCGGCGCGTCCTGCCCCGGCACAAAGGCTTCCACCGCAGCGCCCCGGGCCGGATTGCCCCGGGAAAAGCTGCCTTCCACCATCACCTCGCCGCCTTCGACCCAGGCGAATACGTTCACGCGATGGGCCAAGACCGGGCCGGACATCGCAAGGCTGTATAGCGCAACACCGCACAGGACAATCGCAAGCAGACCGCAAGATCGCATCATGCCCTCCCCGCCGCAGTCGGCGAAAGCGGCAGGTGCAGCAGCTCCG
Source organism: Megalodesulfovibrio gigas DSM 1382 = ATCC 19364 (assembly GCF_000468495.1). Classification (NCBI taxonomy): domain Bacteria; kingdom Pseudomonadati; phylum Thermodesulfobacteriota; class Desulfovibrionia; order Desulfovibrionales; family Desulfovibrionaceae; genus Megalodesulfovibrio; species Megalodesulfovibrio gigas. The sequence continues at coordinate 1,425,697 of NC_022444.1, forward strand.
GTTGTACCCGGGCCAGAAACTGCACCACCGCCACGGTGACGGCGCCTTCGATGAGCATCACCGGCAAATGCGCTGCCAGCAGCAGCATGGCCGTGGGAACGAGGGCCTCGCCGGTGAGGGCCAGGCAGGCGGAGGTGAGCACCGCGGCCACCCCCACGGCGCCGAAGCCCATGCAGAATGCCGCCACGGCGCGCGCCCGGCCGCCTTTGGCCAGCCAGGGCCTTGCCGCCAGCCAGCACACCAGACCGGCACTGGCCATGGTGGCGGTGTTCACGCCCAGAATGGTCAGCCCGCCGTACTGGAAGAGCACGGCCTGCAATAGCAGTGACACGAAGATGGCCGGAAATGCCGCCCAACCCAGGATGGCGGCCAGCAGCCCGTTAAGCACCAGGTGCACGTTGCCCGGTCCCAGGGGCACATGAATGAGGGAGGCCACGAAAAATGCCGCCGCCAGAAAACTGGCCGTAACAAGCTGTTTTTCGTCCAGCTTCTTGAGCCCGATGCCGATGCCGGCGGCCGCCACAGCCCAGCCGGCCACCAGTACCGGCCCGGCCAGCACGCCTTCGGATATGTGCATCCTGCCCCTCCTTGCGTCTTCTTTGCTGTGCTGTACGCGCCGGTGGTGGCGGAGTCAACGGTGCGTATGCATGTTGCGTCACAATTTGCATAAACGTGCGAACGAAGAGGCGGGCGCGGAGTAATGCAACACGGTTGCACAGACAAATCAATGACATAGAACTTGACAATCAATCTCATCGAGGCTATTCCATCATGCATGCACATGCTTCATCGTCCAGACACAGCCCCTCAGGTGCTGCCTCTCAGCAAGGTCCCGGCCGGGGCCACCATCCGCATTGTCCAGGTGGGGGACTGCCCGGCCATGCGCAGCCGGCTGCTGGCGTTGGGGCTTACGCCGGGCTCCACCGTCAAGGTGGATTCCTGCGGCTGCGGGCAGTGCTGCCTGTGTGTGCGCGGGGGGCAGCTGGCTATCGGGCACGGCATGGCGGAAAAGATCATGGTCCGCGTGCTGGACCGCGGGGCGGCTGCATCGGATCTGGCCTGCCCGTCGCGGCCGTGTTGCACGCGTCGCGGCGGCTAGAGCCTTGTACTTTTGAAGAAGGACGTTGCGAGTGGGGAAGCCTTTTGCGAAAGGTTCTCCCCCGAGAACTCCTTTCAAAGATGCCTTGCCCTAGAGCCTTGCCGCGTTGCTATTCTTTCTATTTGATGGCCCGTCCGGGCAGCCATCATGCAAAAATTCGTTCCAAATTGGCAGGAGATGCAACCCATGTCACAAATCGTATCGCTTCGCGTGTTGCAAGTGGATCAACTGGCCACCATCGCCAGCGTGACGGCCAAGGGCGAGATGGGCCGCCGCATCCGGGACATGGGTCTTGCTCCCGGCGTGCAGGTGAGCGTGTCTGGCCGTGCGCCGTTGTATGATCCCGTGGCCCTGCGTGTGCTGGGGGCCACCATCAGTCTGAGAAACAATGAAGCGGACCATATCCTGGTCCAGATCGAGGAGTAGCCCCATGGCGGCGAAACATACCGCCAGCGTGGCCCTGGCCGGCAACCCCAATGCCGGCAAGACCACGCTGTTCAATGCGCTGACTGGCGCGCGGCAGCATGTGGGGAACTATCCGGGCATCACCGTGGAGCGCAAGGAAGGCGTGGCTGTGGTGGACGGACGGGAGGTCCGGATTCTGGATCTGCCGGGCACGTACTCGCTGTCTGCCTATTCGCCCGAAGAGCTGGTGGCGCGCAACGTGCTGGTGAGCGAGCGGCCGCAGGTGGTGGTGGGCGTGCTCAATGCCGCGTGCCTGGAGCGCAATCTGTACCTGGCCGTGCAGCTCATGGAGCTGGGCGCGCCCCTGATGCTGGCCCTGAACATGATGGACGAAGCCGAAGCCCAGGGCATGCGCATCAACATGCCGCGACTGGCCGAGCTGCTGGGCGTGCCTGTGCTGCCGCTGGTGGCCAAGCGGGGCAAGGGCGTGCGCGAGCTCATGGCGCTGGTGACGGCCCGGTTGGATGCTCCGGTCCAGGCGACACCCCTGCATGTTTCCTATGGGCCGGATCTGGATGTGGCCCTGACCGGCATGCAGCGGCTCATCGAGCAGCATCATTTTCTGACCGACCGCTACCCGGCGCGCTGGATCGCCCTCAAATATCTGGAAGAAGATGCCGAGGTCCTGGCCCAGGGCCGGCAGGCCGGGGCTGTCTCCGCACAGTTGGAGGAGATTGCCGCCAAAACCGCCACCCATTGCCGCAACACCCTGGAAGTGGAGCCCGAAGCCATCATTGCGGATTACCGGTACGGCTTCATTGCCTCCCTCATGCGCAAGGGCGTGCTCTCGCGCGAGGTGGCCGAAGAACGCCGGGCCTTTTCCGAAAAGGTGGATCGCGTGCTCACCCAGCGGATGCTGGGGCCGGTGCTGATGTTCGGCATCCTCCTGGGCTTGTACCACGCCGTCTTCACCCTGGGGGAAACGCCCATGGGGTGGATGGAGATGGTCTTCGGCTGGCTGTCGGAAACGGCCTCCGGCGTCCTGCCCGAGGGGGCGTTGCGATCCCTGATCGTGTCCGGGATCATCGAGGGCGTGGGCGGGGTGTTCTCCTTTGTGCCGCTGATCATGATCATGTTCTTCCTCCTGGCATTCCTGGAAGATACGGGATACATGGCCCGCGTGGCCTACATGCTGGACCGCGTGTTCCGCATCTTTGGCCTGCACGGCAGTTCGGTGATGCCCCTCATCATTTCCGGCGGCGTGGGCGGCGGCTGCGCCGTGCCGGGCGTCATGGCTGCGCGCACCCTGCGCAGCCCCAAGGAACGGCTGGCCACCATCCTCACGGCCCCGTTCATGACCTGTGGGGCCAAACTGCCGGTGTTCATCCTCGTTACCGGCGTGGTGCTGCCGGATCATCAGGCCTGGGGCATGTTCGCCCTCACCCTGGCTGGCTGGGCCATGGCGCTGGTGGGCGCGCGCGTCCTGCGCTGGACGGTGATTCGCGGGCCGGCCACGCCCTTTGTCATGGAATTGCCGCCGTACCGTTTCCCCACCATGCGCGGGCTGTTGATCCACACCTGGGAACGCACCTGGCAGTATATCAAAAAGGCCGGGACGGTGATTCTGGCCATCTCCATCCTCATCTGGGCGGCCATGACGTATCCCTCCCTGCCGGAGGAACAGGCGGCAGCCCTGCCGGACGAAGCCGCCATTGCCGAAGCAAGCCTGGAATATTCCGTGGCCGGCCGCATCGGCAAGGCGCTGGAGCCTCTCTCCAGCCTGGCCGGGTTCGACTGGCGGACCAACATTGCCCTGGTGGGCGGCTTTGCAGCCAAGGAAGTCATCGTCTCCACCCTGGGCACGGCCTATTCCCTGGGCGAAGTGGATGCGGAAGACGCCAGCAGCCTTTCCGAACGCCTGGCTGCGAATCCGAACTTCACCATGGCTGCGGCCATCGCCCTCATGCTCTTCGTGCTCATCTATGCCCCGTGTTTTGTGACCGTGGTGACCATCTGGCGCGAAAGCAACTGGAAGTGGGCGCTGTTTTCCACCGCATACAGCACGGTGACGGCGTATGTGCTGGCTGTGGCGGTGTTTCAGGGACTGTCGCGCATATTGTAACGACTGCATTGACATGATGCCAACGCCGATGGGGGAGCCGCCAGGTGCCGCCGTCGGCGTTGTCGTGTTGCAAGGAGAGCGGAAATCCGCCGCCGTCGTCCTGTTTGCGGGGCGTTACATCTCGCCACCACAGCGACAACACCGCTACGACTCTGATAGCAGCGGGCATTTGGTGCAATACGATCATTTTCTGCAATGAAGCCCGAACCGCTTGCCAAAAGCAATCTGCAATGGTAAGTGCCGAACAGGGAAGACTGCCATTGGCTGCCCGTGTCAAGTCGATGTTGCATGGCATGTAAGCGCCTCTGCACACAACAGAGGTGTTTCAAGTCATTGTCGCCCATGCCTGAAGGTTTCTGGAGGTTCGTCATGCGCCGAATGCTACTGTTCATGCTCGTCATCCTGTTGTCCATGCCTGCGATGGCACGCGCCCAAGGGCAGGAAATGTATTTGAAAGGATACATCTATACCCTGAATGGCGAGCGGCAGCAGGTCTCCAAATTCCTCAATGTTGGCTTTACGGAATACCATTTCATTCACGACGGCATTTACCGCGTGGTGAAACCGCACGACATCAAAAGCATCGAGAACCGCGGCATGGACAATCTGGTCATCACCATCCGCGGGCATCGGCCCTCGCGCGGCAGGGTGATGGACGTGTTTCCCGGTGCTGCCATCCAGGCCATGACCGGCGACCTCAACGGCAAGGTCAGCTTTGAATTTTACGACAAGATCCAGGGCCAGATGAAGCGCGGCGAAGTCTCCTGCGACGAAGTGAAGCTGCTGGTCTTCGAATAGATTTTCTCTCCACGTCCTGCATCAATCCTCTTGCCGGCGGAAGCCGGACGGTGCCTCCCCGTCCGGCTTCCGTCTTTTTTTTGCATGCTCTTGCAATGCACGTCCCAACTGCGTAAAGTCGGGAAGACTTTGTGCCGATGAGTTATATGCATTTTTGGAGGCAGTGGTCGAGGGCGGGGAGCATTCGTCTCTATGAAAATACGCTACTATCTGGCCTGCTTCGGCCTGCTTGTCGTGTTTCTGCTGGTCGCTGCTGCGTCCATTGCCTGCTTTGGCCTGTACATGTGGGTCACGCGGGATTTGCCGGATTTCCAAAAGCTCACCGATTACGAACCCAGCCTTGTCACCACTGTTTACGCCCGCGATGGCCAGGTGCTGGGCTATCTGTACCGCGAAAAACGGTTCCTGGTAACGCTGGAGGACGTGCCCGCGCATGTGGTGCGAGCCTTCCTGGCCATGGAAGACCACACCTTTTACGAGCACAAGGGCGTGGACTTTCCGGCCATTCTGCGTGCCGCCCTGGCCAACTACGAGGCCGGGACCATCGTACAGGGCGCGTCCACCATCAACCAGCAGATCATCAAGCAACTGCTGCTGACGTCGCAGAAAAAATACGAACGCAAGCTCAAGGAAGCCGTGCTGGCGTTTCGTCTGGACAGCCGGCTGACCAAGGACGAGATCCTGACCATTTACCTTAATCAGGTCTTTTTCGGGGCAGGATCCTACGGCGTGGAGGCCGCGGCGCAAACCTTCTTCGGCAAGCATGTGGGCGAGCTGACCCTGGCCGAAGGCGCGCTGCTGGCCGGCATGCCCAAGGCCCCCAGCCTGTACAACCCCTACACCAATCCGGAAAAGGCCCAGAGCAGGAAGCAGGTGGCCCTGATGCGGCTGCGGGAACTGGGCTGGATCACCACCACGCAGTACGAAGATGCCTTACGCCAGCGGCTGGAGTTCAGGCCCATGCCGGAACCTTCCTGGGGTCTGGGCGCGTACTATCTGGAAGAGGTGCGCCGCCAGCTCATCGAGATGCTGTCCCGCGAAAACGTGCTCAAAAATGGCCTGCCCCTGGACCGATACGGCGAGGATGCCGTGTACGAAAAAGGGCTGCACGTGCACACCGCCGTGGATTTGCAGCACCAGGCCGCGGCGGAGATGGCCCTGCGCTTCGGGCTGGAAGAGTACACCCGCCGCCACGGCTGGAGCGGTCCGGTGGAACAATTGAAGCCGGACCAATGGAAGGAATTTCTGGAGCGCGAACCGACCGCCGCCGATCTGGAGCCCGGCAAGTGGCTGCAGGCGCTGGTGGTGGGCCTGAAGAACGGCGGCGCCGAGCTGCGCATGGGCAGCCGCCGGGGCTTCATTCCGGCATCCTCCATGGCCTGGGCGCGCTGGAAAAAAGGCGGGCTGCGTCCTGGGGATGTGGTGTGGGTGAGCGTGGAAGGGCCGGATGTGTATATGGTGGACCTGGACAAGGCCCCCGCCGAGCAGGCCGCCGCCGCCCGCAAACTGGAGGATCTGCGCCAAGCCCTGGTCAGGGACCAGATCCTGCTGTGTGCCCTGCGCGAAAAGCCCCAGGCGCAAGGGGCTGTCATTTCCCTGGAACCTCCCACCGGCGACGTGGTGGCCGTGGTGGGCGGCTACGATTTCAACGACAGCTGGTTCAATCGCGCCACCCAGGCTCGCCGGCAGCCTGGATCGGCCTTCAAGCCCATTGTCTTTTCCGCAGCGCTGGAGCACGGCTACACGCCCAGCTCCACCGTGCTGGACAGCCCCATCACCGTCGGCTCCTGGAGTCCGAAAAACTATGGCGGCGGCTACCTGGGCCCCATGCCCATGCGGGTGGCGCTGGCCAAATCGCGCAATCTGGTCACCGTACGCATGGCGGCACAGATGGGCATCCGCAAGGTTATCGCCCATGCCCGCAAGCTGGGGCTGGAAGGGGAGTTTCCGCCGTACCTGCCCATCTCGCTGGGGGCGCAGGTGTTCACGCCGCTGAATCTGGCGCAGGCGTACACCGCGTTTGCGCGGGACGGGTCCTACGTCAAGCCGCGGTTCATCCACAGCGTACGCAAGGCCTGGGGGGAAGAGGTGCTGCGTATCAAGCCGGAGGCCGTGCGGGCCATCAGCCCGGAAAACGCCTACGCCATGGCCACCATGCTGCAGGGCGTGGTTCAGGCCGGCACCGGCACCCGGGCCAAGGTGCTTGGCCGGCCCGTGGCCGGCAAGACCGGCACCACCAACAACGAAATAGACACGTGGTTCATGGGCTTTTCGCCGTATCTGCTCACCGGCGTCTATGTGGGCTTCGACGAGCTGACGCCCATGGGCAAGGGCGAGACCGGCGGACGCACGGCCCTGCCCATCTGGGCCGCCTATCGGCTGAAGGTGGAAGGCATGTACCCCGTGCAGGACTTCGCCGCGCCGCAGCTTCTGGATCAGACGCCGACGCTGCGTGTGGCTGCCGTCACGGTGACGGATGATCTGATCCACAACGATTTCATGCCCTTTCCCCACGCGGAAAAGGCGGCGCTGGTGCAGGGGCAGGGCGGCGAACCCAGCTACGGCGTCAGCGTGAGCGAGTCGCCAGCGCCCCGCCCGGCCACCCGCACCAAACCGCCAAGCGCCACCACCAGCGAAGAGCTGCTCAAGTCCATGTTTTAGAGCAGGTTAATTTTGAAAAGGACGTTGCGAGAGGGGAGAACCTTTTTGCAAAAGGTTNAGAAAGGTTTTCCCCCGACAGTTCTTTTCAAAAGTACATTGCTCTAAACGCATCCCCGCCGTACTGCGTCAGGGCATGCCGTTCATGCGGATGCGGTAATTTCTGGCCGCCTCGGCAAAGCGGCTGCGGATGGCCTCCAGATTGGCCGGCACGGGGCCGGATGGCGTAGGCGCGAACACAAACAGGCGCTGCGACGCCATGCCCCGGGCGTTCCAGCGCAGGGGGGCCATGCTCCAGGCCATGTGCTGCACGGCCTGCAGGCGGGTGTTGATCCACTGCGCGTCGGCATTGGCCGGCAGGGGCCCCATGGTGGCGGCAAAGCGGATGAAATCATACCCCAGGGCATGCCAGTAGTCCGGCTTGGCGCCAAGGGCGGACACAAGGGCGCGGGCCTCGGGCGCGGCGTTGCCCTCCCACCAGGCGCCGGGGAACATGGCCAGCCGGAAGGGCTGCTGATCCTCGGGGCGCATGGCCAGGGTCTGATCCCACAGCGCCGAGCCCAGCACGAGCATGTGGTCTTCCTGATAGTACGAAAACAGCGGCACCAGCATTTGCGCCTGGGACCATGCATCCGGCAAAAACACGGCTTCCATGCCCGGATGCCGGCCGCCAGGAACGCCCGCGGCATAGCCTTGCTCCAGAAACGCCGCCACCTGCCGGTTCCAGCGCAGGGGCTCGGCCGGATCATACGCTGCGGCAGCCTTGGTGAGCATTCCCATCTCGCGCGCAACATCCTGAAACAACTGCGCCCGGCGTTGGCCGAAGGACTCGTCCGGATACAGCACGCCCACGTCCTTGACGCCGAAGTGATCCCGGGCCGTGGTGAGCATGGTCTCGATGTGGTCCCGCGGGCTGGTGAAGAAGCGCCAGGCATCCCGGCCTTCCTGGGGCAGGCCCGTGGGGAACTCGGGCATCAGGGCGAACACCTGCCGCCTGGGGGCCAGACTCAACAGGGGCATCAGATCCTGCGCCAGCATGGGACCGCCGATGAGCACGGAGGGCGAGGTGCGCATCACCTGATCCAGCCAGTCGGCGGCGGCGGTGTCCACAATCTGCAGTTGCACCCGCACGCCGTCCCGGGCCAGACGGGCCACGGCAATCTGCGCCCCGGCCGCCACCTTGCTGGCGAAGGCCCCATAGGCATTGCCCAGGGGCAGGACCAACAGCACGGTGACGGGCTGTGGCGTCGGTGCGCTGCGCGTTTCCAGCAGGCCGCCGGATTGCGGCGACGCAGTGCGCGAAGGGGCTTGCCGGCCAGCGCAGCCGGCAACAACCATCAATGCGGCCAGAAGCAACAGGAAGCACGATCTGCTGAACATGCGCGGCACTCGCAGTGGCTGCAGGGTGGGAACGATACGTGCCACCCATATACACCGGAATAGCGCGAAACGGAACGAAAAAAAGCCGCACCGCCTTTCAGGGCCAGTGTCGGCAGGCTTGTCCGAGGGCAGTCTGACGGCTCAACGCAACAAGGGGCAGCCATGGGCTGCCCCTTGCATCGGGTGGTGTTTGGGTCAGTCGCGTCCCGCTAGTTGTTGTCGGGGCTTTTCCACGTTGCTACCCCGTCAGTGCCGATGGTGAAATCGGGATGGGTAACGGTGATGACGATATCACTACCGCTCGCAGCGCAAGCCAGGACGTAGTCGCCAGTCACCCCAGTAGCTTTGCAAGCAGTTTCAATGACACCAGGCACGACCTTCCCGGTTGCGGCGTCAACGTTGGAGCTACCTCCATCCAGCAGCGCTTTGGCATAAGCCAGGGAGCACTGGGACATGGCGCCTGCGATGATGCCGGCAGCGCCCTTTTTAGCGGCAGTCAGCTGCATGTCGTTGTACTTGGGGACGGCCACGGCGGCGAGGATGCCGAGGATGACGAGGACGGCGATGATTTCGATGAGGGTGAAGCCTTGCTGGTTCCGCATTGTCTTTCTCCTATTGTACGGGATGAGAAAAAGTGCCCAGGGAGTTGCGCACGGATGCTTGCCTAAAAGCAACCGGCGTGCCAACGAAAACCCTTGCGAAGCTGCTCTTCTATCATCTGAAATAAAAAGATTTTTATTTTGGGCTACAAATTTTGTAGCTTGCCAATAGGTCTGTAGCATCAAAAAATGGAGGAAACTCTCCAAAAAGTGATGCTCCAAAAAATGGAGCACGCGGCGGGCAGGTGGCCAGGGCGCGGCGATTCGATGCCGTGGCGCGCCTCATCTCGCCCCCAGCAGGAAGATGCCATACCGGGCCCGCCAGGATTTCCACAGGCTGAGCACGTGCCCGTCCTGGCGGCGGTAGTCCGTATCCAGGGCCGCTTCCTCCAGGATGGGCAGCGCGTGGGCTTTGCAGAATGCGCGGAAGTCCTTGAGGGTGATGACGCGGATGTTGGGCGTGTTCCACCATTCGTAGGGCAGTTCGCTGGTGCGCGGGGCCTGGCCCGAGAGCAGCAGTTGCATGCGGATGCGCCAATGGCTGAAGTTGGGGAAGCTCACCACCCCGCGCCGGCCCACGCGCAGCATCTCCTTGAGCAGGATGGCCGGCTTGTAGACCTGTTGCAGCGTCTGGGAGAGGACCACCACATCAAAGCGGCCGTCGGGGTAGTCCAGGATTTCCGTATTGATGTCGCCCTGGATGACGGACAGGCCGCGCCCGATGCACTGGGCCACCTTGTCTTCGCCGTGTTCAATGCCCTGGCCGCGCACGCCTTTGTGGGCCTGCAGATGGGCCAGGAGCTCGCCGGAGCCGCAGCCCAGGTCCAGCACGCTGGCGCCCTGGGGAATCCAGCTGGCGATCTGTTGCAGATCAAACCGCATGGCCGGCCTCCATGCGCAGTTTTGCCTGGGAGTGATCCAGGAAGTTGGCGATGAGGGCCGAGAGCCGTTCGTTCTGGAGCAGGAAGGCGTCGTGCCCGAAGTCGGCGTCTATCTCCATGAAGCTGACGTCCCGGCCGGCCTTTTTCATGGCCTGGACCAGCTCCCGGGAGCGGTAGGTGGGGTAGAGCCAGTCCGAGGAGAAGCTGATCACCAAAAACCGCGCCTGGGCCTGGCTCATGGCTCCGGCCAGGGAGCCCTGGCCATGCTGGGCGGCAAGGTCGAAGTAGTCCGCGGCCTTGGTGATGTAGAGGAAGGAATTGGCATCGAACCGTTCCACAAACTTGCGACCCTGGTAGCGCAGGTAGCTTTCCACCTGGAAGTCGGGCAGGTCCAGGTCGAAATCGAAGCTGAAGGCGTCGCGATCCTGCAGGCGGCGGCCGAACTTGCGGCGCATGGCTTCGTCTGAAAGATAGGTGATGTGGCCGACCATCCGGGCCACGGCCAGGCCTGTGCCGGGTTTGCTGGAGTCGGTGTAGCGGCCGCGGTTCCAGTTGGGATCGGCCATGATGGCCTGCCGGGCCACCTCGTGGAAGGCGATGTTCAGGGCCGAGTGCCGGGCCGTGGTGGCCAGGGGGATGGCGGCGTAGACCATCTCCGGGTAGCGGCAGCTCCAATCCAGCACCTGCATGCCGCCCATGGAGCCGCCCACCACGGCCAGCAGGCGCGGGATCCCCAGATGGCCGATCAGCTCGCGCTGGGCCTTGACCATGTCCCCGATGGTGACCACGGGAAAATCCAGCCCGTACAGGCCGCTGCCGTCCGGCTTTTCGCTGGCCGGACCGGTGGAGCCCATGCAGCTGCCCAACGCATTGGAACAGATGACAAAGTATCGATCCGTGTCGATGGGTTTGCCAGGGCCGACCATCAGCTCCCACCAGCCGGGCTTGCCGCTGCCGCCCTTGGCGGGGTCGTGATAACCGGCCACATGGGCATCGCCGGTGAGGGCATGGCAAATGAGGATGGCGTTATCGCGTGCCGGCGTCAGGCGGCCGTAGGTCTCGAAGGCCAGGGTCACGGGGGCGAGGAGCTGGCCGCTCTCCAGCAGCAGGGGCTCGCCGGAATTGGCAAAGGTGAAGGACTGCTTCTCCACAATGCCCACGGTGTTGGCGTCGGCAAAGCCGTCAATATATTCGCTCATACACGGATGGTGCACCATTGTCGCGGCTGTTGCAACCCCTGCAATGCACGAAGGCGGTTGTGCCGCATCGCCGGGCCTGATAGCACCGCAGGCATGGATACGCGATCTTCCACAACATCGGATGGCTGGACGCTGAACTGCGGCAGCGGCAAATCCTTCAAGCCCGACTGCCTGAATGTGGACATCAACCCCTTTTGGCAGCCGGACATCGTGGCCGATCTGGCCCGGCCGTTCCCGCCCACGCCGGAGACGGTCTATTCCAGCTCGCGCTTCGGGGCGGTGCGGCTTGCGCCGGGCTGTGCGGCGCGCATCATCGCCCATGACCTGCTGGAACACCTGCCACAGGTGACGACGTTTTATGAGACCTGCCTGCGCCTGCTGGCCGAAGGCGGGCTGCTGGATGTGGTGGTGCCATACGACCTGGCCCACGGCGCCTGGCAGGATCCCACCCATGTCCGTGCATTCAACGAAAACAGCTGGTTGTATGTGACGGACTGGCACTGGTATCTGGGCTGGACCGAGGCGCGTTTCGAGCTGGTGTCGCTGGAATACCGGTATAGCCAACTGGGGCAGCGATTGCTGGATAAAGGCAAAGATGCCGAGATGATACGCCGCAGACCCCGGGCCGTGGACGCCATGGCTGTGCTGTTGCGCAAGCGCTCGCTCACGGACAAGGAGCGGGGCAAGGTCGCGACGCGATGGGCGAAATATCTGGACCGGCCCGCGGATTTCACTCCGTCGCAGGCGGGATAAAAAAATAAAAAATAACCCTTTACAACGCTGCGGTTGTGGTTATCATGTAGTCAGAGGCAAGGAAACGGCACCTGCAACGGAGGGTACGAAGAAATAATGAAAGCCATCGTACACACGGCAAGCGGAGTTGCCCACGGGGTCGCCCGGGATATTGTCCTGTAGAGCGCGACCAACTAGAGAGGATGAGGACAACAAAGCCACCTCGTCCCGCCGGATACCCGGCAAGAAAGATCTCTTATCCTGATCCTCAACCTTAACCGACTTCGAAGATAGAACAAGACTATTCCTCAGAGCAGTCCTTCTCCAAGCCGCCGGGGTTCTCCCGGCGGCTCTTTTGTATGGATTCGCGATCATGCGTACCCACCGCGCGGCCTCGCTGCACGGCTCCCCGACCAAAACGGGCCTCGATGTCATCAAGCGTCTTGTCCAGCGTCTGGCGGCGTTCCTCGCGTCGGGCCTCGGCATCGTCAAAGAGCGGCAACTGCCGCGGCAGGGCGAAAAAGCCGCTGGCAGACACGCCGATGAGCCGCAGGGGCCGGGAGAGCTTTTCCTTGTCCAACAAGGACTTGGCCACCTCGAACAAGCCGTCGGTGCTGGCCACGGGCAGCTCCACGGTCCGGCTGCGGGTGATGCTTTTGAAGTCGCGGTCTTTGAGTTTGAGGGTGATGGTGCGGGCGGTGCGGCCGTCCTTGCGCAGCCTGCGGCCCACGCGGTGGCACTGCTGATACAGATGCCGGGCCAGCAGCTCGCGGTCGGCGGTGTCGTGGTCCAGGGTCACTTCCGCGCCTTCGCTTTTGGCGTCCCAGTGGGAGGTCAGCCCGCGGGGATCGATGCCGTGGGCGCGATCCCACAGGGCCTGCCCCCATTTGCCGAACTCTCGCACAAAAAACGCAGGGGAGAGCCGCCGGAGGTCTCCCACGGTGCGGATGCCCAGTTGCCGGAGCCGGGCCTCGCTCTTGCCGCCCACGCCGGGGATTTTGCCCACAGGCAGGGCGATGAGGAAATCATCGACCATCGTGGGATGCAGGACGAAGAGCCCGTCCGGCTTGTTCCAGTCCGAGGCGATCTTGGCCAGGAACTTCACCGGCGCCAGGCCCACGGAACAGGCCAGCCCGCCCGTGGCCCGGCGGACGGCGTCCTTGACGGCGCGGCCCATGGCCTCTGGCGGACCGAGAAAGGGTTCCATGCCGGTCATGTCCAGATAGGCTTCGTCCACGGAGGCCTGCTCCATGATCGGGGAGAACTGCGCCAGCGCGGCCATGGCCAGCCGGGAAACCTCGCCGTAGCGGCTGTGGCTGCCGTGCAGGAAGATGCCATGGGGGCAGAGCTTGCGCGCCTGGGCCGAGGGCATGCCCGAGCGCACGCCAAAGGCGCGGGCAGGGTAGGACGCCGCGCTGACCACGCCGCGCTCCCCCCCGCCCACGATGACCGGCTTGCCGGCCAGGGCCGGATTGTCCAGCACTTCTACGGACGCAAAAAAGGCATCCATGTCCAGGTGCAGAATCCAGCGCTGCCCGGCAGGGCAGGAGGGCGCGGCCATGGCCTGTCTGCGGTGACGATCCGGGAGCCCGCTACCGGGCGTTCCGGATGCGGTCGATGATGCCCGTGGTGGAGACGCCCTCCACCAGCGGCAGGGAGACGGCCTTGCCCCCGCGGGCTTCCACCACGTCCCGGCCCACGATGGCTTCCACGGGCCAGTCGCCGCCCTTGACGAGGATATCCGGCTGCAACTGGCTGATGATGTCGTACGGGGTGGCGGCTTCGAACCACGTCACGTAGTCCACCATCTCCAGGTGCGCCAGCATGAACATGCGGTCGGCCAGGGTGTTCACCGGCCGGCTGGGGCCCTTGACCAGCACGCGGACCGAGGCGTCGGAGTTCACGGCCACCACCAGCACGTCGCCCAGGGTGCGGGCCTGGGTCAGCAGGGTGACGTGGCCGGGGTGCAGCAGATCAAAGCAGCCGTTGGTGAAGACGATTTTGCCGCAGCTGCGGCGCGTCTCCAGAATTTCAGCCAGCTGGTCAGGGGAATAGATCTTGGGATGGGGTCGTTCCATGGCGGCGGCCTCCTGTCACTCGGTTCGGGGGCGCAGCACTTTGCTGCGGCCGTAGAGCAAGAACTCCAACCAATGGTAGGCAAAGTCAATGGTGGCGTATTCATCGGCCAGGATGAAGGCCTGGCGCTCCTCGGGGAGGTCCAGCCTCTCAAACAGCCGGGAGTTACGGATGAATTCCTGAAAATTGTCGGGCTGGTAGAGGCCCATGAGGGCCATGGCGCTGCGTTTGCGGTCCAGCAGGCGGCCGGTCTGGCGCTGCATGGCCATGAGGGCCATATAGCGGTCGTTTTCTTCATTATAGATAAGTAGTTGCTGGTCGGCATACCAGGCGGAAGGCGTCCAGTGCTTGTCCTGAACAAATCCCTGGCAGTGCTCTTCCTGGACCAGAAAATATCGCTCCTTCACCTGGCCATCCTCCAAACGGGAGGCGCGGCCCAGGGGATAGGCGCGGCAGGCGCCGGGCCGGGCGTTGTACACGCTGCAGCCTTCTGGACGCACAAAGGGGCAGCGCTTGCGCTCGTCGTCCAGCATGGTCATGAACACCAGGGGAAAGCCGGTCTGCGGGTGCGTGCCGGAGCTGGCGTGCCGGCTTAAAAATTCCTGGCTGCCCAGGTTCAGTTGCCGGCGCAGCATGAGCACGTCGTACGGGGTGAGCATGAGGGTGAGGTCGCTGCAGCAGGCATTGAAGCAGGGCACCTCGGGATGACAGGCGAAACGGAAGGCCTGGCCAGGGGCAATCTCCGGCAGGTCCTGCAAAAACTGCTCGGTTTGATCGGGCGATGACGGTTTGGACATGGAATCTCCTCAGCGTGGCGTGATGCATGTGTCCCTAGTCATTTTTTGCACCACAGGCAAATCGCAAAAAAATGCCTATTCTTGACGTGCGTCAACGTCGCAGGTCCGGTCATGGTCTATTGTGTTTTCAGAGCCGAAGGAGGCCCCCCATGAAAGTGACGCGCAAGATCATCGAAATCAACGAAGACCTCTGCAATGGCTGCGGCGCCTGCGTGCCCGGCTGCGCCGAAGCGGCGTTGCAGATCATAGACGGCAAGGCCAAGCTGGTGGCGGAACTGTATTGCGATGGCCTGGGCGCCTGCCTGGGACACTGCCCCACGGGCGCGCTGCAGGTTGTGGAGCGCGAGGCCGAGGAATTCAACGAAGAGGCCGTGCACGAGCGCATCGAGACCCTGAAGGAGCCCCAGGCGGCCCCGGCACCCCGTCCGGCCAGCATGCCGTGCGGCTGCCCCGGATCCATGGAGCGCAGCTTCGCGCCCAGGGCAACGCCGGCGCCCCAGGCCGCTCCCCAGACTGTCTCGCAGGCCGTCTCGCAGCCTGCTCCGCAAGCGTCCGCGCTCACCCATTGGCCCATCAAGCTGGAGCTGGTGCGGCCGGAAGCGCCCTTTCTCCAGGGTGCGCACCTGCTGGTGGCGGCGGATTGCGCCCCCGGCGCGGCGGGAGATTTTCACAGCACCCACCTGCACGGCCGCGTGCTGACCCTGGGCTGCCCCAAGTTCGGCCCCGCAGCGCACTACCAGCAGAAGCTGGCCGCCATCCTCAAGACGGCCCGGCCCGCCTCGGTGACGGTGTTGCGCATGGAAGTGCCCTGTTGCGCGGGCCTGGCAGGTTTGGTGGACGACGCCGTGCGCCTGTCGGGATACACCGGCCCCGTGGCGGTGCAGGTTTTGGCCTTGGACGGCACGGTCAAGGCTGATGGCCCGGACCTGGCGCCCTTCGGCGGCATGCGCATGGCCATGTAACGAATTGACGCAGTATGACATGCCCAAGGGGGACCCCTCTCTGCACGAGACGGGTTCCCCTTCACGCGTCTGCAGCGCGATTGCATGGCGGTCCCAATCCGCCACTGTTCGGGCCGTCCCACGGCTTGACCCGGCCGCGCCGGAGTGCGAAAATCCTTCCTCGCGCATTCCGAGACATCATTTTTCATGAGGAACAAGCATGATCGTCATTTATGACTTCGACCAGACCATGGCCATGGACGGCCCCATCAGCTACCTGAAGTTTCAGGAAAAGCTGCACCCGATCAACATGCTGCGCATGAAGGCCTATTTCGCCCAGGCCATCGACACGCACGGCCGCTACGCCCGGTTGGAAGAGCTGATCCAGGGCGACGCCACGGTGCGCGATCACCTGCTGGAGGAGCTGAATCGCTTCGCCATCGTGCCCGGATACAGCCTGGACACCGCGGAGGGCATGGCCGAGTTCCTGACGTTCCTGCGCTTTTTGTTCAATGTGAACCAGCGCCAGGTCAAGCGCGAGCTGTGCGACATGCTCATGGACGGTGAAAGCGATCACCATCACCACCACGAGCACGGCCCGGACTGCGGCTGCGGCGGGCATTAGAGCATTTTATGCTTGGGGAAGATCTTTGCGAGAGGGGAAACCTTTTTGCAAAAGGTTCTCCTCTCTCGCNCTCGCGCTCTCCCCTTCCAAAAATTTTATAGTAACGAGTGGTTACTATAAAAATCTTTGGGGAGGGGGTCTGGGGGAACCCCTTTCTGCAGAAAGGGGTTCCCCCAGAATCAGCGCAGCTATGCATTCTCCAGCCGGCAGCCCAGGGCCATGCAGGCGGCCATGGAGCCCAGGCAGTTTTCCACCGGCCCGATGTGCGCCCGCAGCAGCAGGGACGCCGCGATGACCGCCCGCCGGCCGCTGCCGCAGAAGCAGGTCACGGGCCTGTCCGTGGGCAGGGTGGTCAGCTTGCGTTCCAAATCCCCCAGATAAATGGGCGTGGCTCCGGGCAGGAGCCCATTGGCCCATTCGCCCTCGGCGCGCACATCCAGCAGGGTGAAGTCTTCGTTGGCGTCGATGCGCCGCACCAGCTCGTCCACATGCACCGAAGGCAGGGATTCGTACGTGAAGCCCGCCGTTTCCCAGGCCGGCAAGCCGCCGCTGAGGAAGCAGGTGACGTTGTCGTATCCCATGCGATAGAGCTGGGCCACGGCTTCATCGGCCTGGGCCAGTTCGTCGATCACCAGCCCGATTTCCTTGTCAAAGGTCAGGAAATAGCCGCAGTAGGCGCTCAGCATGTCCAGGGGGAAGCAGTAGGAGCCCGGCACGTGCGCGCCGCCGAAGGCCTCGGGGCTGCGGATGTCCACCACCTGCATGCCGGCGGATTTCTTGTCCATGAAGGTTTTGGCCGATACCGGCGCGGGCTGGGGCAGGGTGGGCAGATCCGGCGCGCTGCCCAGGAGGTTGTATTCCTCCATCTTGCTGAAATACTGCGGCTTATGATGGATTTCCGCCATCTTGAACTGGATGAAGGCTTCTTTGTCCGGCAGTTGCAGTACGGTGTTGCAGCGCCGCTCGTGGCCGATGGTGGAGAATTCGCGTTCGGAGAGCGAGGCCCCGCACACCGAGCCGGCCCCGTGGGCAGGGTAGACGATGGTCTGATCCCCCAGGGGCAGCAGCTTGTTGTGGATGCTTTCGTAGATGTTGGTGGCGGTTTCGCGCTCCTGGCCGGGGAAAAAGTCCGTGCGGCCCACGTCGCCGATGAACAGGCAGTCTCCGGTGAACACGGCCACGGCCGTGCTTGCCCCGGCGGCGCCGGCGCTATGATCGTACAGCGCCACGGAGATGGATTCAAACGTATGCCCGGGTGTTTCCAGGACTTTGGCTTCCAGGCTGCCAAAGCGGAAGCGGTCGCCCTCCTGCACAGCCTGGCCGAAGGCGAAGGGCAGTTGCCGGCCGTGGCAGCACACTGCGCCGGTGCGGCGGGCCAGGGCTGCGCCGCCGCTGCAGATGTCCTCGTTGCGGTGGGTTTCGAAGATATGGGTGATGACGGCGCCGTGAGCGCGGGCGATATCCTGATAGATCTGGCAGTCGCGGCGGGGATCCACCACTCCGGCCTTGCCGCCGTGGCCGAAGATATAGGAAATATGGGCCAGACCGGGCGATCTGACGGGGATGATGAACATGGACATGCTGCATTCCTCCAGAGTTCAGTCCTGCGTGCACGACATAGGACGGTGAGCATTGGCGGCATTGTACCGTGATTCACCAATTCTGCAAGCGGGGAACTGCAGCGAAATAGAGGCGCGGCCGGACTTGCCCTGGACGGCAAAGCCTGCCACATCAATCAGCATGAAACAGACTGCTGCGCCATCCCTTGCCGCCGCCATGCTGGAGGAGGCCCGCCGCAGGCCCCGGGCCCGGCGGGTGTGGGCCGCCACCGGGATCCTGCTGCTCGTGTGGGCCAATCTGGGCTGGGTGCTCACCCGGCCGGAACACTTTGTCGCGCCGACGCTCATCACCGTCACCGGGGATCTGGGCAACTGGTTCGCGTTCAATGGCATTGTGTTTTTTCTGGCGCTGTGCTGGCTGGGGTCGCGCAATCCCTGGCTGGAGCGCAGCTTTGGGCTGGACGAGATGCTGCTGTTCCACCGCCGGCTGGCCATGGTGACGGTGGTGTTTTTCGCCGGGCATGCCGTGTTCCGGTCCTGGTCCATCTCCATGCAGATGGGTATGGTGTACGACCTGAGCCTGCTGTACCGTCTGCGGCTTTCGGAATGGCCGCTCACCCTGGGTCGGGTGGTGTATTTCGCCATGCTCGGCTGCGCGGTGCTGGCCTATGTGGGCCAGGCCATGCAGAAGCTGGCCTTCAGACACTGGAAACGGCCGCATCTGCTGTATTACGTGCTCTTCCCTGCCGGCATGCTCCACGCCATGCTCTGGGGGAACGACATGGGCAAGCATCCCCTGGTGGATTTGTGGTGGACGCTCATGGTGCTGTTTGCGGTGGATTGCGCCCTGCGGCTGCAGTACGTGCGCCGGCAGCGGCCCATTCTGCGCTGGCGGCTGGACGCCATGTACCGCGAGGCCGACCACACCGTCACCGCCGTGCTCACCCCGGCCACGTCTGCGGCCCGGAAAAGCGCATTGATCCGTCGCTGGCCCGGGCAATTCGCCGTGCTGCGGGTGCCGGATCTGGCCGGGATGAACGAGCCGCACCCCTTCACCCTCTCGGGTGCGGCCCCGGGCGCGGCGCATGCCGCCGCGGCGAGGGCCTTGCCGATCCAATGCACGATCAAGGAAGCCGGGGACTTCACCCGCAGTTTCCTGCGTCTGGCCCCGGGGACCTCCCTGCTGGTGGAGGGTCCGTACGGCAAATTCCTGCATGATGTCTGGTCGCATCGGGCCCTGGCGCTGCTGGCCGGCGGCGTGGGCGTGACACCCTTTCTGAGCCTGTTGCGCAGCATGGACGCCGCCGGCCAGCACCTGCCCACGGTGCTGCTCTGGTCCAACAAAAGCAGGACGGACGTCTTTGCCGTGGGCGAACTGGTGGCGCTGTGCCGCCGGCTGCCGCTGACGGTGGTGCACTGCCTGTCCCGGGAGACGGAAGACTTCGTGGCCCAGAGTCCGGCCCAGCAGGGCATGCACTGGCAGTCCGGCCGACTGGACACCGCCGCCGTGACCCGCTGGCTGACCGGAGAGGAAGGCTGCTACGCCTGCGGTCCCGAGCCCTGGCTGGCCGGTGTGCTGCGCAGCCTGCAGCAGGCCCACGGCATCCACCCACGCCAGGTGCGGCGGGAACATTTTTTCTGGTAAAACGAGCTGTTGCGCTACATCTTGTCGAAGTACATCAGCACGCCGATCACCACAAACCCCACGGACGCCACCTTCCGGATGATCTGCGGATCGACATATTTACACAGCACGCTGGCAAACAACACGCCCAGGAGACTCACCAGCACCAGCGCCAGGGATGCGCCCAGGAACACGGCCCAGGGTTTCTGGCTTTTGGCGGTTAGCAGCACGCAGGCCAACTGCGTCTTGTCTCCCAGTTCGGCGATGAACAGGGTGGCAAAGGCCGTGGCGGCAAGTTTCCAATCCATGATGTGACGCTCCTGTTGCAGCAGGCGTTGTTGCCGGGCCGCGGGTGATGATCCGGGCGGGGTGTGTCCATTTCATGCAGATGCCATGCAATGTCCACGGGGTTGTCGAAATTCTCTGCCATGGTCGCCGCCGTGGTGCATACCGGGTTTCGAACCAAAAGCAAAGGAGCAGTCCCGTGGCGCAGGAGTGTGAGGATAACGTGTTCTCCCTGGAAGAATGGAATCAGTTGATGCAGGAAATCAACCGGCAGGATCGGCAGTGGACCGTGTGGAGCGACGAGGAAGAGCCGCTGGTGTCGTCGGATTTTGATTGCCTGCCCTCGGAGATGTAGCAGCGCCGTCATCGCCGCCGCAGCACGGCATGGCGGCAGGCCAGCAGGGCATACAGGAACATGAAGGCCGTGGCCAGGGCGATGCCCGAGACGCCCAGCCAGCGCATGCACACGTAGTTGCCTGCCACGTTCACTACCACATTGCCCAGGGTGATGAGGGAGAGTTCGCCGTTGCGCCCGCTGGCCGCCAGGTAGCGGGAAAAGGCCCAGCTGGCCCAGCAGAAGGGCAGTTGCAGCAGGGCGCAGGCCTGCACCTGGGCCACCACCACGGCGTCTTCGGCCGTCAGGGCCCCGCCCTGGAACACCAGCCGCGCCACCGGCAGGGAAACAGCCATGCCCACCGCGGCCGCAGCGGCACCGCCCCACAGCAGCCGGCGTGCCCAGCATCGCAGCAGGGCCTGGGCGGCGGCCGTATCGTTCTTGCCTAGGTGCTCGGCATAATAGGGGAAAATTGCTGTGGCCACGGCCATGCCGCCCAGGGTGAGGGCCAGGGACGGCAGCTTGCCGCCGTAGTTGAGCACCGAGACTGCCCCGGGCCCGAGGGCGGAGGCCATGGCGCGGTCGATGATCTGTGAGGACGCCGCCGCGGACATGCCCGGCAGCATGGCCCAGCTTTGTTGCGCCACCCGCCGCAGGGCGGTGGTGCAGACGTCGCTGTGTCGGGCGGCGGGCCGCAGCCGCCAGCCCCGCCGGCGCAGCAGCCATCCGGCAGCCAGCACTTCCAGTGTTGCACCGGCCAGGGTGCCGCCGGCCAGCAGGGCGATGGTGTCGGCCTGTTCGCCCTGCGCCAGGGGAACCCCCAGGGCCAGCATGCAGGCCGCGGGCACGGCGCCGGGGATCAGTCCTGCCCCCAGAAATTGCCTGTCCGCCTGCAGCGCCCCTTGCAATGCGCCGGCCAGCAGGCCGGTGCACCACAGCGGGCTGAGCCACTGGCCCAGGGCGTTCGCCAGGGCCGGCGAGATCTCGGGCAGCATGGCCCGCAGCACCCAGGGCAGGGCCGCCATACTTGCGACCCACAGCAAGGCCCCTGCCGCCGCCGCGCCCAGGAGGGAGGCGACGAAGACGCGATCCCGCTCGGTGCGCCCCAGCCCGCCCACCAGCACCGGCACCAGGGACGTGCGCAGGGAGATCCCCAGGATGCTCGCGCCCATGGTCACCACCGTGACGGCCAGCACAAAGGCGTCCATGGCCGGGGAGGCTCCGAACAGGCGCGAGACGAGCATCTCCCGTCCCAATCCCAGGACGGCGACGACCGCCGACGCCAGACCGGTGACAATGGCCGCGCGGCCTACGGACATGATGATTCCTGCATGGCGTCCCTGTAGCAGAGTTCCGGGCGGGTAAACAGCCCTGCAGATTGTCGCGCCTGCCAGGGGCCGGCTTGATTTTGATCAATGCCGGGCGTCGGGCCTTCATGGCAGGATGGGCCACGCACCGTCTGGACTTGCGCGGCGGAAGGCGTATTCTTGGCCAAAACGCATCCTTCATTGCGGGAGTCGCCCCATGTCTGCACCCTCTGCGCCGAGTTCCATGCATTTTGCCTTTTTGCGGCCGGAACCATTGCCGCCCAATGGCCGGGCCGTGGCCATCGTGGGCGCGGGTCCCTCGGGCCTGGCTGCTGCCGGCTACCTGGCCAGCCTGGGCTATCAGGTAGATATTTATGACAAGCTGCCCAAGGCCGGTGGGCTCATGACCTTCGGCATCCCCTCCCAGCGCATCCCGCCCGGCCGCATTCAGACCGGGGTGCTGGAGCTGGAGCGCAAGTACGGCGTCAATTTTCATCTGCAGACAAAAATCTGCTGCTCCGCCCCCCTGCACGAGGAGGAGGGCGATCATTTTTCTTGCGATATCCGCGGGCTGGGTGAGCTGGTGGAGGATCACGACGCCGTGATCATCTGCACCGGCTCCTGGAAGTCCCGCAGTCTGAACATCCCCGGCGAGCAGTTGCCCGGGGTGAGCACCAGCCTGCAGTTCCTCTTTCCCATCCGCGCTGCCGGCTATGGCAAGCCCGGCGTCACCGCCCCGGCCGTGCAGGGGCAGGATGTGGTGGTGGTCGGCGCGGGGCATTCCGCGGCGGACGTGGCCCACAGCGCCTTGCGGCTGGGGGCAAGGAGCGTCACCGTCTGCTATCGCAAGACCCGGCGGGATGCACCCTGCGGGCTTTTCGAGGTTGAACAGATGGAGGCCGCGGGGGTGCGTTTTCTGGAACAGCACACCCCCTTGCGCTTTGAGGGGGAAGACAGCGTGACGGGCGTGGTCTGCCGGGTGCCGGGACAGGACGAGCCCGTGACCATCCCGGCCCAGGCCGCGGCCACGGCCATCGGCGAGATTCCCACCCCTCCCTTTGCCAAGGAATTGGGGCTGGAGAACGTGCGCAAGGGCGACGTGAAATGGCTGAACATGACGGCCATCGAGAATGTCTTTGTGGCCGGGGACGTGCTCACCGGCCCCAGCAAGATCGGCAAGGCCATTGAAAGCGGGCTCAAGGCCGCGCGCTCCCTGGCCAACTGGCTGGATCTCAAGGCCCAGTCCCGGCAGGCGGAATTCCAGGACGAAGAACGTGTGCCCCGGCCATCGCCCCGCACCTCCCCCCATTAACCTTCGCAGGATGGCCCCATGAGCGAATTTCCCGCCGGAAAAGTCCTGTATGTGGACTATTCCACCTGCATTGGCTGCGAGACATGCGAGACGGTCTGCAGCTTTT
The DNA here is from genome assembly GCF_000468495.1 of Megalodesulfovibrio gigas DSM 1382 = ATCC 19364. NCBI lineage: Bacteria > Pseudomonadati > Thermodesulfobacteriota > Desulfovibrionia > Desulfovibrionales > Desulfovibrionaceae > Megalodesulfovibrio > Megalodesulfovibrio gigas. The sequence continues at coordinate 1,448,536 of NC_022444.1, forward strand.
TGCACGATGCCCCCCGTATCCACATGACCCGCACCCGCGACGGGGTGCTGGTGCCCCTGTATTGCCGCCATTGCGAAAAGGCCCATTGCATCCGCGCCTGCCACCGCGGCGCCCTGGCCCGGGATCGCGACGGGGCCGTGGTGCTGCAGCCCATGCTCTGCCGCGGTTGCGAGACCCGCGAATGCACCCAGAGCTGCCCGTACGCGGCCATGGTGCTCACCAACAAAGGCGTGGCCGTGCGCAAGTGCGACATGTGCTCCGAGCGCCGGGCCATCGGTCTGGGGCCGGCCTGCGCCGCCATGTGTCCCACCGGGGCCATTCATTTTCTGGACCGCTGCGAGCTGGACTGCATCGAGACCGACGCCGCCAAGGACGCCGAAAAGCGCGTGCTGGCGCATCTGCGGCCGTCGGCGAACAAGTGACGGTGCGGGACGGCCTACCGCGGCTGCAGGACTGAGGCCAGGGCCTCGGCCACGCGGGCATTCTCCCCGGTGGTGCGCACCTGCAGCCGCAGATGGCCGGCCGGCATGCCCGGGATGGAGTCGCACTCCCGGACCAGGATGTGCCGGGCGGCCATGGCCTCGGTCACGGCCGGGGCGCAGTGCTCCGGCGTCAGGCGCAGCAACAGAAAATTTGTCGCCGTGGGCAGCACCCCGGTCACGCCGGGAATCTGCCGCAGCCGGGCGGCATGCGCCGCAGCCAGCCGACGCAGGGCCGGCAGCCGGGCGCGGTAGTCCTCCCTGCGCTGCAGAAAGACCGTCCCGGCGTCCTGGGCCGGCTGGGTCACGCTCCAGGGGGGCTGCAGGGCGGCCAGCCGGGCAATGGTTTTCGGCGCAGCCATGACGCAACCAATTCGAATACCAGGACAAAAGAAAAACTTGGTCAGACTGGTCAGGAGCACGACCCGGGCGGCATGCCGGGATACAGCCGCGAGGAGCGCTGCCGGGGCATGGTCGGCAGCTGCCGCGCTGCCGTGCAGGAAGTCCCTGTAGGCCAGATCCACAATCACCTGTTTCGACGCCGCCAGTTCGGCCACGAGATCGGGCAGATCCTCCATGGCCTGGCCCGTGGGATTGCCGGGCGAGCAGAGGATGACCGCCTCGGCCGGCGAGGCGAGCAGGGCGGCACGATCTCGGGCCGTGAGGGTGAAGCCGGTTTCGGGCGAAAGGGCGTGCAGGGTCCAGGGGATGCCCAGCACGTCGCACAGGCGGGGGTATTCGCAAAAAATCGGTCCCAGAATGCATACCGAGCGCGGCCTGAGGGCCAGCAGCGTCAGCAGGATGCCTTCGGCCGACCCGTGCACGGGCAGCAGGTGCTCTTCGGGAAGGGCCTCGGCCTCGGCATAGGCTGCGCGCAAGGCGGCGCAGGTGGGATCGGGATAGAACCGATGCTCGGGCCGGATGCCGGCCAGCACCTCGGCCGTGAGGTCCGCGGCCAGGGAATTGGCGTTGTTGCTGGCGTCCAGCAGGGCATCCGGAGAGATTCCCAGGGCCCGGGCGGTCTGGAACACGCGGCCGCCATGCGTGGCGTGGCCGGCATCGGGCTGGCGTGCCGGGCCGGAATGTGCTAGAGACTGATCCATGAATCACCCTTTCCGCCTCGTCTCATGGCTGTGTCTGCTGCTTTTGCCAGTGCTGGCAGGCTGTTCGGACACGGCGACGCTGCCGGGCGGCGTGTGTAATCCCGTGAGTCACCGCAAGGCCGTGGTCCGGTTTGCCGTGGTGATGGACGATACCCGGCTGCCCCTGGGCTCGCCGGTGGCATTGCAGGGCCGCGCCATCGGCGCGGTGGCGGAGATTGTGCCGGCCGGCAATGGCACCCGCAGCGACGTGACGGTGTGCCTGCGTCAGGATGCGCTTCCCGGCCTGGCCGCGGTCACGGTGTTTTATGTGGACGCCACGGCGCCCCTGCCCGTACTGGCCTGCGCGCCGGTGGAAGGCGCCGGGCCGGGCGCTCCCGGCGGGCAGGACCTTGTGTTTGCCGGGTTCGCCAGCCAGGAGGACTACCTTGCCTGGCGGGCCGGCCGGGCCTTGCAGCAGGGCCTGGGCCAGTTGCTGCAGGGGTTTGAGCAGATTATCCAGGGGTTGCCCATGCCATCGCCCGGCCCAGTGCCGGACGGTCCCAAACCACCCGCGAAGTAAGGCAGATCCAGACGAAACGCAACCGGGCCCCTGCTGTGCGTCTGTCGTGACCCTGGCCGGGCTGTCTGCCCGTGCCGGAAAATGCCCCTGGCGGGGGGCTTGCCAATTCGCCCTCGCCCCATTAATAGATATATCTTTTTTCCTTCCTTCCTTGCCGGTCTGGCGGTGCTGCCGCCGCGGCGTCTTCGCATTGCGAGGCCCTCCATGATGCAAAAAGGCCCCCACATCTCCCTGCCGCCCGAACACATTGTCTCCCGTGTGCTGGGGCTCACCCCCGGCGAGTTCGCCGCCTGGCCCGAGGCCGTGCGCGATCTGGCCCTGGCCCTGGCGCAGGAGATGTTTCTTGTCCGTTACAATCCGTTCATCGACCCGCGGCAGGTGGTGGAGAGCGTCAAGGCCAAGTTCCGCCGCGAAAAGCCCTCCCTCTCCCGGGAGTACGGCGCGGTTATTTCCAAGGCCATCAAGCGGTTCTGGAAGGAATTCGAGGACGACCAGCGCTTCAAGAAAGAGTTGTCCCGCCGCCTGCTGACCATGCTGGACGCCGACAGCGTGGATGCCCGACCCTCCACCCTGGTGGAGAGCAGCACCGATTCCACGGACTTGCGCATGAATTTGCCGCTGCTGGTGGTCACGCCCAAGAGCACGGAGCAGATCCAGGCCATCGTCAAGCTGGCCAATGAGATGGATTTTGTCATCGTGCCCCGGGGAGGCGGCTCGGGCCTCACCGGCGGGGCCATCCCGGCGCATCAGCGGTCTGTCATTCTTTCCCTGGCCAAGTGCAAGGAAATCATTGAGATTGACGCCGAGCAGCGCACCCTGTGCACGCAGGCCGGTGTCATCACCCTGCAGGCCATCCAGGCTGCGGCCAAGAAGGGCCTGCTCTTCACCGTGGATCCGGCCTCCAAGGCGGCCTCGTCCATCGGCGGCAACATTTCCGAGAACTCCGGCGGCCCGTTCGCCTTTGAGTACGGCACCACCCTGGACAACATCCTTTCGTATAGGATGGTGACGCCAGTGGGTGAGGTCATTGAGGTGCGCCGCGTGGAACATCCCCGGCACAAGATCATGTCCGACGAAACCGCGGTGTTCGAGGTGCGCACCGAGGACGGCCGGCTGAAGGAAACCATCTCCCTGCCCGGCGACCAGATCCGCGGTGCGAACCTGGGCAAGGACGTCACCAACAAGTACCTTGGCGGCCTGCCCGGTGTGCAGAAGGAAGGGGTGGATGGCGTCATCACCGATGCCTGCTTCATCTGCTACCCCATGCTTGCGCATGCCCGGGTCATCGTGCTGGAATTCTTCGGCCGCAGCATGCACCACGCCATGGAGGTGGTTACGGAGCTGGTGGCCCTGCGCGGCCGCATCCGCGACGAAGGCGATCTGGTGAAGATGAGCGCCCTGGAAGAGTTCGGCATCAAATATGTCCAGGCCATCGAGTACGTGAAGAAGTCCACCCGCTACGAGGGGGATCCCATCTCTGTGCTCATCCTGGAGCTCAACAGCGACCACCCCGAGGCCCTGGATAAGGCCGTGGCTGAGATTGCCGGCGTGGTGGACCGTCGGGACAACATGGATGTGTTTATCGCCCGGGACGAAAAGGAAGCCGAGCACTTCTGGGAGGACCGGCACAAGCTCTCGGCCATCTCCAAACGCACCTCCGGGTTCAAGATCAACGAAGACGTGGTCATCCCCATTGAGATGATCCCGACCTTTGCCGATTTTCTGGAAGGATTGAACCTCATCTACTTGGCCAAGGCCTACCGCAAGGCCTTGGGCGAAGTGGGCCGTCTGGAAGCCGTGCCCATGGATGACGAGTTCATCGCCATGGAGCGCGGCTTTTGTCAGCGCATCCTGAAAAAGGAAACCACCGCTGTCGAGCTCAACGATCAGGAGCTGGAGGTGCAGATTTCCTTCTTCTTCCGCGATCTTGCCTCCCGCTATCCGGAGGCTGCCGAAAAAATTGCCGAGATCCATCAGAACATGCTCAAGACCCGCGTGGTGGTGGCCAACCACATGCACGCCGGCGACGGCAACTGCCATGTGAACATCCCCGTGAACTCCAATGATCCGGAGATGCTGCACCAGGCCGAGGAAGCCGCCGCCACGGTGATGGCCCAGGTGCTGGAGTTCAAAGGCCAGGTCTCCGGCGAGCACGGCATCGGCATCACCAAAATCGGCTTCATTTCCGACGAGAAGATCGCCGCCCTCAAGAAATACAAGAAGGAAGTGGACCCCAACAACATCCTGAACACCGGCAAGCTCACCCAGCGCGCCCTGCCGGTGACGCCCTACACCTTCTCCTTCAACCGCCTCATTCAGGACATCCGCCAGAGCGGCCTGCCCGAGAAGGAACGGCTCATCCGGCTGCTGCAAAGCATCCAGGTCTGCACCCGCTGCGGCAAGTGCAAGCAGGTGTGCGCCATGTTCCAGCCGCAACGCTCGCTGATCTACCATCCGCGCAACAAATTCATCACCCTGGGCGCGCTGGTGGAAGCCATCTACTACACGCAGGTGAACAAGGGCGAGCCGGACCGCGCCCTGCTGGACGAGCTGCGCCGGCTCATGGAGCACTGCACGGCCTGCGGCAAGTGCACCGCCACCTGCCCGGTGAAGATCGACACGCCCAACGTGGTGCTGTCCTTGCGGGCGTTCCTGGACGACAAGCACGCCGGCGGGCATCCCATAAAGCATGCCGTGCTGGGCTGGCTCTCCAGCGCTCCGGCCCGGCGCGTGCCCAAGGCGGCCCGGCTGGCGGCCATTGGCGGCGCGGCCCAGAGCCAGCTGGTGCGGCTGGTGCCGCCCTCCTGGCGTCGCAAGATCGACAACCCCCTCTTCTCCGGCCCCACGCCGCAGATGGGAATAGGCAACCTGCTGCAGGCCCTGCACATGGACCGCGGCCCGTTCTTCATCCCCGCCGGCGCAGCCCTCCCCAAGACGCCCCTGGAAAAGCCCGAAGAAGGCCTGCCCACGGTGCTGTACTTCCCCGGCTGCGGCGCCTCCCTGTTCTATCGGAGCATCGGCCTGGCCGGTGTCCTGCTGTTGTTGGAAGCCGGCTACGCCGTGGTCCTGCCGCGGGAGCACCTCTGCTGCGGGTATCCGCTGCTGGTGAGCGGCTGCGAAGAGGCCTTTGCCACCAATCAGGCCCGCAATATCTACGCCATCAAGAAGTTGCTGGAAGAAGCCGCCACCGAGGGCCTGCACGTGACGCACCTGCTGACCTCCTGCGGTTCCTGCCGCGACGGGCTTTCCCGCTATCAGCTGGATGCCATGCTGCCCCGCAAGCTGGCGCATCAGGACGTGACGCAATTCCTGCTGGAACGCATCCCGCCGGACAGGTTGCCCAAGACCGGCGGCCGGCAGCTCCTGTATCATGGCGCCTGCCATGCCGAGTGGACGGGCATCAAGGGCCCCAAGGCCACGGAGGCCTACCGCCAGGGGCTGGCCCGGCTCACGGGGGCGCAGGTGGCTGTTTCTCCCGGATGTTGTGGCGAATCCGGCCTGGGCGCGATGACCTCCCCGGACATCTACAACCGTATCCGGGCAAAAAAGCAGGAGCAGCTTGGCAAGGATCTGACCGGCTATCCCGCGGCCAATCCCATCATCGTCGGGTGTCCTTCGTGCAAGGTGGGCATCTCCCGCTCGCTGCTGGGCATGCACGACGTGCACCCGGTGCTGCATTCCCTGGAATACCTGGCCGAGCAGCTCCATGGCCCGCGCTGGAGCAAGCTGTTCCGCAAAACCGTGGCCAAGGCCATGCCCCGGGCCGGCGGTGTGCGCCGGGTGGCAGCCGCGGCGGAAAAGTAATCTACGCACCCTCAGCGTCTGGAGCGCGTCATGGAGTTTAACGATCTTGCCCTGTTCATCACCGGCCCCACGTACATCCGTCCCGAGGTGCGCCTGGCGGCGGCCCTGCCCGAATTCGGCCATCGCGACACCGAAGCCGCCACGCGCTTCGATCCGATCTTCCACGGCCTGCGCGCCCTGGCTGGCCTGGGCGATGATCCTGCCGCCGACGGCTACCACCTGGCCCTGGTGCCCGGTTCCGGCTCCAACGCCCTGGAGACGCTGATCCGATCCCTGGTGGCCGATGACGAGACCGTGCTGAACATCTCCGTGGGTGCGTTTGGGGATTTGTTCCACAATATCGCTGTGTTCAATGGCAAAAAGCACGTGCAGCACAAGGTGACGCCCGGCCAGGCCATGGATCTGGAGGTGGTGGAAGCCCTCCTCCAGACCGAGCGTCCGGCCGTGGTCACCATGACCCACAACGAGACTTCCACCGGCGTGTTTCATGAAAACATCGCCGCGTTCTGCGCCCTGGTGCGTCGGTACGGGGCGCTGCCCCTGGTGGATGGCGTGTCCATCTTCGGCGGCGTGGCGGTGGATCTGCCGGCCATGGGCTGCGCCGGTTACGCCACGGCCACGCAGAAAAGCCTAGCCCTGCCCGCGGGGGTGGGCATCTGCTTCGTCTCCCAGGAGGCGGTGGAAAAGTCCAGGCAGGTCAAGAACAAAGGCTATGTGACGGACATCGTGCGCCACCTGGAGCGCGCCGCCAAGCACCAGACGCTGTCCACCCCCAGCACCAGCCTGGCCAACCAGATGGCCGTGCAATTGGACTACATTCTGCGCGTGGAAGGCATGCAGGCCCGCTTTGCCCGGCACCTGCGCCTGCGGGATCAGGCCCACGCCTTTGCGGCCGGCCTGGCCGGCTTCGAATTGTTCGCGCCGGAGGGCTGCCGCTCTCCCTCGGCCACGGCCGTGCAGTGCCCGTCCAGCATGACTGCGGCGGATCTGAAGGCCCTCAAGGAAGCCATGCGAGCCAGGGGCTTTTTGTTCGACACGGGCTACATGAAGATGAACACGGCCCTGGAAGCCGCCGGCGCGCCGCCGGTGTTCCGCATCGGGCACATGGGCGACATCACCGAGGCCATGCTGTCGGCGTTCCTGGAGGCGCTGGCCGAGGTGCTGGCGCCGTTCGTCCGGCGCTGAGGCTGTTGCACGGAGGCGCGGCCGCATGAAGCATCTGGGCATCGATTACGGCACCGAGCGGGTAGGGCTGGCCATTTCCGACCCTGACGCTCGGCTGGTGTTTCCGTTCAAAACGCTATACAATCGCTCACAGCAACGCGTCGCGGACGAGATTGCAGCGCTGGTGGTGGAGCATGGCGTGGAGCAGGTGGTGGTTGGCCTGCCCCTGCATCCGCCCGATGCCGACGGCCAGGAGCCCCTGAGCCTGCGCCAGGCCCGCAACTTCGTCAAACGCCTGACCCGCCGCCTTGCCGTGCCCGTGACCACGGTGGACGAAACCCTGACCTCGTGCGCCGCACGCGACGATCTGGCCGATCTGCCTCACCTCAACGGCAAGGACCGCCGCCTCGTGCTGGACCGGCACGCCGCAGCCCACCTGCTGCAGCGGCATCTGGACATGAACGCCCCCCCCAGGGGGCCTGCACCGCCGGCAACCGCCGACACAGACTGACCATGCGCAGAATCCTCCTCTCCCTTGCGGGCATTTTTCTGATCGTCATCCTCGGGTTGACGGCTGCCATCTACCTCAAAGCGCAGCACTTCCTGCGCGCCTCGCCGGAAACGCCGGGGAGGGACGTGGTCTTCACCGTGGAACAAGGCCAGACCTTCGACCAAGTGGCCCGCGCCCTGGAAGCCGAAGGCGTCATTACCAGCGCCAGATACTTCATATTCCTAGGCAAATGGGAAAAACGGCTGGGCTCCGTCCAGGCCGGGGACTTCCAGCTCTCCACCGGCTGGCCCCCAGCCCAGGTGCTGGAGACCCTGGCCACGGGCAAGCCCATCCTGTACCGCCTCTCCATCCGCGAGGGGCTGACCTGGTGGGAAACCGCCCAGGTGATCGAGGATCAGGGCTTTGCCAATGCCAGCGAAATCAAAACCCTGGTGCACGACCCCGAGCTGCTGAAAAAGTATCGCATTCCCTTTGAGAACGCCGAGGGCTTCCTTTTTCCGGAAACCTACCTTCTCAAGCGGCCCGGTCGCCAGGATGCAAGATTCATTGTGGAATTGCTGCTCAAGACATTCTGGGACAAGACGGCCCGAATCTGGGCCGAGCACGGCGAGCCAGACGCCGCGGCGCTGGCGCGGCTGGTGACCCTGGCCTCCCTGGTGGAACGGGAAACCGGCGTGCCCGCGGAACGGGCGCGCGTGGCCGGGGTGTACACCAAGCGCCTGGCCCGGAACATGCTGCTGCAGTGCGATCCCACCATCATCTATGGCCTGGGCACCGCCTTTGACGGCAACATCCGCCGCAGCCACATCAATGACGCCGCCAACCTGTACAATACCTACCAGCGGGCCGGCCTGCCGCCGGGCCCCATCTGCTCGCCGGGGCTGGACGCCCTCAAGGCCGCCTCAGACCCCGAAGAGCACGACTACCTGTACTTCGTGGCCACGGGCGACGGCGGGCACGTCTTCTCCAAAACCTTGGACGAGCACAACCGCGCCGTGCGGCAGTATCAGCTCAGGCGATAGGGCCGGTTAGAGCAAGTTATCTTTGAAAAGAGTTCTCGGGGGAAAACCTTTCTGAAAAAAGGTTCTTCCCCCGAANGGGAGAACCTTTTGCAAAAGGCTTCCCCTCTCGCAGAGACCTCGTTCGAGTGAATCTTTACCCTTTGGCGCGTTCCTCAAGCATGGCCACGGCAGGCAGGGTCTTGCCTTCCAGGAATTCCAGGAAGGACCCGCCGCCGGTGGAGATGTAGCCCATGGCCTCGGCCAGGCCGAACTTTTCCACCATGGCCACGGAATCGCCGCCGCCCACCAGGGAGAAGGCGTTGGAGTCGGCGATGGAATAGGCCAGCACCTTGGAGCCGCCGGCAAACTGCTCGTATTCAAAGACACCCACAGGCCCGTTCCAAACGATGGTGGCTGCTTCCTGACAGGCGGCGGCGTAGGCCTTGGCGGTCTGCGGTCCCACGTCCAGCACCATGTCGTCGGCGGCGATGTCGCTCACGTCCTTGAGGAACGGCCGGGCTGAGGCGGAAAGCTCGCTGGCCACCACCACATCCGTGGGGACGTGGATGGTCTTGCCCGCGGCCTTGGCTTCGGCCAGGAGCAGCTTGGCGTCCTCCACCAGATCGGCTTCAAAGAGGGACGTGCCCACGGGATGCCCCTGGGCCACGATGAAGGTGTTGGCAATGCCGCCGCCGACGATGAGCCCATCCACCTTCTGCAGCAGGTTCTTGAGCAACAGCAGCTTGGTGGAGACCTTGGCCCCGCCCACGATGGCCAGCAGGGGACGCTGGGGCGCGCCCAGGGCCTTGGTCAGGGCGGTCAGTTCCGCGGCCAGCAGCAGCCCGGCGCAGGCCACGGGGGCGAACTGGCCCACGGCATGGGTGGAGGCCTCGGCGCGGTGGGCCGTGCCGAAGGCGTCCATGACGAAGATGTCGCACAGGGCAGCGTACTTCTTGCCCAGTTCGGGATCGTTCTTCTTCTCGCCCTTGTTCATGCGCACGTTTTCCAGCAGCACCAGCTCGCCGGGCGCGGCCTCAACGCCTTCCAGCTCGCGCACCAGACGCACCTTGCCGCCCAGTTTCGCGTTGAGCCAGTCGGCCACGGGCTTCATGGAGTTCTTTTCGTCGAACTCGCCTTCCGTGGGCCGGCCCAGATGGCTCATGGCGATGACCCGGGCGCCCTTGTCCAGGGCGAGCTGGATGGTGGGCAGGGACGCCGTGAGGCGGGTGGCGTCGGTGATGACGCCATCCTTCAGGGGGACGTTGAAATCCTCGCGGATGAGAACCCGCTTGCCGGCAAGGTCCAGATCGGCCATGTGCAGCACGTGCATGATCGCATCTCCTGGAATGGATAGGGAATCTTGATGGAGGGCCACCTGGGGCGAGCCTACAGCATTTCCCGGGCAAGCGCCACAATCCGCTCCACGGTGATGCCGAATTCCGGGAACAGCTTGTCGGCCGGGGCGGAAAGGCCGTAGCGGTCCATGCCGATGACGGCGCCATCGCTGCCGACATACTTGTGCCACAGGCCGGTGGCGCCTGCTTCCACGGCCAGACGCCTGGTCACGGCCGGAGGCAGGACGGCGTCCTTGTAGCTCCGGGGCTGGGCATCGAAGAGTTCCAGGCAGGGCATGGAGACCACGCGCACGCGCACGCCCTCGTCTGCCAACTGACGCGCTGCACGCACGGCCAGCATCACTTCGCTGCCCGTGGCCATGAGCAGCACCTGGGGGTCCCCGCCGTCAGCGGCGTCCAGCAGCACGTAGCCGCCCTTGTCCAGGTTGGCCAGGGCCGCGCCCTCACGCACCAGGGGGGCGAGGTTCTGGCGGGTGAGGCACAGGGCGGAGGGGGCGGATTCCTGGGCGAGCGCCCAGGTCCAGGCGGCGGCGGTTTCCGCGGCGTCTGCCGGCCGCCACACGGCCAGGTTGGGGATGAGCCTGAGGGAGCTGACATGCTCCACGGGCTGGTGGGTGGGGCCGTCCTCGCCCACGCCGATGGAGTCGTGCGTCAGCACGTAGATCACGCGCAGGCCCATGAGGGCGCTCATGCGCATGGCGTTGCGCATGTAGTCGGAAAACACCAGGAACGTACCGCCAAAGGGCAGGACGCCGCCGTGCAGGGCCAGACCGTTCATGATGGCGGCCATGGCGAATTCGCGCACGCCGTAATTCACGCTGGTGCCGGTGGGTGCATCCGGGCGGAAGTGCACCGCGCCTTTCCAGTGGGTGCAGTTGGATTCGGCCAGGTCGGCGGAGCCGCCCACCAGCTCGGGCAGGTGCGGGGCCAGGGCATCCAGGCACATCTGGGAGCTTTTGCGGGAGGCCACGGGTTTTTCCAGCAGATTCATTTCCCGCACCAGACTGGCGGCCAGCTCCTGGAAATCGGCCGGCAGCCCGCCGTGCATGCGACGGGAAAGCGCCGCGGCGAGTTCGGGATGGGCCGTGGTGTAGGCTTCGAACAGCTCGTTCCAGGCATCCTCATGCCCGCGGCCGTCGGGGCGGGCATCCATGGCGGCGTAGATTTCCTCGGGCACGCAGAAGGGCGGGTGCGGCCAGCCCAGTTCGGCCCGGGTGCGGGCGATTTCGTCGTCACCCAGGGGCGCGCCGTGGCACTTTTCGCTGCCGCACAGGGTGGGGGAGCCGTAGCCGATGATGGTCTTGCAGCAGATGAGGGAAGGCTTGTCGGTGACGGCCTTGGCTGCGGCGATGGCGGCATCCACGGCGTCCGGATCATGGCCGTCCACATCGGCGATGACGTGCCAGCCGTAGGCGGCAAACCGGGCCGGGGTGTTGTCGCTGAACCAGGGAGTTACGGCGCCGTCGATGGAGATGCCGTTGTCGTCGTACAGGGCGATGAGCTTGCCCAGCTTGAGGGAGCCGGCCAGGGAACAGGCCTCGTGAGAGAGGCCTTCCATCATGCAGCCGTCGCCCATAACCACGTAGGTGAAGTGGTCAATAAGCTTAAATTCCGGGGTGTTGAACTGGGCGGCGAGCATGGTTTCCGCCAGGGCCATGCCCACGGCATTGGCGATGCCCTGGCCCAGGGGGCCGGTGGTGGTTTCCACGCCGGGGGTGTGTCTGTATTCGGGATGCCCGGCGGTGCGGGAGCCGAGCTGACGGAATTGTTTGATATCCTCAATGGACAGGTCATAGCCTGTCAGGTGCAGCATGCTGTACAGCAGCATGCTGGCGTGGCCGTTGGAGAGTACGAAGCGGTCGCGATTCCACCAGCCGGGATTGAGAGGATTGTGGCGCAGGTGTCTGGTCCAGAGGGCGACGGTGAAGTCGGCCATGCCCATGGGCGCGCCGGGATGGCCGGAGCGTGCCTGCTGCACGGCGTCGATGCTCAGGAAGCGCACGGCATTGGCCATCTCGCGCATGGTGGACATGATCGATTCTCCTTGCTGCTGTGAGGGTGGGGAGTTCTGTTCCTATCCCGATTGGAAGCGGTTGCCAATGCTCAGCGCCAGGGGGAATCCAGATGAACCATCCATTCCCCTGGCATCGCCGCTCTCAGGATGTATCAACAACCCCACTTCCAAAGACGTTTTGTTCTCATGGCAACATACTATCAAGTCTTGGAAGGGGAGGGACGAAGGGGAGAACCTTTTTCAACAGGCGGCCCCTCTCGCACAGATTATTTTCCAGAGTCATGTGCGCTAGACGCCCATGGCCCGCACAAAGGTCTGGTGGCGTTCGTAATACGGCGGGAATCCGAAGAACGCCGAGCCGGACACCAGCACATCCGCCCCGGCGGCGATGAGCGCGCCGGCGTTGTCCGGCGTCACGCCGCCATCCACCTGCACCCGGGGCCAGCAGCCCTGCCGGCGGCACATGACCCGCAGTTCATAGAGCTTGCGGTAGGTGAAATCCAGGAACTGCTGCCCGCCGAAGCCGGGGTTCACGCTCATCAGCAGCACCATGTCGCACTGGGGCAGCACGTATTCCAGCACCTGCAGGGGCGTGTGCGGGTTGAGGGACACGGCGGCCTGCTTGCCTGTGGCCTTGATCTGGGCCAGGACGCGTTCCAGGTGCGTGCAGGCCTCGGCATGCACGCCGATGAGGTCTGCCCCGGCGGCGGCGAAGTCCTCCACATACCGCTCAGGCTCCACGATCATCAGGTGGACGTCGAAAAACAGGGACGAGCCTTTGCGGCAGGCCTTGATGAGGGGCGGTCCCAGGGTGATGTTGGGCACAAAGCGGCCGTCCATGACGTCCCAGTGGACCCAGGAGAGGCCGGCGGCTTCGAGCGCCTCCAGCTCCTCGCGCAGGCGACCGAAATCGCAGGATAACAGGGACGGAGACAACAGGGGCGGATGCAGGGGGGATGCAGGGGTCATTCGTCCTCCAGCAGACGGCGGATGGCACGCAGTTCGGCGGTGATTTCCAACAGCAGATCGCGGTGCGGATCCGTCTGGTGGAGGCCGGGAGGCGACGTCAGCTCGGTACTGCCCGGCTGGGCCGGGAACTGCGCCTCCAGGGCCTGGCGCGCGCCCTGGATGGTGCGTTTCTCGTCATACAACAACCGCTTGATCTCCTTGAGCAACACCAGATGCGCCGGGGTGTACAGCCGTTGGCCGCCCTCGGTGCGCACGGGGGTAAGCCGGGGGAACTCGGTTTCCCAGTACCGGAGCACCGAGGAGTTCACGTCCAGCAGGCGGGCCACTTCGCCGATCTTGTACAGCTGCTCGTCGGTCACCGGCCATGCTCCATGGCGACCTTCATGACGGCGTCAGGAACGGGTCGCCTCCTGTTGCAAGACTGCGCCCAGGCGTTCCATTTCCTTGTCCACATCCTTGTCCTTCAGGGTCTTGGCGGGATGTCGGAACGTGAATCGCAGGGTCCAGTTGCGGGGCCCGTCGTTGCCGGCGGGCAGGTAGCGGTCCACCAGGACCACGTCTTCCAGGATGGACGATCCCGCGCCCCGGGCTGCGTCCAGCAGTTGCTGCACGGCCAGGCCGGCCGGCGCGGCAATGGTGATGTCCCGCTTGGACGCCGGAAACACCGGCAGGGCCTGGAAGGCCGGCAGCACGCCGGCCGCCAGCCGGGCCAGCACATCCAGCTCCAGTTCAGCCAGCCAGACATCCTGCCGGGCGTGATATTCCTTGGCGATCTCTGGCTGCACCCGACCCAGCGCGCCCACGTACTCGCCCTGCACCGTCACGGCCACCGCCGGGGACAGATAGGGGTGATCGTCCTGCCGGGCAAAGCCGGCAGCCGGCAGGCCCAGCGTCTCCAGCAGATGTTCCGTCAGTCCTTTGAGGTCCTGATAGTCGGCCACGTCGCGGGAGTAGGGCCAGCAGTCGGGGTCCCGGGGGCCGTACAGCAGCAGGCCCAGGCGGGATTCCTCGCGCACCGTGGTTTCGGATGCCGGGTCCTTGAAGAAGGCCTTGGCCACTTCGAACAGACGTACCCGCTCCACGCCCTGGGACAGGTTGACCTTGAGGGAGTAGAGCAGCCCCGGGGCCAGGGCCGTGCGCAGGGCGTCCTGTTCTTCGGACAGGGGATTGAGGACGCTGACGCGGTGTTCCACGGGCAGGTGGAAGCGGTCCAGATCCTTGTGGCCGAAGAAGCTGAAGTTGATGGCCTCCAGCAGGCCGCAGCCCTGGGCCCAGTGCTTGGTACGCATGGTCCAGGCAAAGGGGGTGCGGTCCTGGCGAGGGGCATCGAGCTGGCGGGAGACGGCAGGCACCACGCCGGGGATGCGGTCCAGCCCGTGCACGCGGCCCACTTCCTCCACAATGTCCGCCTCGCGCTCCAGATCCACGCGGTGGCTGGGGGCGGTGACGGTCCATCCGGGCTGGGACTGCGCGTCGTGCTCGTCCACCTGACAGCCGAGGTGCTGCAGGGTGGTGCGGCAGAAGTCGTCCGTCACGTCCACGCCCAGGAGCATGCGGGCCCGGGCCGGGCGGAAGCGGATGCGGCGATTGATCCACGGCGCAGGCTCGGCCACGGCCACGCCGGGATGCAGCACCCCGCCGCCCAGCTCGGTCATGAGGGCCGCGGCGCGGTCCAGGGCAAAGCGGGACCCGGGCTGATCCACCCCGCGTTCAAAGCGGTAGCCGGCCTCGCTGGAAAGGCTCAGGCGGCGGCCGGTGCGACGGATGGTGCCCGGCCGGAAGACGGCGGACTCCAGGAAAATGTTCGTGGTGCCGTCGTGCACTTCGGAGTTGGCCCCGCCCATGACGCCAGCCAGGCCCACGGGCTTGTCGCCGTCCCAGATGCAGAGGTCGTCGCCGGTGAGGGTGCGGGTCTGGCCGTCCAGGGTGACGAACTGCATGCCGGCCTCGGCCCGGGCCACGCGGATTTTACCGCCGGCCAGGAGGTCCATGTCGAAGGCGTGCAGGGGCTGGCCCACTTCCATCATCACGTAGTTGGTCACGTCCACCAGATTGCTGATGGGCCGCAGACCCAGGGCGATGAGGCGATAGCGCAGCCATGCCGGAGACTTGCCGATGTGCACCCCGCTGATGACGCGGCCCTGATACACGGGGCAGAGCGCCGGTTCGGGAATTTCCACGGCAAAGAGGGCCGGGGCGGCGGGGCGGGCGGGGTCCTCTGCCAGGGAGAAACCCGGCAGGGTGACCGGCAGGCCCAACGCAAGCGCAGCCTCGCGGGCCACGCCCAGGTGGGAGAGGCAGTCTGCCCGGTTGGGGGTGATGCCGATCTCGAAGACTTCCGTATCCAGCCGCAGTGCCGTGGCCAGGGGCGTGCCAGGGGCGCAGGCAGCGGCGTCGCCGTCCAGCACCAGGATGCCATCCTTGCCTTCGCCCAGGCCCAGCTCGGTTTCGGAGCAGATCATGCCCTGGGACGGCACCCCGCGCAGGGAGGCGGGCTTGATGGCCATGCCGTTGGGCAGCACCGCGCCGGGCAGGGCCACGGGCACTACCTGGCCGGCGGCCACGTTGGGCGCGCCGCAGACGATGGTCAGCGTGGCGGCCTGGCCTACGTCCACGGTGCAGACCGAGAGCTTCTCGGCCTGGGGATGGGGCTCCCGTGTGAGGACACGACCGACGACGACGTGTTCCAACGCGGCGAACGGGTTGAACAAATCTTCAACTTCGAGGCCTTGCATGGTCAGGCGGTCCCCCAGCTGGGCGGGGGTGATCTCGAAGGAAACGAATTCCCGGAGCCAGGAGCAGCTCACGCGCATGGGGCGGTCTCCCTGGTATGCGCGGCAGGCCTAGGCGAATTGCCGCAGGAACCGCGCGTCGTTTTCGAAAAACATGCGCAGGTCGCCCACGCCGTATTTGAGCATGGCGATGCGCTCCACGCCCATGCCGAAGGCAAAGCCGCTCCACGCCTCGGAATCGTAGCCCACGGCCCGGAAGACCTCGGGGTCGATCATGCCGCAGCCAAGAATCTCCAGCCAGCCTGTGGTCTTGCACACGCGGCAGGGCTCGTTGCCCTTGTGGCCTTTGCCGCCGCACATGTTGCAGGAGATGTCCACCTCGGCGCTGGGCTCGGTGAAGGGGAAGAAGCTGGGCCGGAAGCGGACCTTGGTGCCGGCGCCGAAAAGGGCCTGCAGGAAGGCGGTGAGGCTGCCGCGCAGGTGGGCCATGCTCACATGCTTGTCCACCAAAAAGCCTTCGATCTGGTGGAACATGGGCGTGTGGGTGATGTCCGAGTCGCGGCGGTAGACCTTGCCCGGCGCCACGGCGGCCACAGGAGGCTTGCGGGCCAGCATGGTGCGGATCTGCAAGGGCGAGGTGTGCGTGCGCAGGACGATGTTCTCCTGGATGAAGAGCGTATCCTGCATGTCGCGGGCCGGGTGATCCCCGGGCATGTTCAGGGCTTCGAAGTTGTACCAATCCGTCTCCACCTCGGGGCCGGAGACGATTTCGAAGCCAAGATGCTGGAACACCTGGCAGACTTCTTCCATCACCAGGGTGATGGGATGCAGCCCGCCCAGGGTGGGGGCGCGGCCGGGCACGGTGGGGTCGAAGTGCTTGAGCAGGGCGTCGGCCTTGGCTTTTTCCAGGGCGGCCAGGGCGTCGTCGAAGCGTACGGAAATGGCTTCCTTGACGCGGTTGGCGGCCTGGCCCAGGGCGGGGCGGTCGGCGGGGTCGGCCGTGCCCAGTTTGGCCATGAGCCCTGCGAGCCGGCCCTTGCGGCCGAGAAACTCCACGCGCACGGCTTCCAGGGCGTCCGCCAGGGCGGCGGATGAAGACGAGGAAGGGCCATCCGCCTGCATGACGGCGGAAAGCCCCTCCTCGAACGCCGGAATCAGGGAGTCGAACTCCTGCAAGAGATCGTCGATGCTCATGACCAGCGCCGTTGTGGAGTGCAGGACCCGGCTAGGCCAGGGCCAGCTTTTCTTTGACCACGGCGGCCAGACGGGAGAAGGATTCCTTCTCGCGCACGGCCAAGTCGGCCAGAACCTTGCGGTTGAGCTCAATGCCGGCCAGGGCCAGACCATGCATGAACTTGCCGTAGTTCAGGCCATGCTCACGGGCGGCGGCGTTGATGCGCAGGATCCACAGCTTGCGGAATTCGCGCTTTTTGACCTTGCGGTCGCGGTAGGCGTAGCAGAGGCTGCGTTCCACCGCTTCGCGTGCCGAGCGGTAGAGATTGCCGCGTCCGCCACGGAAGCCTTTGGCCTGATCAATGTATCGCTTGTGCCGCCGGTGGGCAGCCATCCCGCGTTTAACTCGCATTATCTCGCTCCTTGCGCTCGTGCAGCGGCCCTAGGCGTAGGGCATCAGGGCCCGGAGGGCGCGTTCGTTGGTCTGGTCCACAATGGCGCTCTGGCCCAGGCGGCGTTTGCGCTGCGCAGACTTCTTGGTCAGAATGTGGCGCATGTTCTGCTGCCGGCGCTTGAATTTGCCAGTGCCGGTTTTGGAAAAGCGCTTGGCCGCGGACTTGTTGGTCTTCAGCTTGGGCATGATGGCTCCTGCCTTGGTTCGAAGGCCCCCGTCCGGCTTGGCCGGCCGCGAGCCTGTCTTATCCTGAATGAATGCGCAACGTTACTTCTTGGCCGCGGGGGAGACAAGCATGAACAGCGTGCGGCCTTCGGCCTGCGGCTCTTGGTCCAGCTTGCCCCTCTCGCCGATGCTCGCCACAAACTTTTGCAGAATGGACAGCCCGCGATCCTTGTGCACAATTTCGCGTCCCCGGAAAAACACGGTCACCTTAACGCGATCGCCTTCTTCCAAGAAGCGCAGCACATGCTTGAGCTTGGTCTGGAAGTCGTGCTCGTCGGTCTTGGGGCGGACCTTGATTTCCTTCACCTGGATGATGGACTGGCGCTTGCGCGCCTCCTGCTGCTTTTTCTGCTGCTGGTATTTATATTTTCCAAAATCCATGATGCGGCAGACGGGCGGTTCGGCATTGGGCGCCACTTCCACCAAATCGAGCCCCTTTTCCTGGGCGGCCCGAAGGGCGTCGTCGCGCGACAATATGCCGAGCTGCTCACCGTCTTCGCCGATGACGCGAAGCTCCCGTGCACGAATCTGCAGGTTACACCGGGCATGGGGTGGCGAAGAAATAGCGCATCCCTCCTCGTTCAAACGGTTCCTGACAGGCCTTGACGACAAGCGCGGCGGCGTCTTCCAGGGTCATGAACCCCAGATTCTCTCCGCCGCGAAGACGCACGTTCACACCCCGCGCCTCCACTTCCTTGTCGCCCACGACCAACATGTACGGTATCTTTTCCATCTGGGCCTCGCGAACTTTGAAGCCCAGTTTTTCGTTGCGCAGATCTGCCTCCACGCGCAGGCCGTGGTTGCTCAGCGTCCGCACCACGTCTTCTGCAAATTCATTGTGCGCATCTGTCACAGTGAGCACACGGGCCTGCACCGGCGCCAGCCATACGGGGAAGGCCCCGGCGTAGTGCTCAATGAGCACGCCGATGAAGCGTTCGATGGCGCCCAGCACCACGCGGTGCAGCATGACCGGCCGCTTCTTCTCGCCATGTTCATCAATATAGGAGAGATCGAAGCGTTCGGGCAAGGTGAAATCGCACTGGATGGTGGCGCACTGCCAGCGGCGGTCCAGGGCATCCTTGAGCTTGATGTCGATCTTGGGCCCGTAGAATGCGCCGTCGCCTTCGTTGATTTCATAGGGCCGGTCCAGGGTGTCCAGGGCCTGACGCAGGGCGCTGGTGGCGCGTTCCCAGTCTTCGTCAGAGCCGATGGACTTTTCCGGCCGCGTGGACAGTTCGATTTCATACTCGAAGCCGAACAAATCCATGACATCCTGCACGAACTTGACCACGCCCAGGATTTCTGCCTGGAGCTGGTCCGGCCGGCAGAGCAGGTGGGCGTCGTCCTGGGTGAACTGGCGCACCCGCAGCAGGCCGTGGAGCACGCCGCTTTTTTCGTGACGATGCACCACGCCCAGCTCGAACATGCGCAGGGGCAGGTCGCGGTAGCTACGCAGGCGAGATTTGTAGATCAGCATGTGGGACAGGCAGTTCATGGGCTTGACGCCGTACGCCTGGCCGTCCACCTCGGTGAAGTACATGTTCTCGCGGTAATTGTCGTAGTGGCCGCTGGTTTCCCAGAGATCGCGCTTGAGCAGGATGGGCCCCTGCACGATGTGGTAGCCGCGCTTGAGGTGTTCCTTGCGCTCGAAATCTTCCAGGATGGTGCGGACCAGGGCACCCTTGGGATGCCAGATGACCATGCCTGCGCCGGCGTCTTCGTGGAAGCTGAACAGGTCGAGCTGCTTGCCCAGCACGCGATGGTCGCGGCGCTTGGCTTCCTCGATGCGGTCCAGGTAGGCCTTGAGTTCCTTTTCCTCGCCAAAGGCGGCGCCATAAATGCGCTGCAGGCGCGGGCCGTGCTCGTCGCCGCGCCAGTAGGCTCCGGCCACGGAGGTGAGCTTGAAGGCCTTGAGCATGCCGGTGCGGGGCAGGTGCGGGCCGCGGCAGAGATCCATGAAATCGCCGTTGCGGTAGATGCTGAACTCATCTGCGCCGATGCTGTCCATGAGTTCGAGCTTGTAGGTCTCGTTCATGGCGGCGAACATGGTTTTGGCATCGTCCTTGGATGCGATCTGGCAGGAGAAGGGCAGGTCCTCGGCCACCACCTTGCGCATTTCGGCTTCGATGGCGTCCAGATCCTCGGGGGTGAACGGCCGGGGCGTGTCGAAATCGTAATAGAAGCCGTGCTCAATGGCCGGACCGATGGTCACCTTGACGTCAGGGAACAGCCGCTTGACGGCAGTGGCCATGATGTGCGCTGCGGAGTGGCGCAGGATGTCCAGGCCTTCTTCGGAATCCAGCAGCACGGGGGCCAGCTCGGTGCAGTCGTCGGGCACGCGCGCAGTGAGATCAAGGAGGCGATCGCCGCATTTGCAGGCAACGGTCTTCTTGAACTGCTTGCCGCTCAAGGCTCCCTTGAGAACCTCGGCGCATGCCGCGCCGGCCGTCGCCTCCACAGGCACGCCCGCGCCATCGTTTTGCACGACCCTGATCTGCACAGCCCTGCTCCTTGCGCCGTACGCTTGGCGCACCGCGCTTCGCCTGCGCCGGGAACGTCATCCCGTGTTTCGCAGACGCTTGCGCCCGCATGCAGGCATAACAAGAACGGGAGGCCAAAGCCTCCCGCTCCGCCTGTGCGAGCAAGAAAAATTTGGTAGGCGCGAGGAGATTTGAACTCCTGACCACTTGCGTGTCAAGCAAGTGCTCTCCCCCTGAGCTACGCGCCTACGGCAAAGAGACATGGTAGATATCCTTGTGAGCGGAAGCTGTCAAGCCCTTCGGCCCTCACTGCGGCCCGTCCGGACAGATTTTTCCTTGACCTTGCCCGTGCAGGGATTATCTGATGCTCTACGCATCCAGTTCGTATCAACATTTCATGGCCGCCCTTGTGCGGCGGCCTCTTGCGAGGAGCACGTATGGATCAGCGCACCTGCCCCCATTGCCACAGCGTTCTGGAATCCTGGATTGGCCCGCCCGAAACCGGGTGGGGAGAGTTGTTCGTGTGCAACAACAATGATTGCCATTACTACCTGACGTCCAACACCTGTCTGGTGGAGCAGGGTGGTAAGGAATGTCTGGGATTTCGCTACGCTGAAGACCCCATGAACAATTTTTCCTCCTTCAACCTGTTGTCCTGGTTTCCTGCCTCGCTCAAGGAAAAGGCCCAGGCTCTGGCCAACGCCAGCAACGGGTAGGGTGTTTTTCAGATTCTGAGGCAAGGGCTCTGCGAGGGGGGACCGTTTTTGTGGAGAAGGGGTTCCCCTGCACCCCCCTCTTTTTGCACCATGCTGCAGAGGGTTTTGCCCCCGCAGTCCGGCCTTGCCATCTCTGCATGATCCAGTTATAGCGCCAGTATGAGAGGACTCTTCATGCTTCGCGGTATTGTTGCGGCCTGTCTGCTGGTGTCCAGCGTGTCTGCAACGGCCCTGTGCCAGGAGGCTGGATTGCAGCGCGAGGGCTTGGCCGCCTATTTTGCCAAGGAGTTGCATGGCCGGCGCACGTACAGTGGCGAGCGATGCGACATGTGGGACCTCACCTGCGCGCATCCCTCCTTGCCCATGGATACCGTGGTGCGGGTGACCAACCCCGTCACCAGCCAGTATTGCGACGTGCGCGTGGTGGACCGAGGACCCTTTGGCGGGGCGCGCATCATCGATGTGTCCTATGCGGCAGCCAAGGAACTGGGCATGCTGGCCGACGGCGTGTGCCCGGTGGTCCTGACCCCGCTTATTGATCTGAGCCCGGACACGCTCACCACCTACTGGGAGCTGTTCGATTTCGCCATGCCATCATCCGCGCAGCCGACGGCGCCGTAGTTGCGTCCTGCGCCGGCCCCCGGCGTGTGGCGTTCGTTTCCGCATAGCAGTTGACTGGAATTGGAAGGGCCCGGAGGCATGCGCCCCCGGGCCCTTCTTGTGGTGTGTGTCCGACAGGTCCCGCTTGCCGCAGCGGAAGGTGTTAGAGCATTTTAATTTTGAAAAAGGACATTGCGAGAGAGGAAGCCTTTTTGCAAAAGGTNGAAAGGTTCTTCCCCCGAGAGTTCTTTTCAAAAACAACGTGCTCTAGCCGAACAGTCTTGAGCCGCTGCGACGCAGGGGCCGCACCAGTTCCGCAAGGAGGCTCTTGCGGGTCATCTGGCGGGGGGCCTGGGCGTCGGCCACGGCGTATTCATGGTACAGTTTGGGATCATGGGCGACGAGGAAGATCACGCGCACGTCGTCCGGATCGCACAGTTTGGCGTTGGGATACGCCTTTTGGATCTCTGCCAGCCGGGCCTTGGCCATGGCCTGCATTTCCTTGAGGTCGCCAAAATTCATGGCGCCGGTGGGGCAGGACGTGACGCAGGCAGGCCGCAGGCCGTTGGTGATGCGGTCGATGCACATGTCGCACTTGGCCATCTGGTTGGACTCGGCCACCTTGCGCGGCACGTCGTACGGGCAGGCGCTGATGACGGACTCGTAGTCTTCCAGATCCTTGGTCTTGGGCGTGAAGAGCACGCAACCGGTGGCGTCGTCATGGATGATGGCGCTTTCGTCTTCCATGTCTGCAGTGGCCTTGCAGGGCGGGGCGATGCAGTGGCGGCACTGGTCCGGGAAGAAGAGCCAGTCGATGCGACCGTCGATTTCCTGTTCGTGCATGCGCACGAGTTTGTAGGTGTGGAAGTTGAAATCCGGCGGATTCTGGTGAAAGCCGGTGTTTTCCGTGGGGGTTGCCGGGTTGCCGTGCCATTGTTTGCAGGCCACCTGGCAGCCTCGGCAGGCCGTGCAGCGAGTCGTATCGACGAAGAAGCCTTTGGACATGGTCATCTCTCCTTAGGCTTTGGTCACGTTGACCATGAAGGCTTTGGTTTCCGGGATGCCGGTGTTGGGGTCGCCAACGGACGGCGTAAGAATGTTGGCTGCATCGCCACCATTCTTGGGGAAGGACCAGCCGTAATGCCAGGGGATGCCCACCATGTGCACCTGCTGCCCCTGAATGGCGAAGGGCTTGATGCGCTTGGTGATGATGGCCTTGGCCCAGAGCTTGCCGCGCACGCTTTCGAGGATGACCTTGTCGCCGTTTTTGATGCCGCGCAAGGTGGCCAGCTCTTCGCTCATTTCGCAGAACATCTGCGGTTCGGCTTCGAGCAGCCAGGGGGTGTTGCGGGTCATCAGGCCGGTCTGCCAGTGCTCGGTCACGCGGTAGGTGGAGCAGATGAAGGGGTACCGCGGATCGCACACGGCCTTTTCTTCGGTGGCGAAGTGCAGGGCCGTGGGGTTGTGCAGGGTCTTGGAGAAGGGATGCTCGATGACCGGGCATTCCATGGGTTCATAGTACTCGGGCAGGGGGCCGTCTTCACGGCCGGGGCCGTAGAGGTAGGCATAGCCTTCGGGCTTCATGATGAAGGCACGCTTGCCCTTTTCCTTGTCTGCCTGAGGCGGCCAGGGACCGTCGGGGACGTCGCCCACCCATTTCTTTTCCGCCGCGTTCCATTCCACCACGGCCTTTTCGGGCGCGTAGGGCTTGCCGTTGAGGTCCACGGAGGCGCGGTTGTAGATGATGCGGCGGTTCACCGGCCAGGCCCAGGTCCAGCCGGGGTACAGGCCGATCTTGGCTTGCATGTCGGTCTGGGTCTTGTCGCGGCGGGCGGCCATGTTGCCCTTTTCCGTGTAAGAACCAGTGTAGATCCAGCAGCCGGAGGTGGTGGAGCCGTCTGCCTGCAGGTGGCCAAAGGTGGCGATCTGCTGGCCGGCCTTGTACTCCACGTCGCCGACCTTGAAGTCCTTGAGGGCGAAGCCGTTGATGAGCTTGGCGATCTTGTGCGGATCGAAGTGGCCATGGTCGTTGACCCAGTAGTCGGTCTTGAGCTTGGTCACGGGGGCGGCCAGCTTGCCGGGGGTCTTCGCCAGGAGCTTCTGCACGCGTTTGGCCAGCTCGACGATGAGGTCGCCGTCGGGGATGGCGTTCTTGCGCGGTTCAGGACCCACATAGCGCCACTGCATCCAGCGGCCGGAGTTGGAGATGGAGCCTTCTTTTTCGATGGCCACGGCGCAGGGCAGGAAGAAGACCTCAGTCTTGATCTTCTTGGGATCCATGTCCGGGCCGCGCCAGAAGGAGCCGGTCTCGTTGTCAAAGATGTTGACGTTGACCATCCAGTCCAGCTTGGTCAGTGCCTCGCGGGTCTTGTTGGAGTTGGCCCCGGAGCACGCCGGGTTCTGACCCCAGGCAAAGAAGCCTTTGATTTTGCCCTGGAACATGTCGTCAAAGAGGGTCAGCCAGGAGTAGTCCTTGCCGTCCTCGCCCTTGGGCAGGTAGCCGTAGGCTTCGTTCAGATCTGCATCCGGCCACATGGACTTGATGTAACTGGCGGAATACTTGGGGAAGTTGCTCCACCAGTTGGCGCTTTGCGGGTCCTTGCTGACGGGAGTAAATTTTTTGGTGTACTCCTCGTACGTGGGGATGGACGCGCGGGCCGTGCCCAGGTAGCCGGGGTAAATGTGCATGAGCAGGCCATGGTCCGTGGAACCCTGGACGTTGGCCTCGCCACGCAGGGCGTTCACGCCGCCGCCAGCCACGCCGATGTTGCCCAGCAGCAGCTGGTTGATGGACATGGCGCGGATGTTCTGCACGCCCACGGTGTGCTGTGTCCAGCCCATGGCGTACATGATGGTCCCGGCCTTGTCCGGCTTGCCGGTGGCGCAGTAGGCGTCGTACACCTTGAGGATGAGTTCCTTGGGCGTGCCGCAGATGGCGCTGATCTTGTCCAGATCGTAGCGCTCATAGTGCTTCTTCATGATCTGGAAGACGCAGCGGGGGTGCTTGAGAGTCTCATCGCGCTTGGGGTTGCCGTTTTCGTCGCGCTCAAAGCCCCACTTGGACTTGTCGTACTTGCGGGTCTCTTTGTTGTAGCCGGCAAAGAGGCCTTCTTCAAACGCAAACCCTTCGCCCACGATGAAGGAGGCGTTGGTGTAGTTGACCACGTAGTCCTTGAAATACAGTTCTTTTTCAAGGATGTACTTGGTCATGCCGTTGAGGAAGGCAATGTCCGAGCCCGAGCGCAGGGGGGCGTAGAGGTCGCACTTGGTGGAAGTGCGGGTGTAGCGGGGGTCCACATGGATGAGCGTGGCGCCCTTGTCCTTGGCCCGCATGACCCACTTGAACGAAATGGGGTGGTTTTCGGCAGGGTTGCTGCCCATCATCAAAATTACATCACTGTTCTTCAGGTCGATCCAGTGATTGGTCATCGCGCCGCGTCCGTACGACTCTGCCAGAGCCGCAACAGTTGCGCTGTGTCAAATACGGGCCTGATGTTCGATATAGAAGAGGCCCAGGCTGCGCAGCCACGCCTGATAGATCCAGCACTCTTCGTTGTCCATGGCGGCGGAGCCCACGGAAGCGATGCCGTCGCAGCGGTTCACCACCTGCCCTTTGGCATTCTTGGTGACGAAGGTTGCCTCGCGGGTCTTGGCGACGCGCTCGGCGATGGTGTCCAGCATCCAGTCCCAGCTTTTTTCTTCCCACTGGTCGGAGCCGGGGGCGCGGTACAGCGGATTGGCCGGCCGGCGCTCGTTCTCAGCCAGCTGCCAGGTGGAAGCACCCTTGGCGCACAGAGAACCTTCATTGATGGGATGGTCAGGATCGCCTTCCACGTTGATGGCGCGGTTGGTCTTTTTGTCGGTGTGCACAATAAGGCCGCAGCCGACGGAGCAGTAACAGCAGACAGAGGTCGTCTGCTTGGCGTCCACGGTTTTCAAAGCCATGGTCGCCGCCTGAGCCTTGGCCGGGGCGAGATCCACCCCCAGCCCGCCGAAGGCCGAGAGCGTTGCGCCCGCAGCCGTCAGCTTCAGAAAGGCACGACGTTTGATCAGCATGTTTCCTCCCATTACCAGTAAACAGGATGCTTATGGCGCACGCGCCAGTCGCCCTGTGACAAACAAACGGGCTCGGGGCGAGGGAATCCCCGCAATGCATGGGATGCGCGGCACGAGCGGCGGCGGCGGGGTCAGCGCGCGCAGCCACGGCGTGAGCGTGGAGGCGAAGTGCTCCGCGTCGGCCAAGTCCAGGCCCAGCCCGGCAAAGGCCGTCAGCGGCGAAGAGGAAGATGGTGTCCCATGCTTGAGCATGGGGCATATATTAAAAAAAACACAGCGCCCGGCAATCGGCTAGGCTCCGGCTGCTTCACGGTTCGGCACAAACATGCACAGCCGTTGGGCAAGGAGGGAGAAAATGTCTTCGTTGCGGTGGTTGAAGCGGAACTCCAGCTCCTTCATGAGCAGGGGGAAGCTCTTTTCGGAAATGCCCTGCCGGGCCACCAGCCTGGGGCGGGCAAATCGCCAGAAGGCAGAGGCCTTGTCCAGGGCCAGGCCGCGATCCGCATGGTGGAAGAAGCCCTTGGTCAGCTCCGGGGAGCAGGCGGCCAGGGCCGTGTAGTGGCGGTAGCGGTCGGTATACACCATGCCGCCCAGGGCCCGGGTGCGCAGGCGGAAGCTGGACTTGAAATGGATGATGGACTCCACGGCCAGCTCGGGCAGCAGATCCACAAACGCCATGCCGCCATGCTCCACGATGCCGAACACCGGAGGCGTGGGGGCATCCTCCCAGGGCGTGGCCCAGCCAGCTTCGATGCAGGCCGGGGCGTCCAGGCTGCCGGCGATGATGGCCGCCCGCATCGTGGCCAGCGCCTTGGAAACTGTGGCCTCGGCCATGTCCAGCTGCCCGGCCATGACCGGCGGCGTCACCTCCAGCTCCAGGAGCTTGAGCAGCCGCAGCCAGTCCACCGGAGAAAGTCCGCCTCGATTTATGTAACGCCCTGAAAAGTCATGGAATGTATATTTGCAGCGGCCGCAGCGTCGCCGGCCTTCCGCCAGCTTGTACAGCGTGCGAAATTTGCAGCGGGGGCAAAAGCGCTGGTGGTTTTTCCAGCAGAATCCCAACAGCCATTTTCTGGCTGTTGCTTCAGATTTTATCAGCGATTCATATGTATTAAGGTTCAATGTCGGCGGCCTTTCCGGTCAAAAGCGCAGGGTAAAAATTCTTTTCCACCCTGCCATGAAGCTGGATTTCTGGCAAGTCTGGCGCGTGGACGCCGCATCCTTGCATTGCCCCGGCCCCGCCCGTCTGATATGCTTGGCAAAACCCGTTGCAAGGAGACGCCATGCCCGCTCCCACCACTTTGCCCACGCTGTTGCGCGCCGGGCTGTGTTTGTGCCTGGCCCTTGCCTGTCTCCCGATTCAGGGGTGGGCGGCGCCGCAGCAGGGCGAGTCCATCCCTTCCCTGCAGCTTGTGGCCCCTGACCGCGCTGAGGATGCCGCCTACCTGGGCCTGACAGGCCAGCAGGCCGTGACCCTTGCGGATTTTGCCGGAGAGCTGTTTCTGATTGAAATTATTGGGGTGTACTGCCCGTTCTGCCATCAGCAGGTGCCCACGTTCAACACGCTGCACGCCCGGCTGACCCGGGCCAAGCTGGATGGTGCGGTGAAGATGCTGGCCATCGCCTCCGGTGCCACCCAGCCGGAAATCGACTTCCTGCGTCAACAATCCGGCTACACTTATCCCGTGCTGCGCGACGAGGACTATGCCCTGCACAAGGCCCTGGGCGAACCCAAAACCCCATTCACCATGCTGGTGGACCGCCAGGGCGTGGTCCGGTATGCCCACATGGGCATTGTCCAGGATGTGGACGGGCTGTTTGCGACCATCAAATCGCTGCTGCCGCAATGACCGCCCAGGCTGCCAGACGGATTGCCGGCTGGGCGGCCCGAGGCTGCCACCCGCTGCCCGCGCTGCTGATGCGTCTGTATCTTTCGGGATTGTTCCTGTATGCCAGCGTGTATAAAATCATTTACGCCGCGGAGTTTGCGGAAAGCATCGCCTCGTACCAGCTGGTGCCGGCGCTGCTGGTGAATCCCGTGGCCGTGATCATGCCCTGGGTGGAGCTGGTGGCCGGGCTCATGCTGCTGGTGGGGCTCAGGCCCAAGGCGGCCACGCTGGTCATCGGCGGGCTGCTGGCGCTGTTCACCCTGGCCATTGCCATCACCCTGGTGCGCGGCGTGCCCATCGGCTGCGGCTGCTTCAAGAGCCTGGAAGAGCCCATGAGCGTGGCCACCCTGCTGCGCGATCTCGGCTGGCTGGCCATGGCCGCCTATGTGTGGAAGTGCGACCGGTGGCTGCACCTGGACGCCTTGTTTTTCCCCCCCATGCGGGAGTTGACCGACGCATGAAACACGCTGCCCTGCTTTGCGCCGCTCTGGCCGTGTGTCTGGTGTGTGTCGCCTGCGGCCAGGACCGCGCCCAGGTGGCTGGCCGCTATGCCGGCTCCATCACTGCCAAAGGCGGGGACACCCTGGTGTTCCTGACCTTGCGGGAGGATGGCGGCGGCGAATGGCAGGCCGGCGGAGAGACGGTGTCTTTTCGCTGGGAACTGCGGGACGATGCCATCTGGCTGCATGCCAAAAGCGGCGGCGTGGTGGCTGGCCGCTGGGGGCAGGGAACCATTGCCATGGAGCTGCCCGGCCTGGGGCCGCTTCGTTTGCACAAGGAATAACTTCATGGATCAATCGCATGCTGCATCCAAAGATCCCGGGAACGCCGGGCATCCTGTGGCTGTGCTGGCGCGTCGGGCGGCAGCCGGGGTGCTGCGTTTTTGCAAAACCCCCGGCACGCTGCGCACGCTGCTGCTGGTGGTGCTGACCCTGCAGCCGCTGCTGGCGTACCTGGCCTGGCGCATGCACATGGGCGTGTGGAATTATCTGGTGCTGAATGCCGTGTTCGTCGGCTTTTGGCGGTTTTCTGTCTATGTGTACAAAAAGTCCTTCCCCACTGCGCCCGAGGACTGATCGTATCACGATTTTGCGAATTTGCAGGATGGAATTGCCATGTCGATTGGCGGGGATTATGCTCCCGCGATGCATAGTTCCCACGCCCTTTCCTGTGCCGAAATCAAGGCCGAGGCCGTGCCGGCGCTGATTCCCGGCGCGGCCTGTTCCCTGGATGTCCATCACCTGACGGATCTGGAGTTGCGGCAGCTGCATGCCTCGGTGGAAGCCGAGTTGCAGATGCGCGCCGGGTTCCCCGTGCTGCCGCGCCACAAGCCCTGCCCGGCGCGGGCGTTCAGCGTCCCCGACGGGATCACCTACCTGAACACCCGGGAGATGGATGCCCTGGCCGAGGCTTTTCGCCAGTGGCGAGATGCCGCCCGCACGCCCCTGCAGCGCCGTTCCCGCAGTCGCATGCTGGCGGTGTATCTCATCCTGCGGCATACCGGCATGAAGCTGGGCGAAGTGCTGGCCATGGATGACCGGCGCGACCTGGACCCCGCCCGCAGCGCGATTCTGGTGCACGGCTCCCGGGAGCGTGAAGCGCCCCTGCCCAAGGCGGTGGCCGAGGAACTGGACCGGCTGTTTGACGATCCGCTCATGGCCGGGCTGCGCGGGGAAATCCTGCGGCTGGACCAGGGCTACGTGCGCAAACAGTTTCTGGCCATGGCCGCGGCCTCGGGCCTGCCCAGGGGGTCCCTCAATCCGCAGACCATCCGCCATTCCCGGGCCGTGGAGCTGCTGCGCAGCGGCCTGCCCCTGCCATTGGTGCAGTCTGTGTTGGGACACAAGGATATCACCCTCACGGCCCAGTACGTGGCGTTCAACGATCGCGCCGCGGCCACACTCATCGATCAGACCATCAAGAGCGCCTCTGTCATGAAAACCAGCGCCCGCAACGCATTTCCCGGCACGGTCAGCGCCATTCGCTCCGGATCCCTGCTCACGGAAGTGGAATTGACCACGGACTCCGGCCTGCGCATCGTCTCCGTCATTACCAACGAGAGCGCCCGACACCTGGATATCGAACCAGGCAAATACATGGCCGCGCTGGTGAAAGCGCCCTGGGTGGTGCTGCTGCGCCAGGAAGAACAGCCGCGCACCAGCGCCCGCAACGTGTTCTGCGGCACCATCAGCGCCGTGCAGGTGGGGGAGATTGCGGCGGAAGTGGCCGTGACCCTGGCCGACGGCACGGTGGTGACGTCCCTGGTCACGGACGAGAGCGTCAATGCGCTCGATTTGAAAGTGGGTCAGCCCATCTGCGCCTTGATCAAGGCCTTCAGCGTCATCTTGAGCCTGGAAGTGCCGGTGTAATTCCAGTTCCGGTCTTTGGGCGGCACTAGAGCAAGGTATCTTTGAAAGGAGTCCTCGGGGGAACACCTTTCTGAAGAAAGGTNGCAAAAAGGTTTCCCCTCTCGTAATGTCCTTTTTCAAGAGTAACATGCGCTATTTGATGGTGATGACCCCGGAAGGGTCCTCCCGTACTTCAATGCGTTTGGCCGGCTTGGAGGGAGAGGCGCTTCCACCGCCGCCGCGTCCGCTCATGAGCTGCTCCACGTAGAGGGACGGCACGGCGAAGTTCAGGTTCTGCCCTTCCATCACGAAAAACGTGGCCAGGCCGATGACGTTGCCGCCGGCATCCAGAATGGGACCGCCCGAGGAGCCGGGGGAGATGGGCGCGGTGATCTGATAGCGGATGCGTTGCTGCGGATCCTTGCGCAGGCCGCTGACGATGCCGGGAGAGATGGTCCGTTCCAGGCCCTTGGGGTTGCCGATGGCCAGCACCTCTTCGCCCACGCTGGGATGCCCGGTCTTGAGGGGCAGCGGCGCGCCGGGCTTGCCCACTTCCAGCAGGGCGAGGTCGTTGTCTTTGTCCCGGGCCCGGATGCGCTTCACCGGCACGGGGGCGTCCTGTCCCTGGCGGATCTCCACCTTGCTGGCCCGCTCCACCACGTGGTTGTTGGTCACCACCAGGGTGTCCTGCACGTAAAAGCCCGAGCCTAGAGAAATATCCCGGCCCGAGGCGTCCTTGCCCACCACGACCACCACCGAGGGGCCCGAGCGCTGAAACAGGCCTTGGGCGTCAATGCCGTGGGCGACGTCGGCAAGGCTGCAGTGCAGTCCTGTCAGCAGACACAGTACGAGCAGCGGGAAAGGGCCGAGGGGCAGGCGGGGCATGACGCGCTCCTTGGGCATGTGGCGAGGGATGATCGTGCCGATACTGTATGGCACATTGTCGTGCGGTGCAACCTTCTGTCCCTGTCTTTGCATTTGTCCGGGCCGACGGGGCAGGCCGGTCTTTGCCTTGTCACGCGGGCATGATACAGTGTCGGGGCATCCAGGGCACGGCATGCGCCGGCAGCACGGAGGACGAACGCATGAAATACAGAATTCTCAAGGCGTCTACGGAAGTCGAACTGGAAGAACAGGTGAAGCAGCACTTGCACGAGGGCTGGCGGCCGCTTGGCGGGGTGTCCATTGTCCAGGCGGAGATGGCGTTTTCCAAGGTGCTGAAATTTTATCAGGCCGTGGGCAAGGACTCCAGGGAAGACCGACAGGCGATGGAGGATTTGCTGACGCTGCTGGAGATGGTGCGGCAGCGGGAGTGAACGCCGGCCAACCGGTGATGCGGCTGGCCGGCGCGGCAGAACAGGGGCGGGTCAGCGCATCCAGGCCAGCGAGGCCACGGAGGATTTGGTCAGGATGCGGTGTTGGCCCTCCATGAAATAGGTGAAGGAAATGGACTTGCCCGTCCCAGCCAGGCGCTCCAGGGTGGCCCTGGCGGCGGTGTTGGCTTCCACGCCGGCTTCGTAGTCCAGTTGCCACAGGCCCATGGGGGAGGAGAACTGGACGGCGCCGTTGGCCTCGAAGACCTGATCCACCGTGGTGGTGGCTGTCATCGGCTGGGCCATGGCCTGGGGAGCAGCGGCCAGGGCAAGGCCGCAGGCGAGCAGGGCGGCGGCGAGCAGGCCGCGGAAGGTGTGCATCGTCAACATGGCAGACTCCTGATGATTCCGGATGCAGTGCCGGGACAAGGGAACGGCAGCCCGCGGAACCACCAAAGGCAACGGGCTGCATGCGCCAGGACGGCGCGCCGGATGCGCAGGCATCCTGACGATATTGCCATGTGTGTACTGCTCCGGGGGGCATGGGTCAATGGTTGCATGACATTGCGCGATTCGTGGCGTTTTTTTCCTGTATCGCCTCTTGCCAGCCATCGATGCCGGCGTCATTGTTTTGCATGAAAGCGTCCGGACCAGACGTTTTTTCGAGAGGCAGTCACGGTTCCCCAACCCCCACAAAGGACGCAGGCCATGGCACAACGACAGACCGCACGCAGCGTCAGCGCCAGGAAGGGCGGCGACCCCCTCGTCATGTTGACGGCCTATGACTTTCCCACCGCCCGCATGGCCGAGGATGCCGGCGCAGACATTCTGCTTGTGGGGGATAGTCTGGCCATGGTGGTCCTGGGGCATCCGGACACCCTGAGCGTGACCGTGGACGAGATGGTCCACCACTGCAAGGCCGTGTCCCGGGCGGCGCAGCGGGCGCTGGTGGTGGGGGATCTGCCGTTTTTGAGCTACGAGGCCGGCCCGGCCCAGGCCCTGGCCAGTGCAGGGCGGCTGGTCAAGGAAGGCGGCGTGCGCGCCGTAAAGCTGGAAGGCGGACGCGAGGTGTTGCCCCAGGTGCAGGCCCTGCTGGATGCGGGCATCCCGGTCATGGGGCATGTGGGCCTCACGCCGCAGCGGCTGGCCCGGCTGGGGGGCTTTCGGGTCCAGGGGCGGGATTCGGCCACGGCTCAGGCCATTCTGGATGATGCCTTGGCGCTGTCCCGGGCCGGCTGTTTTGCCGTGGTGCTGGAGTGCGTGCCCGCGGCCTTGGCCCGTGTGGTCACCGCCGCGTTGGATGCGCCCACCATCGGCATCGGGGCCGGGGCGCAGTGCGACGGGCAGGTGCTGGTGCTGCACGATGTGCTGGGGTTGTTCGAGGGGCTCCGCCCCACCTTTGTCAAACGCTATGCGGAGCTGGGCGCGGCTGGCCGCGAGGCCCTGGCCGCCTACGCCGCCGAGGTGCGCCAGGGCGTGTTTCCCGGTCCTGAGCACGGGTTCGCCATGGACGAATTGCTGCTGGACACCCTGACCGTGGATGGCCGCCCGGCTACGGCGTTGCTCGGGGAGCCCGCTGCATGACGGCCTCGGGCCACCCCCCCAGCGCAACGCACGCCGGCACGGGCGATCCCCTGGCGCCGTATCGTTCCATCCCCATTCACCTGTTCATCAGCGATCCCCTGCTGCGCGAGCAGCTGCGGCTCATTTTTTCGGCCCTCAAGTTCGAATTCGTGCAGGAGCACCCCCCCGGCGGCGGGTATCTGGAAAGTGTGAAGATCCTGGCCCAGTTGCTGCTGCAGAAGAAGGGGCTCATCCTGGCCAATCCGCCCCGGGCGGCCATGGCCCAGGGGGGCAAGGTGCGGGTGGCCAAGGACGTCACGGATTTCTTCGCCAGCCTCAAGAGCCTGCTGGGCAGGACGCGGCGCGAGGAACGGATGGTGATGGCCAAGTGCGTGCCCGTGTTTCAGGACGCCCAGCTTCCCCAGAAGCGCGAGCTGACCATCCTCCAGCTGGCCCGGTTCGGCATTGCCGGAGCGTTCATTCTCGGCAAGCAGGAGTCCCTGGGAGCGCTCTCCCCGCCGCTGCGCAAGATTCGCATGCAGGAGCAGGTGATGGAGCGCTTCCACGAGTTGCGCGAATACCTGCTGGAATTTCTGCCCCAGATGGCCGGGGCGCAGGAGGTGATACAGGAGCGGCTGGAGGAGATCGAACTCACCGAGCGCAAGGCCAAGGCCGACGCCATGTGCCGGGATGCCGAGCTCGCCCGTCAGGCCCGGGACTGGGAACGCGCCGTGCTGTGCTACAAGCGCGCCATTGATCTCTATCCCCAGGATCCCCAGGCATACCTGGAAAGCGGCCGGCTGTATGTGCGGATGCGGAAGTATCCGCGGGCCCTGCTGCGCTTTTCGCAAGCCGAGGAACTGGCCGGGGGAACGCCGGAGCCGAACAAGGAAATCGGCATCGTCCGGGTGCTGCAGGTGCAGGAGCGGCTGGAGCAGGGGGAGTCGCCCACGCATCCCGAGGTCATGACGCTTCTGAAGGACGCCGTGGCCAACTTCGAGGAGGCCTTGGAAAAGGCCCGGCAGGCAAAACCCTTGACCGAGGAGGAGGAAGACGGCACGCGCAGCCGCGAGGGCGTGGCCCGCATTGCCAGCGAACTGGTGAAGCTGGATCTCAAGACCATGTTGGGCAAGAACCATCCCATGGTGCTGGCCCTGGGAAATCTGGCGCGCAAGGCCATTGAGGACGTGACCCCCCAGGACAAGGAAAAGCTCCCCGCCCCGCAGCTCATCTTTCTGGGGCTGGCGGCCCTTGATTCCATGCAGTTCGACGAGGCGGACCGCCTGCTGTTTCGCGCCGCTACGGAGGGCGGACACTTTCAGGAGGCCTGCGACGAAATCATTCACATGGGCACTGTGGTGCGCAAGACGTTGGGGCCCGCCAAGGCCATCGACCTCTATCGCAGGCTCATGCAGCTCGATCCCCCCCGCAAGGCGCCGATCCATTACAATCTGGCCGTGGCCTACAGCGTGGAAGGCCGGAGCCTGGAAGCGGCGGGGTCCATCGCCCAGGCCGTGTACATGGATCCCACCCTGCCCGAGGAGGACATGTTCTATCGCAACGCCCAGGTGCATGACGTGCTGGGCCAGACTGTGTCCCTGTTTCTGGAAATCGACAAACGCGCCCGCGCCCTCGTGCCCCGGGAGGTGACGAGCAAGGCTGTCTCCCTGCAGGAGGACGTGGAAAAGACCATCCTGGCCGGGCAGGATGTCCGCGCCGTACGGCTGCTGTGGCACGTGGCCACCCAGTTGCCGGAATTCATGGAGCGCGAGCACGTCATGGCCAGCAAGACCATCACCGAGTTTCTGCAGCGCACAGCACCCATCCTGGCTGCCTCGGCCAAGCACGCCTCCCGGGAACTGGCGGCCTTTTTCAACCACCAGCTTGCCCTGCGCGCGGAAGGCGGGCAGAACAAGCGGCTCATCGCCTACTTGCGCTACAAAAGTCTGGCCATGCGCGCCCTGGAGGTGGAGCAGGACGCCGCCACGGCCGCCAACTTTCTGGCCAAGGCGGTGCTCTGCCATCCGGAAATGGTCAAGGCGGCGGAACTGTATGCCTCGCCGTCCATGCTGCCTCTGGCCCGGGAACTTGCCTCGCGGCTGCAGGCCGTGAACATGGAACGGATTGGCTGGAAAGACTGAGCAGGAGAACATTCGGGGAAAAACCGTTCTGAAAGAAAGGCTTTTCCCCGAGAATTCCGTCCGATGCTACCGTGCCTTACTGCCCGGCGCGATCCTCGATGTGCACATACGGCCGGCGGGTGGGGCCGGTGTACACCTGCCGCGGCCGATGGATTTTGGCGGGGCCCTGGAATTCTTCGTACCAGTGGGCAATCCAGCCTGGCATGCGGCCGATGGCGAACATGACCGGGAACATCTGCACCGGAATGCCGAGGGTGCGCAGGATGATGCCGGAATAGAAGTCCACGTTGGGGTAGAGCTTGCGTTCCTGGAAGAAGTCGTCGTTCAGGGCGGCGTCTTCCAGCTCCTGGGCCACGTGAATCAGGGGGTCGTCCTGGCCCATGTTCTGGAGCAGGTTGTGGGCTGCTTCCTTGAGCACGCGGGCGCGGGGGTCGAAGTTCTTGTACACCCGGTGGCCAAAACCCATGAGCCGCAGCTCGCGTTTTTTGACTTTTTCCAGGTAATCCTTGATGTTGACCTTGTTGTCCACCAGGTGTTGCAGTTGCTGCACCACGGCGGCGTTGGCCCCGCCGTGCAGCCGGCCCCACAAGGCGCACACGCCGGCGGACACCGAGGCGAACAGGTTGGCTTCGGAGGAGCCCACCATGCGCACCGTGGAGCAGGAGCAGTTTTGTTCGTGGTCCGCGTGGACGATGAGAAAGAGCGACAGCGCCCGCACCGCGCCCAGGGGCGGCTCATAGAGCCGGTACGGCACGGAAAACATCATGTGCAGGAAGTTGGCGCAGTAGTTCTTGTTGGGGTTGGGATAAATGAAGGGCAGGCCCTGGGATTTGCGGTAGGCGAAGGCGGCGATGGTGCGCACCTTGGAGATGACCTTGGCCACGGCGCGGGTGAACTCATCCTGATTGGTGATGTTGTACAAATCAGGGTGATAACTGCCCAGGGAGTTGATGACTGCAGACAGGATGGCCATGGGCTCGCCGCTGGAAGGAAAGCCGTCGAAATGGTGCAGCAGATCCTCGTGCAGGAGCTCCTGTTCACGCAGCATGTTGCGGAAGCCGTCCAGCTCCGTGGCCGTGGGCAGCCGCCCGAAGATGAGCAGCATGGCTGTTTCGATGAAGGAGCTTTTTTCTACCAGTTCTTCAATGTCGTAGCCGCGATATCGCAGGATGCCGCGTTCGCCGTCCACAAAGGAAATGTTGCTCTGGCAGGAGCCGGTGTTGCCATATCCATGGTCCAACGTGATGTGGCCGGTTTTGGAACGCAGTGCGGAGATGTCGATGGCTTTTTCGCCTTCGCTGCCTTCCAGAACCGGGAACTCGTAGGACTGGCCGTCAAGAATAAGGGTGGCCGTGCGTGCAGCCGTGGTGTGTTTGTCCTCGGACAACGTCAGGACTCCTCTGTGCGCAGCGCGGGGCTGCGGTGCTGTGTCGGAAAAAAACCGCGCAGTGCTGTAACCTTGGCAGCTGGTATCATATGCAAGAACACGGCCTTTTGTCCAGACGCCTTGTCCTGGGCCGATTGCATGGTGGAGACATATATGGCGGGGAATTTGTTCGCGCTACATTGTCAGAACAATTGCGCAATGCCGGATTCTATCGTACCGTCGCCCTCCAAACTGCCTGCCGGTTGGTAGTGCATGCCGGCATGCAGGGAGCAGGGATCCGTGTCTGTGAGCACTGTTGAGGGGGAACGACGTCATGCCTCGGTACAAGGCCTTTGTCACTGCATCCAGAAGAAGCCGCGACGTCTCCGGCGGGCTCAAACGGGCGGAGCGCAAGGTGTTTCATTGCGAAACCGAGGCGTCCTCATTGCGCGAGGCCCATCGTGCAATCCGGCAGCGCTTTGTGCAGGAGCACAGCAGTGCGGACGACGACTGGTTGCCCGAGCAGGTGGAGGTGATTCCCCTGGATGAAGATTTGTGACCAGTTTGTTGCGATTATTTACGTTCTTTTTTGCACATGGCATTTTGATGACAGGGGGCCTTCTCATCCGACGCAAGGAGTGGTAGCAAAACGTCGGGCCAATGATTGACGATAGATTGTATTGGGGGGCGCATGCTTTTGTGCCGATCAATTTCGTCGCGGCTGGCGGTATGCGTCGCCACGGTATTGCTGGCCGTGCTCGCTGTGTTGGTCTTTGCGGCATACCGTTCCACCTGGACGGCGGTGTTGCAGTCCCAGTTGGGCGCCATGGACCAACTGCGCGTTTCCCTCATTCACACCCTGGAAGATTTTCTGGACCATGGCGATGGGCTGACCCGCATTGCCGCCGGCAATCCGGCTGTGTTGCGCATTGCCCAGGCGGGCCGCCGCGCTGATGGCGCTGACGAACTGGCCGTGCTGCTGCAGGGTGCGCCCATGGCCGAGGCCGTGTTCGTCTGGAACGCCACCGGGCAGGTGCAGGCCGCCAATGTGGCCGTGGGCGGCGCCGTGGAGCGTCGGGATGAGCCCTTTTCCATTGCGGATCGGGAATACTTCCAGCGTGTGTCCCGCGGGGAGATCTACAAGGGCGATACCCTGGTGCAGAGCCACTTCACCGGCGTGCATGCCCTGGTGGTGGCGCATCCGGTCCTGGACGCCGCCGGCCGCGTGGTCGGTGGTGTGGCCCTGACTATCGACCTGGCCCGCTTCGTCAAGAAATACATCCTGCCCGTGAAGATCGGCGCGCGGGGCTATCCGTTTCTCATGGACGGCGCCGGCAAGCTCATCGGGCATCCCGATCCCAAGCTCATGCTGCAGCCCTCCAGCACGTACCCGCTCATCAAGCCCCATCTGCAGCAGGGGCATGGATCCTTTGAATATGTGTTCAAGGGCGAGGACAAATTCCTCTCCTGGGGCAAGGTCTCCAACGGCTGGATCTTCGTGGCCTCGGCCTATGCCGCCGAAATGGCGGAGGCCGCCGCGCAGCAGCGCGCGTTGTTGCTGGGCCTGGGCGCCGGCGCGTTCGTCGTGCTGCTGGGGGTGATCGCCCTGGTGAGCCGGGTGGTGGTCATCAGGCCGCTGCAGGCGTTGGGCCGCTACACCCAGGAGGTGGCCGACGGCAACCTCAACGCCGTCGTGGCGGTGGGCAGCGGCAGGGAACTGGTGGAGCTGGCGGAAAACATCAAGCGCATGATTGCCGAACTCAAGCACCGGCTGGGGTTTGCCCAGGGCGTGCTGGGTGGCATCGCCAGCACCGTGCCGTGTCAGGTGGTGGACCGGGAAGGGCGCATCACCTTCATCAATGAGCTTATGCTGCATATTGTCGGCCGGGACCAGACGCCCAGGCAGGTCGAGGGCATGCGCTGCGGCGAGTTGCTGTATAACGATTCTGCCCGCCGCACCAGGACGGAAGAAGCCCTGACCACCATGCAACGGGTGTCTGGCGAGCTGCAGTTGCGCAATCTCAAGGGAGAGGAGCACATCCTCACGGTGCACGCCAATCCCATCCAGGATCTGGATGGCAATCCCACCGGTGTGTTCACCTTTTACCATGACATCACGGACATGCGCCGCCGGCAGCAGGCCATGGAGGCCACGAATGTGTCCCTGCAGCGCCTGGCCCGGGACGGCGACGGCGTGGCCCGGGAGGTGACCGCCGCCGCGGCAGAACTGACCACGCAGGTGGACGAAGCCGGCAAGGGGTCGCAGGTACAGTCCCGCCGCATCTCCGAAACCGCCGCCGCCATGGAAGAAATGAATGCCACGGTGCTGGAGGTGGCCCAGAGCGCCTCCAACGCCTCCCAACAGGCGGCCAAGGCCACGGACAAAGCCCTGCACGGCAAGCAGGCGGTGCAGGAAGTGGTGGACGCCATCGGCGGGGTGCAGGCCCAGACCGCCGGATTGCGCGGGAGCATGGAAGAGCTGGCCCGCCATGCCGAAGGGGTGGGGCAGGTCATTACGGTCATCACCGATATCGCAGACCAGACCAACCTGCTGGCGCTCAATGCCGCCATCGAGGCCGCCCGGGCCGGGGACGCCGGCCGGGGCTTCGCCGTGGTGGCGGATGAGGTGCGCAAGCTGGCGGAAAAGACCATGCACGCCACCAAGGATGTGGTGGGCGCCATCCACGCCATCCAGCAGGGGGCCCTGGCCTCCCGAAACGCCACCATGACCGCCGCCGAAGCCGTGACCACCGCCACCACCCTGGCCGAACGTTCCGGGCAGGCGTTGGACGAGATCGTCGCGTACGTCAATGAGGCCTCGGGACAGGTGCAGGGCATTGCCGCGGCCAGCCAGCAACAGTCCGCCACCAGTGAGGAAATTACCCGCGCCGTGGAGGATGTGGACCGCATCGCCGCCGCCACCGCCGCCACCATGGACCATGCCCGCCAGTCCATCGAAGCCCTGCGCCGTCAGGTGCAGGCCATGGAGTCCGTCAGCCGGGAGCTGCTGGCGCAATCGCAGCAGGCCTGATCGGCCTTTCGCCTGGATCACGAAAACGCGCGCTCCGGGGAGTCTGTCTCCGGAGCGTGTTTTTGTGGTGGCCGGGGTTGTTCTGCGAGGGCGACTCGTGCTATGGGAACTGACGCTGCGTGCCTATGGGATTGCTCCGCAGCATAGGGGAATTTCCCCGTTCTCTTTTCACTTCCTGGACGTGGCGATGCCAGACACGACGCGACACATCCTTGCCGCAGACATCGGCGGCACCTCCAGCCGGTTCGGCTGTTTCCTGGCCCAGGGTGATGCGCTGACCCTGGAAGCGTCGCTTGTGCTGCCCACGGCCGGGGCGGCCTCCTTTACCGAGCTTGTGCGCCAGGCCGTGGCCCTTCAGCCGGGCCTGGATCCGGCCCGCATGGACGCCGCCGCCTTTGCCGTGCCCGGTGCGGTGCGCGGCAGGCGGACGGTGCTGCTGCCCAACATCACCTGGCCGGCCCACTGGGACGAGATGCAGGCCGCCGTGGGCACGGCGCGGCTGGTGCTGCTCAACGACTTTGCCGCTCAGGCCCATGCCGTGGTCACCCCGGCGTTGCAGGACGCCGAACTGCTCAAACCCGGCGATGCCTATGCCCCGGGGCCGGTGGCCGTCACCGGCGCAGGCACCGGGCTCGGCAACTGCGCGTTGCTGCCCCTGGAAGCCGGCGGCTGGACCGTGGTGCCTGCGGAATTGGGGCATGCGCCGTTTCCCTTTGTGGGGCGAGAGGAGTTCGACTATCAGGCCTTCGTCATGGATCGCCTGGATGTGGGCTATCCCATCGGCGACCACGTGGTGAGCGGCGGCGGCCTGGCCCTGCTGCACGAATTTCTCTCCGGCGAGGCCGTCTCGCCCCCGGAGGCCTCAGCCCGTCTGGATTCTACGCCCCGGGTGGCGGAGTGGTTCGCCAGATTCTACGGCCGCGCCTGTCGGCAATATGCCCTGGCCGTGGTGGCCTCGGGCGGGGTGGTGGTGGCCGGCGGGGTGGCGGCAAAAACGCCCGCCCTGGTGCGCCATCCGGCATTTTTGCAGGAATTTCTCAACTGTCCCACCCAGCGGCCTCTGCTGGAGGCCATGCCCATCCGTCGCAACGAGAACGAGCTTTCCGGCCTGTGGGGCGCCGCCCATGCCGGGTGGCAGGCCTGCAGCCGGCCCGCCGGTCCGCCGGCATGAAGGAGGTTGTCATGCAATTCGGCATCGTCGGACTCGGCCGCATGGGGCTGAACATGGCCCGTCGCCTGCGTCGCGCCGGGCTGCCTTTGGCGGCCTGGAACCGTTCTTTTGACAAGACGCAGGCCCTGGCCGCGGAAGATGGCACGCTGGCCTGTCAGACCCTGGAAGCACTGGTCCAGGCGTTGCATCCGCCCCGCATCTGCTGGCTCATGCTCCCGGCCGGCCCGGCCGTGGACGAGCATATGGCCCTGCTGCTGCCCCTGCTGCAGCCCGGGGATATCCTCGTGGACGGCGGCAACAGCTGGTACAAGGACGACCTGCGCCACGCCGATACCTGCGCCGCAGCCGGTGTGCACTACGTGGATGCCGGCGTTTCCGGGGGTATCTGGGGCCTCACCGAAGGCTATTGCACCATGGTGGGCGGCCCGGCCGGGGCCGTGGCCGAGCTGACGCCCTATCTGGACGCCCTGGCGCCGCCCGAAGGCTGGATGCACTGCGGCGGCACGGGCAGCGGGCACTATGTCAAGATGATCCACAACGGCATCGAATACGGCATGATGCAGGCCTATGCCGAGGGCCTGGGGCTCATCCAGGCCTCCGGCTATGGCAAGGATATCGACATGGCCGCCCTCTGCCACCTCTGGAACCAGGGCAGCGTGGTCCGCTCCTGGCTGCTGGAGCTGGCCGAGCGCGCCTTTGCCGCGGATCCTGCCCTGGCGGGTCTGGCGGGCCATGTGGACGACTCCGGCGAAGGCCGCTGGACGGTGCTGGAATCCATCGAACTGGCCCAGCCGGCGCCGGTGCTGGCGCTTTCCCTGATGCAGCGCTTTCGCTCCCGCCAGGACAACACGTTTCAGGATCGCGTCCTTGCCGCCCTGCGCCGGGAGTTCGGCGGCCACGCCGTCAAGGCAACATGAGGCCAGCCATGCCGGAACCCCAGTCCGCCATCGCCAGCGCGCAGGTCTCGGCCCTGAACGGTTTGACGGCCGCCTCGGGCGGGCAGTGCCTGCTGGACCGGGCCGGGCCGCCGTGCGTGGTGGTGGTCTTCGGCGCCACCGGCGACCTGACCTTCCGCAAGCTGTTCCCGTCCCTGTACGATCTGCATTGCCTGGGCAGCCTGGATTCCCGCAGCTGCATCGTGGGCGTGGGGCGGTCTGCCCTGGACCATGCAGCCTTCCGCGAGCGCATGCGCGAATCCCTGACGCAGGCCGGGGTGGAGGATCTCAGCCGTTGGGACGATCTGGCTGCCCGGCTGTACTATTGTTCTGTAGATGTGGATACCGGCACGGGCATGGACGCCCTGCATGCCCTGTGCAATGAGCTGGACACCGCCCGGCAGATTGGCGGCAACAGGCTGTATTATCTCGCGGTTCCCCCCACCGCATACGAGACCATCGCCACCCGCCTGGGGCAGGCCGGCATGGCCTCGGAAGCGCAGGGCTTTGCCCGCATCGTCATCGAAAAGCCCTTCGGCAGCGATCTCGTCACAGCCAAGGCCCTGGACGCCGCCATCCATCAGCACTTTACCGAGCATCAGGT
This sequence comes from Megalodesulfovibrio gigas DSM 1382 = ATCC 19364, assembly GCF_000468495.1. Lineage (NCBI taxonomy): Bacteria > Pseudomonadati > Thermodesulfobacteriota > Desulfovibrionia > Desulfovibrionales > Desulfovibrionaceae > Megalodesulfovibrio > Megalodesulfovibrio gigas. The sequence goes on from NC_022444.1 coordinate 1,490,292, forward strand.
CTTTCGCATCGATCACTACCTGGCCAAGGAGACGGTGCAGAACATCATGGTCCTGCGCTTCGCCAACGCCATTTTTGAACCGCTGTGGGACCGGCGCTACATCGACCATGTGCGCATTACCGCGGCGGAATCGCTGGGCGTGGAGCACCGCGCGGCCTTTTACGAGCAGGCCGGCGTGCTGCGGGACATGTTCCAGAACCACATGATGCAACTGTTGGCCCTGTGCGCCATGGAGCCGCCCTCACAGTTCGAAGCCGAGCTGGTGCGCGATGAAAAAACAAAGGTCTACAGGGCGTTGCGGCCGTTTCCCGTGGGCCGCCTGAATGAACATCTGGTGCTGGGGCAGTACGGCGCCGGCATGATTGATGATCGCAAGGTGCCGGCCTATGTGGATGAACCCGGCGTGCCCGCGGACAGCGCCACCCCCACCTACGCCTGCATGAAAGTGTTCATCGACAACTGGCGTTGGCAGGGCGTGCCGTTTTATCTGGTCTCCGGCAAGCGCCTGCGCCGCAAGCACACGGAAATTGTCGTCAAGTTCAAGGAAGTGCCGTACTCCATGTTCCGCAAGGTCCTGGGAGAGCACATCTCGGCCAATACGCTCATCCTTTCCATCCAGCCCAGGGAAGAGGTGATCCTCACCTTCCAGACCAAACTCCCCGGCCCCATGTGCCTGCGGACGGTACGCATGGAGTTCGACTACAACGCCGGCGTCAAGCGGCCCAAGACGGATGCCTACGTCAAGGTGTTGCAAGACGTGCTTCTGGGCGATCAGACGTTGTTCTGGCGTCAGGACAGCGTGGAACTCTGTTGGGGATTCTTGACGCCGATCCTTCAGGAGTGCGATTGTCCGGACAAGGCGGAGCGACTGTATTTGTACAGGGCCGGCAGTGATGGCCCGCAGGAAGTGCGCCACATTCTTTCACCTGCAACGATGCAACATGGGACGACGCCATGAATGATGCCCCCCCTGCCGTGGAACGTCTGATTGTTCCTGATGGTGCAGCCCTGACGGCTGCCGCGTTGGAACGCGTGCGCGGCTGGCTGCTGGAAGCCATCCAGACCAAGGGCCGGGCCGTGATGGCCCTGGCCGGCGGCAAAACCCCCGAGCACTTCTATAAGGAACTCGGGAATATGGATTTGCCCTGGGAAAACGTACTGCTGCTGTTGGGCGATGAACGCATTGCCCCGGGGCAGGAGGCGCTTTCCAATGCCGCCATGATCCGCCGCTCCCTGATGGCCGGCGGGCGGGCCTGCATGGCCCGTTTTCTGGCGCCGGAACTGGAAGGCTGCTCCCCGCAGGACGCTGCCCATGCCTACGAGGCGGATATCGCCAGAGCCCTGGGGGTGGCTGTTGGCGGGGATCTGGTGCTGGATGTGGTCATCCTGGGCCTGGGCAAGGATGGGCACACGGCGTCGCTGTTTCCGGGATCTCCGGCGCTCATGGCGCAAAAAGCCTGGATCTTCGCCGTGCCGGCTCCAGAGGTGGAGCCGCGCGTGCCGCGTCTGACCATGACCCTGCCCCTCATCAGCCGTGCCCGGCGTGTGCTGTTCCTGGCTGGTGGTGAAGAAAAGCTGGCCCTGGCCCAGCGCATCTGGGCAGAGGGCGGGACCATGGACGCCCCTGCGGCGAAGGCCTGCCCTGGTGATAATTGTGTCTGGATTATTTCAAGACGGTTGTGATACCGTCGCGGCAAAATGATGCATGGCTGCGCGTGTGGTGCAGCCATGCAGCGAGACGGGACCCCTGCGCCTGTTGCATCATGCGGAGTCGCCCTCATGGGGCATCCGTAACGCAATGGGCCTGGGATGGAGCGTCGGTTCGGTGGTTGCTCTGAATCCGACAAGGGGTGCGTCCATGCATGTGTCGTTGTTGCAAAACGGCTGGTTGCCGCAGCAGGCATCGGAAGGCTCGCAAGCCGGGTTCCTCCGCATGGGATTGGGAGGCGCGGTCATGAACGAGACCATGAAAGTGCATAAGCAGGAGGCCGCCCGGGCGGCGCTGGAACTGGTGAGGCCCGGCATGGTGGTGGGCCTGGGCCATGGCAGCACCGTGCTCTGGGCGGTGCGCCTGCTGGGGCAATGGCTGCACGAAGGCAAACTGCACGATGTGACCACCGTGCCGTGCAGTATGCTTGTCGAACGCGAGGCCCGCGCCCTGGGCATTCCCCTCAAGCAGCTGGACGACGTGTCGCGCCTGGACCTCGTGCTGGACGGGGCGGACGAGCTGACGCCGAATCTGGACTGCATCAAGGGCGGCGGCGGCGCCCTGCTCAAGGAAAAAATCCTGGCTCAGGCCACGGGAAAGCTCGTGCTCATCGCAGACAGCAGCAAGCTCTCCCCGGCCCTGGGCACCCACTGGCCCGTGCCCGTGGAATGCATCCCCTGGGGCAGACGGTTCCAGGCGGCCTTTCTGGAGTCCCTGGGGGCCACAGTGGTGCTGCGGCGCGATGCCGAGGGCCGGGCCTTTCAGACAGAACAAGGCAACATCATTCTGGATTGCGACTTCGGCCCCATTGCCGATCCCGCCCGTCTGGCCCGGCAGTTGGCCGCCCGGGCCGGGATTGTGGAGCACGGCCTCTTTCTGGGCATGGCCGGCGAAGCGTTGCTTGCCGGACCGCAAGGCCTGCAACGTCTGCGGCGTCAGTAGGCTGCGCCCCGGCAAGGAGAGTCCGTCCGGTGACGCCGCCACATCCCCCCGTGCGTACGGAACTGGCCGGACACCTGCCAGACGGGCAGCCGGTGCATCGTCATGTGCTGCGCAATGCCGCGGGCATGCAGGCGTCCATCCTGGAATACGGCGCCATCATGGAGTGGTTGAGCCCGCCTCACGGCCGGGGCGGGGAGAGGGTGAACGTCCTGGCCGGGCCGGATTCCCTGGAGGGTCGGCTGCAGGACCCGCTGCATTGTGGCGCGTTGCTGGGTAGATTCGCCGGGCGCATCGCCCAGGCAGGGTTCCTCCTGGGCAATACTCCGGTCCGGTTGCTGCCCTCGGCCGGAGGGCACCATGACGACGGCGGCCCGGCCGGGCTGCACAGCGTGCTTTGGACGGCCCGGCACGAGCAAACCGTGCCAGTGCTGGTGCTGTCGCATGTGTCGCCGGACGGTGCGAGCGGCTACCCGGGCTCGTTGGTGGCACAGGCGCGCTATCAGCTCACCAATGACAACCTGCTGGTGGTGGACATGATGGCCACCAGCACGGCGGCGACCATCTGCAATCTGGCACAGCATTGCTGTTTCAATCTGGCTGGTTCGCCACCCTCCAGGGAGATCCTGGCCGAGCACGAACTGGAAGTGCTGGCCTGCTTTGTGCTTCCCGAGGAAGACGGCCTGCCCGTGGCGCCGCCCCGGCTGGTGCATGGCACCAGCGCCGACTTGCGCATGCCGACGCGGCTTGGTGACAGGCTGCCCGATGACGTCATGGATCTGCTGCTCGTCCTGCCGGGCTGCATCGAGGCGCCGGATCTGGTGGCCCGGCTGCGACATCCTCCCAGCGGGCGCGAGCTGGAGCTGTACACCACCCGGCCGGGGCTGCGCGTGCGGGTGCAGTCCGGCGTAGGCATCACGCTCATGGATCTGCACCTGCCAGACAGCCCCAACCGGCCGCTGTTCCCCAGCGTTGTCCTTTCACCAGGGAAGCTGTACCGGCACACCACGGTGTACCGGCTTCTGCAGCGCTGATGTCGTGCCGTCTGGAACTATTTTTCTTTCTTCCACACGCCGCGCACTGGGTCGCCCAGGCCGGCATGGGTGGCGGTGATGGTCACCTCGCCGCTGGCGGGGTCCCCGGCGCATGCGATGTTCCATCCGGCAGTGAATTGCAGGGCCTTGGCGCAGGCGTCTTCCAGGCCGCTCATCAGCGCGTCCTTGCCCACGCCGCCGGCCCGGGCCATGTTCATGTCGAGGATGGCCTGCACGTCCGCCACCAGGGTCTGGCCTTGCTGGCGCAGGGCGGCCGCGTCTGCGTCCGCCTTTTTGGGCATGAACAGCGGCAGCCCGGCCTGGGCCACGAACATGAAGGCCAGAACGAGCACAAGGGCCAGTTGCGCAAGAAAACAAGGCAGGAGATTGGACCGGCGGGGTTGTTTCATGGCGGCGCTCGCGGAATGATGGTGAAGGGGTGGGGATGCTGTATCAGTCTCCCGTGGGCAGGGTCAATGTTCGATGGCCAGCCGGGTGCAAGGGCAAGCCGGCGGCAGTCTGCTCATTCGCTTTTGAGATTGCGGGCCATCAGCCGGGACAGCGTCTCGCGCACCGGGGCGTTTTCGTAGAGCACGGCATGCACCGCCGCGGCGATGGGCAGGTCCACCCCGTGTTGCTGACCCAGCTGGAACATGGAGCGCGTGGTGGCCACGCCTTCGGCCACGGTCTTGCGCGAGCCGAGGATTTCCGCCAGGGCCTTGCCCCGGCCCAGCTCCAGGCCCACGGCGCGGTTGCGGGACAACTCCCCCGTGCAGGTCAGCACCAGATCGCCCAGGCCGGCCAGGCCCATGAAGGTCCGTTCCTGGGCGCCCATGGCCACGCCCAGCCGGCTCATCTCGGCCAGACCGCGGGTGATGAGGGCGGCGCGGGCGTCCAGTCCGGCCTCCAGCCCGTCCAGCATGCCCACGGCGATGGCCATGACGTTCTTGAGCGCCCCGCCAAGCTCCACGCCGCGCACGTCGGGGTTGGTGTAAATACGGAACATGGGGCCGGTGAGCAGCCCTTGCAGCTCGCGGGCGATGGCGTCGTTGGCGCAGCCCATGGCCACGGCCGTGGGCAGGCCTTTGGCCACTTCCATGGCAAAGGACGGACCGGACAGGATGGCGAAGATCGGCGTCAGTCCCGCCAGGGCTTCTTCCACCACCTGCCCCATGGTGGCCAGGTGCGCCACCTCAATGCCTTTGCTGGCGCAGACCACCACCGGCCGCATGGGCAAATGCGGGCGCGCCTGCTCCAGAAACTCCCGGCTGAACTGGCACGGTATGGCCAGCACCTGCACGCCGGACCCGACCAGGGCGCGCGGCAGATCATGCTCGATGCGCAGGGCATCCGGCAGGATGATGCCCGGCAAATAGACGTCGTTCACACGGGTCTGTCGCATGCGGGAGGCCAGCTCGGGCTCCCGAATCCACAGCGTTGTTTCGCGGCCTTGCCCCGCGAACAGCCCCGCCAGGGCCGTGCCCCAGCTGCCGCCTCCCAGCACGGTGATGCGCATGATCGTCCTCCTTACAGCGCTTCTGTGTACGTCGAGCGCACGCGGGATGCAAGACGCGGCTTGCCAAAGGCCACCCCCCTTGGCTAGGGGATCCGGAACTCCGGGGATGCGTGCCCCGGCAAAGGAGACTCCATGCATCAATTCACCCCTGCCCAACGCACGGTCCTGCGGCTGGCCCAGGATCAGCTGCCGGATTCCCTCACCCCCTATGCGGATATGGCCCGCCAGGCCGGCATTACCGAAGAGGAAGTCATCGCCCTGTTGCAGTCCCTGCTTGAGGAGGGGGTCATCCGTCGCTTCGGGGCATCCATCAAGCATCAGCAGGCCGGCTGGAACCACAATGTCATGGTGGCCTGGCGCATCGATGACGACGCCGCGCGCGACGCCGCCGGCACGGCCATGGCCGAGCATCCCCATGTGTCCCATTGCTACTGGCGGCCCGCCCAGGCGGACTGGCCCTACACCCTGTTCACCATGGTGCACGGCCGCAGCCCCGAGGAACTGCAGCGGGTGGTCGCCGAATTGTCCGAGCGCACCGGGCAAAACGATTACGGGCTGTTGCACAGCATCCGGGAGCTCAAAAAGACGTCCATGGTGTATTTCCAAGAATAACGACCACAAAGACGCGTTTTGCTGTCGCCAGCGGTCGAAAATCATGCTACAGGCTTGATCCGGGCAACGGAGGGAACCGAACCAGGATACGCCAATGCGATGGCTTTTTGCCGCAAGGCTGCTTTGTGTGTGGGCGCGGGCATGTTGCGCCGCGGTCTTGTTGCTGGCTGCCGTCGGGGAGGCGCAGGCCGGCAAGGAAGACTTGCGCGCCTCGGCGCCGGTGGTCTTCCTGCATTATTGGACCGACGACTTCCGCACCGGGGTGGATGCCATGGTGCAGGCCATGACCCGGCAGCATCCTTCCCTGCAGCTGCTGGCCCAGGGCTTCGAGCACGAGGCGTTCAAGAAGGGCATCCAGGCCATGCTGCGCGGGGAAGGCGCGCCGGACATCATTTCCTATTGGGCCGGCCAGCGCACCAAAGCCCTTGTTGAAGCAGACGTGTTGACGCCGGTGGACGACGTCTGGCGTCTGCATGGTCTGGACGAGGTCTTCCCCCCGGCCCTGCGTGAGGCCTGCACCTATGGTGGCCAGCGCTTCGGCGTGCCGGTGACCATGCACTGGGTCGGCTTTTTCTATGACAAGGCCCTCTTCGACGCCCTGCACCTCGCGCCCCCCCGCTCCTGGGACGAGTTCCTGGCCGTGTGCGAGGCCATTCGCCGCCATGGTCGCGCGCCCGTGGCCCTGGGCCTGCAAGGACAGTGGCCGGCGCAGTACTGGTTTGATTTTCTGCTCCTGCGCACGGCTGGTCCCGAGTTTCGCACCCGGCTGTTGAACGGAGAGGAATCCTTTCTGGATCCCCGGGTGCGTCGGGCGTTTGTGCTGTGGCAGGACCTGCTGGACCGCGAATATTTTCTGCCTCAGCCCGCCTTGTACGACTGGGCCGGGGCCGTGAAGGCCGTGCACGGCGGCGAGGCCGGCATGACCCTCATGGGAACCTGGGTTGTCGGGCTGCTGGAAGGCAAGCTGGGGTGGAAGGCGTGTGAGGAGTTCGATTTTTTTGCGTTCCCGGTCGTCGATGCGGAGGTCCCCCGCGTGAATCTGGGCCCTGTGGATCTGGTGGCCCTCACCCGGCGTGGCGATCGGCCCCAGGGGCGCGCCGCCCTGGCCGCCTTTGCGGACGTGCCGGCCCAGCAGGCCATGAGCCGGGGGTCCGGCGCCCTGGCTCCCAGCAGCCGAGTGCCGCCCGAGGCGTACTCCTCCATGCAGCGGCGGATTCTGGACGAGATTCGGACCGGAGACACCTGGGCCTTCGCCTTTGACCTCAATGCCCCGGAACGCCTGGCCCGGGCGGGGTTGCAGGCCTTCGAGGACTTCCAGACCCGCCGGCATGATGTGGATCACGTGCTGCGCGTCATGCATCAGGCCACGTTGCAGCGATGGCCATAGTTCCTGTATGAGAGGGTGATGCGCATCCGTCTTCGTCCTCAAAGCCTGCTGGGCCGCACGAGCATCATTGTGGTGCTGGTGGAGGCCCTTGCCCTGGCCGCCCTGGGTGTGACGGCGGTGGGTCTGTTATCCAGGGATATTGACCGCACCCTGGAGGCCCGGGCCAGGCTGCCCGGCCTGCTCATGAGCCGGCAGTTGTTGCGATACGAATCCGTGGCCGACAAGGCCGTGATGACCAACCTGGCCGGCAACGAATTTCTGAACGGCCTGGTGGTGGCTGCCGACGGGCACATCTACTTCGCCTCGGACAAGACTTTCGTGGGCCGCAATGTCTCGCAACTGGAAGACGGCCTGGCTGATCACCTGGCCGGCGTGCTCGATTCCGCGGCGGCGCAGGGCTCGGTGGTGCGCATGAAGACGGGCAACCTGCTGTGCATCACGCCCATCCGGGCTTTTGAAGGCGCGCGCCCGTTTTTCTACGCCCTGGTCATCATCAATACGGAAGCCTCCGCCCGGCTCAAGTCCCGCCTGGGCTGGGGGTTTGCCCTGGCCTCCTTCGGCTGCATCCTCCTCACGTCTGCGGGGCTGCTGCTGTTTTTTCGCCATGGCGTGGTCAACCCGCTGGGATCCCTGGAAAAGAGCGCCCAGGCCCTGGCCGCCGGGAAACTGGACGAACCCATCGACACCTCCCGCGATGACGAAATAGGCAGCCTTGCCCGGCAGTTCGCCACCATGCGCGACGCCATCCGGGCCAAGGTACGCGAGCTGGAGGACGTCAACCGCAAGCTCACGGAACTGGACGAGCTCAAGTCGCACTTCCTGTCCTCGGTTTCGCATGAACTGCGTACGCCGCTGACCTCCCTGCTGGGCTTCGCCTCCCTTACACGCAAGCATTTCCGCCGGCATTTTCTGCCCCTGGTGGGGGACGATCCGAACCTGGAACGCCGCAGCGGGCAGATCATGGACAATCTCCAGGTCATCGAGGCCGAGGGCGCGCGGCTTACCCGGCTCATCAATGACGTGCTGGATCTGAACCGCATCGAATCCGGCCGCCGTGTCTGGCGGGATAAGCCTGTCCGGCCGACCGAGGCCGCGGAGCATGCCGTCCGCAGTACGGCCATGCTTTTTGCCCTCAAGCCGGAAATCCGGTTGCTGGTGGACGTGCCGGATACCCTGCCCGCCGTGCGGGCCGATCCGGATTCCCTGCAGCAGGTGCTGGTGAACCTGCTGCACAATGCCGTCAATTATACGGAACTGGGCCAGGTGCAGGTGCAGGCCCGGCAGACGCCCGCCGCCGAGGGGCAGCCGCACACCGTGCAGTTCACCGTGCAGGACACCGGCCCCGGCATTGCGCCGGAAGATCAGGGCCGGCTGTTTCAAAAATTCGTACAACTGCACCCCCATGGCCGCAGCGCCGCGGATGTGGTGGTGGCCGGATCCAGCGGCACAGGCCTGGGGCTGGCCATCTGCAAGGAAATCGTCACGCATTACGACGGCGAGATCTGGGTGGAGAGCGCCCCCGGCCAGGGCAGCGCGTTTCATTTCACCCTGCCGATCTGGACCGGGCCGCCGCCGCTGGTCATTTGACCCCGGCGCAGCCCTGTGGCATCGCTGGCCCCACGGTCTTGGCACCCATCATCACATTTCTCCAAGGATGGCTTCATGAAATCCATGCACACGTCCCGGGAGCTCTTTGAACGCGCCCGCAAGGTCATTCCCGGCGGGGTCAATTCCCCGGTCCGGGCCTGTCTCTCCGTCAAGGCAGATCCGTTGTTCATCGCTGAAGGATATGGCTCCAAACTGCGCACCGTGGACGGGCAGGAGTGCATCGACTTCGTCATGAGCTGGGGTCCCATGCTGTTGGGCCACTGCCACCCGGCCGTGGAGGCCGCGGTGGTGGCCGCCGTGAAGAAGGGCGCAAGCTACGGCGCACCCTGCGAAGCCGAAGTGCTGCTGGCGGAAACACTGACGCAGATGTTCCCCGCCATGGACCTGGTGCGCATGGTCTCCTCCGGCACCGAAGCCACCATGAGCGCCCTGCGCCTGGCCCGGGGCGTGACCGGGCGGGCCAAGGTCATCAAGTTTGACGGCTGCTACCATGGTCATGCCGATGCCTTCCTGGCTGCCGCCGGCTCCGGCGTGGCCACCCTGGGCATTCCCGGCACCCCCGGCGTGCCCCCCAGCACGGCCGCGGACACCATCGTGGTGCCCTACAACAATCTGGACGCCACGGCCGCCTGCTTTGCCGCCCATGCCGGGCAGATCGCCTGCGTCATCGTGGAGCCCGTGGCCGGCAACATGGGGCTGGTGCCGCCTGCGCCGGGATTCCTGCAGGGCCTGCGCGACCTGTGCACCGCCAACGGCGCGTTGCTGATCTTCGACGAGGTCATCACCGGCCTGCGCGTGGCCTTCGGCGGGGCGCAGACCCGCTTCGGCATCGAACCGGATCTGACCACCCTGGGCAAGATCATCGGCGGCGGCCTCCCCGTGGGCGCCTACGGCGGCAAGCGGCAGTACATGGAACGCATCGCCCCCTGCGGCGACGTGTACCAGGCCGGCACGCTGTCCGGAAACCCCGTGGCCATGGCCGCGGGTCTGGCCACCCTGGCCGCCCTGGCCGCCAGCGACTACGCCGCCCTGGAGGCCCGCACCGCCGCCTTTGCCGGCGAGCTGGCCGACATCCTGCGCGCCAAGGGCGTGGCGGTGACGTGCAATGTCTTCGCCTCCATGTTCACCCTGTTCTTCACCGACTGCCCGGTCACGGACTACGACAGCGCCAAAACTGCCGACCGCGACCGCTACGCCAGCTTCTACACCCAGATGCGCGAGCAGGGCATCTATCTGGCGCCGTCGGGCTTCGAGTGCGCCATGGTCAGCTTTGCCCACACTGAGGAAGACTTCGCCAACACCCTGGACGCTGCCAGGAAGGTGACCTTCTGAGCAGGCTGGCCGTCTGGGCGTTGACCCCCCGGGGGGCGGCCCTGGGCAGGGTGCTGGCCGGCGTCCTGGATGCGGATCTGCATCTGCATCGGCACATCCCTGACGAGCCTGCCCATGCGGGCGAGGGCGTCCGCGAGTTCCGGTTCACCCGGTTTGCTGATGCCCTCGCTGCGGCCTGGTCCGGCTACGAGGGCCACGACGGGTATGACGGGTATGACGGGCACGTCTGCCTGTGCGCCGCGGGCATCGTGGTGCGGGCGATTGCGCCGCTGCTGGTCTCCAAACAGGTGGATCCGGCCGTGGTGGTGGCGGATCAGGACGGCCGGTTCGTCGTCAGCCTGCTGTCCGGCCATCTGGGCGGAGCCAATGCCCTGGCCCGGCGCGTGGCGGCCTGCACCGGCGGGCAGGCGGTCATCACCACCGCCTCGGACACGGCCGGGTTGCCGGCCCTGGATGTGCTGTTGGCGGAACGCGGGATCATTCCGGCGGGCCATGCCTCCCTGACGCCGCTCATGGCCGCCCTGGTGCGCGGCGAACGGCTGGGGGTGCTGGATCCCCTGGGCTGCCTCGATGTGGTGGCAGACTGCCTCGAACGCCTGACGCCGGACACGGCCGCGGCCTGGTCCGGCCCCGTGCTGCTGGTGGACTGGCGCACGCCCGGATTTTGCGGCGAAACGTCGCAGGGCAGGGCGGTGGTGGCGCATCCTCCGGTGCTGGCGCTGGGGGTGGGGTGCCGGCGCGGGGTGCCGGCAACGGCGCTGGAATCCTTCGTGCGCGAGGTGTTGGCCCGGCATGGGCTGGCTGCGCAGAGCCTGCTGGGGCTGGCCAGCATCGAGGCCAAGGCCGACGAGCCCGGCATCCTGCGTCTGGCCGAGGCCCTGGGCGTGCCGGCGGTATTTTACCCGGCGGCGGATCTGGCCGGGGTGCCGGTGCCCACGCCGTCCGCCGTGGTGCTGGCGCGCATGGGTGTGCCGTCCGTGGCCGAGGCCGCGGCCGTGCGGCTGGCTGACGCCTCCTCGCTGATCGTCCCCAAACAGATTGGCCCGGGCATGACCTGCGCCGTGGCCTTGAGGTCCTCATGTCCGAACATCATACATCCGTTCCCGCCCTGTTGACCGTCGTGGGCCTTGGCCCGGGCGATGCTGCCCTGTGCACCCCGCAGGCCTTGGCCGCCCTGGAGGCCGCCGAGCTGCTGGTGGGCTACACGCGGTACATCGGGCTGATTCCCGACGAGCTTCGCGCCCGCAAACGCGTCATGTCCACGGGCATGCGCGGAGAGATGCAGCGCTGCCAGCACGCCATCCAGGCGGCGCTTGAAGGAACCCCCACGGCCGTGGTCAGCAGCGGCGACGCCGGCGTCTACGGCATGGCCGGCCTGGTGCTGGAGCTGCTGGAAGAACAGGGGCTGCTGGACCGCGTGCCCGTGGAGATTGTCCCCGGCGTGCCGGCCCTGGCAGCGGCCGCGGCCCTGCTGGGCGCGCCCCTGATGCACGATTTCGCGGTCATCAGCCTGTCGGATTTGCTCACGCCCTGGGAGGTCATCGAACGCCGGTTGGAACACGCCGCGGCCGGGGATTTCGTCATCGTGCTGTACAACCCGCGATCCACGCACCGGGACTGGCAGCTCGGGCGGGCGCTGGAGCGCATCGCCGCCTGCACGGGGCCAACGCGGCCGGCCGGGCTGGTGCGGCAGGCCTATCGCCCGGACCAGGCCGTCATGGTGTCCACGCTCGGAGAAATGCCGTGGGAACAGGCGGATATGCTCTCCATTGTTGTGGTGGGCAATTCGCAGACACGCATCGCCGGGGGCAGATTGCTGACGCCGCGCGGGTATATGGACAAGTACCGCGTGGGGGAATCTTCGCAAAGACGTTGATTCCGTTATGTTTTCCCCCCTTTTTCTTGCCTTGCGTGTGGAAATGTGCTTCAATGCAGACGCTGTGCAGAGCGTCATGCCATGCGCGGTCCTGGTGCAAGAAGCTTCGCGTGCGACGCAAGAAACGTCGTCCCCCTGCAACCTGTTCTGCGAAGGTGACGTATGGCTGCCCGGCGACAGTCCGATCCCATGGATGATGCAGACATCTTCGAATTGACCGAACTGGCCGAAGACTTCGGGCAGGACGATCTGCTGGCCGTGACTGGCGTGCCCATGGACGGCCGGTTTGGTGTCGGCATGGATGACGACCTGGCCGCCATCACCGGCGTGCCCCTGGACGGCCTTGGCGGGGATATGGACTTTGCCAAGGAGCTCGACGACCTGTTCTCCGAAACGGCAGACCGCGAGCTGCCCGGCATGGGCGAGGCGTCGCGGCCTTTGCCCGCAGCGGCGCCGGCAGCCAGACAGGCGGCCGGGCCACCGCCAGGGCAGGAACAGGACGATTTTGATCTGGCGCTGGGCGATCTGGGCCTGGGAGATCTGGGTCTGGGCGACGACGACCTCTTCGGCGGCGATGCCCCACCCTCGGCCGCGCGCCCCGGCGGCCCGCTCTCGCAGACCATGAGCGACCATTTTCGCGCCGATCTGCCCGATTTGGATGACCTGGACGGACTGGACGGGCTGGCGGATCTGGACGAACTCGAAAAAACCACCCTCGTCCGCCACGACGTTCCCGCCGCATCGCCCCTCGAAGACGGAGCAGAGCAGCTCAAGGACTTCGACGAGGACGAATTCACCCTCGACCTCGCCGCCTCCGCCATGATCGGCGGGCGCGAGGAAGACGCCTTCAGCAAGGAAGAAGACGACGACATCGCCGATCTGGACGATCTGGTGGGCGACGTTGAGGCGCATGACCTTGAGCAGGCCGGGCCGGAAGAACGCCTGGACGCCATCTCCATGGACGACACCCTTGCTCCCGGGGCCGGCGTCATGCATGGCCTGGGAGACCTGGAACCCCTGGACCACCTGCAGACCCTGAGCGGGCTGGATGGCCTGGACGCCCTGGGCGATCTGGACGAGCTCAACGACCTGGCCGTGCTGGACGATCTGGCCCCCCTCGAAGGCGAGGCCGCGCCGGACTCGGAGCATCGCCTTGCCGGCAGCATTGATGCCGCCGGCCTGGACAGCCTGCTGCAGGACCTCGACTTCGAAGGCCCGGCCGGTCAGGCCGGCGAGGGGCCGCCGGAATTTCTGCTGGACGAAGACGTGCTGGAGCTCGACGAGGAAGACATGCTGCCGGTTCCGGAAGCTGCGCCCCGGCAGGAGCCAGGGCAGCCAGAATCCCAGAGCAATCTGGAGGCCCTGGGCGGACTGGGTGAACTGGGCGGACTGGGTGAACTGGGCGAACTGGATGAGCTGGACGAGCTGGACGAGCTGGAAGAGATCCAGATCCTGGATGACCTGGATTCCCCGGATGATCTGGAAGTGCTGGATGATCTGGACTCCCTGACGCAACTCGCCGAACATGGGCCCGCCCCGGACAGCGCTGCGGCCGGCCTGTACGATGAGCTGGAAGCCCTGGTGCAGGAAGCCGCCGAGGCGCCGGCAGAGCTGCCCGATCAAGCCGATCAGGCCGATCAGGCCGATCAGGTCGATCAGGTCGATCAGGCCGACTTCCCCGACTTTGCCGTGCTGGCCGACATCGCACCCCCCGCCGGGACTGGCGATGACAGCGATGCCGCCGAAGCCCTGGACATCGAGGCCCTGGCCACCGCAGGATTGACCGGCGGCACGCTGTCCTTGGATGCCTCCCCCGAGGTCGTCCAGGCCATGCAGGACGCCCTGGCCTTTGACGAGCCGGAGCCGGGGCCGGAACTCGCGCCGGCAGCCGCCACACCGCCAGCGCCGCCCGCACCGCCCGCACCGCCCGCGACGCCTGATGCCGAACCCCCTGCATCGCCCGTGACGGCGGACGAGTCTTCGCCGGCCCTCGATTTGCCCGGTGTGGCCGCCATGGCTGTGGCCGGCGCGGCGACCCTGACGCCCGTTGCCCCGCCTGCACCACCGGCTGCGCCGCTTCCGGCGGTCTCCGAGGAGGCGCTGTCGGCAATCCACACCCGGCTGGCGTCCCTGGAGTCCGGCCTTGCCGGGGCGGGCGAGCATCTCCTGGAATTGCAAGCCAGTCTGCCCGATCCGGCCATCCTGCCCCCAGGGCTGCAGGAGGCATTGGAGGGCGTGGCCATCCGTTTGGATGCGCTGGAATCCCAGGCCGCCGCGCATGCGGCCCAGCCTCCGGCCGTCGGTCAGGACGAGGTGTCCCACCTCAAGGCGTCCCTGGAATCGTTGGAGTCCCTGGCCGCTTCCCTGGGGCAGGACCTGCAGCGCGTCGAGACGGCCACGGGCGAGGCGGCCCAGGCGGTGGCCCAGACCGGGCAGCTGCAGGCGGCCGTGGCGGATCTGACGCAGCAGCTGGATGCACGCACAATGTCCCTGGCCTCGCAGGAGGCGGTGGACGCCCTGGCCCGCCGTCTGGACACGCTGGGGCAGGAACTGCACGCCGTGCAGTCCAGCGAGGTGCCGGACCAGCTTGCGCAGCTTGATGTACGCCTGGACTCCCTTGCCGGTGCGGTGGGGATGCTGCGGGAATCCGTGCAGGAGGATATCCGGCAGGCCAGCGCCGCGGCCGAAGACAATGCCGTCACTCGCGTGGACGGCAAGCTCGCAACGCTTTCCGCCTATGTGGACATCATTGAAAAGCGCATCGCCGACGCGGCTGCCCAGGCCGCCCAGGTGGCGCAGATCGCCCAGACCGTCCAGGCAGTCCAGAGCGCCCAGGCCGATCAGGCGGAGCAGATTGCCCAGGCGGACGCCGCCCTGCAGCAGTCCCTGTCCGGGCTGCGCGAGGACATGACGCACGAACTCCAACGAGAGCGGGCCGCCGTCGTCGGGTTGGTGGAAACCAGACTCGCCGCAGCGCAGCGAACTGCGGAAGAGGCCGTGGAGACCGTCAGGAGCGACGTGGAGCGTCTGGCCCTGGGCCGCCAGCCTGTCATGGAGGAATTGACCCGCCTGACTGCGGAACTGGAAGCAGTGCGTCAGGCCGCCGCCACCCAGCGCGAGGAGCAGGCCGGCTCCCTGGACGCCGTGCGAATCATGGTGGAGGAGTCGTCCCAGGAAACCACCGCCCTGGCCCAGGAGATGGTCCGGCTTTCCGCCTCCCTGGTGGAGCAGGTGGATGGCCGGCTGGAGGAACGCGGCACGACCATTCGCAGCCTGGAAGAGGAATTGGCCGCGCTCAAGGGGGTGGTGGGAGAGCAGGTGGCGTCGATCCAGTCCGGGGCGCAGTCCCTGGATGCCCTGTACGGCATGGCGGAATCCGGTACCCGCACGCAGCATGAATTGCGCGAGCAGCTGGCCGCCCAGTCCGGCCTGCTGGAGGCCGTGGATCAGCAGCAGGAACGTCTGCAGGAGGATGTGACGCGTCTGGCGCAGATTGGCCAGGAGCTGCAGGCCGCGCACAGCGAGCAGGTCGAGGCCCTGACCCGCCGGACCGACAGCCTCGAAGCGGCCCTGCGTCAGTTCGCGACCAGTGCGCCCCACACGTTTGAACAGCGGCTGCAGGAGGCCCTGGCCGAGGAAAGCGCCTTCTCCCGACGCCTGGAAGCCAAGCTCGCCGGCGTGCGGGAGTCTGCCAAGGCCGAGACCCAGCGCACGGCGCAGCAGCTGGAGGCCCTGGCGGCATCGCACAAGGAACTTGAACAGCAGACGGCTGCCATGTCGGAGGCGGATTCGGCGGGCATGCAGGCCATGCAGACGGCCCTGGAACGCAGGCTGGATGCCGTGCAGGCCCAGGCGCGGCAGGAGAGCCAGGACCTGGAGGCCCGCATCCTCGCCCAGGCCGAGGCCCGTCTTGCGGCGCGACTGGAAGAGCAGATGGCGCAGCAGGTGGCGGCCCAGGTGGCAGCCCAGGTGGAGCTGCTCCTGGAATCGCGGCTGGCGGATTTTGCGCAAGACTTCTCCAGCCGGGTGGAGGGCATGCTGGCTGGCCGGTTTGTGGACGCCCAGTCCATGGCGGGATTCAAGGCCGATCTGCTGCAGGAACTGGAGCGCCTGACCCCCCTGGCCGCGGCCCGGGTCATCCGGGAGGAGCTGCTGGCCATGACCCAGGAGGACGAGGAAGACGCGGGCAGTTAGGGCAAGGTATCTTTGAAAGAAGTTCTCGGGGGAAAACATTTCTGAGGAAAGGTTCTTCCNTTGTGATTCAAGGTCACTATCCAAGTTTTGGAAGGGGAGCGCGCGAGAGGGGAGACGCTTTTTCGCAAGGGGTTCCCCAGTGTAACGCCATTGTTTCGGAATCCGCAGGCATGCCCTGGTGCGGCTCGACTTTCCAGTGCGGCCGTGCTACCAGCCGAAAAAAAGGGAGGGGCTTCCCGGTTTCTTCCTTTTTTTCCCGTCCGGTGCGCTAGTCCATGTCGGTCTAAGCCATTTCCCCACCCGGCCGGGCTTTTTTTTGCGGGGACGTTCGGCCGCCCAGTAGCGTGGCGCGCATGGTGAAGCACGTGGACAAGCTGCACAAGGAAGCCTTGCAGGTGACCAAGGAAATCGTGGTCAAGTTCATCGAGGTGGGCCGCGTTTCTCCGGCGAATCTGGGCGAGGTGTTTCCGGCCATCTACACCAAAATTCTGCATACCATTTCCGGAGGCTGCGAGGCTGCGCCGCCTTCCGGACAATCGGACGCGTCCGACGAGGACCGCGCCCGCTCCTGACGTGATCCCATGACAACATCACTCACACCGGATGCGCACCGCCGCGCCGTGAGCGCCATGTTCGGGCGCATTGCCGGCTGGTACGATTTTCTGAATCATTTTCTGAGCGGCGGGGTGGATATCTGGTGGCGACGCCAGCTCCTCAATGCCGCGGCCCCGGCCTGGCAGGATGGCCGGCCGGTCATCGTGCTCGATCTGGCTGCCGGCACCCTGGACGTGACAGCCGGCATCCTGCGCCGGTCTCCCACGGCCCGGGTGGCTGCCCTGGACATCGCCGCTCCCATGCTGCGCAAAGGGCTGGGCAAGATCAGCCGGGAAGACCGCGACCGCATGCTCCCCGGCGTGGCCGACGGGCGGGTGCTGCCCCTGGCCGACGCCAGCGTGGCCGCGGTGACCATCGCCTTCGGCATCCGCAACATCGTCCCGCGGGACGCCGCCTATGCGGAGATCCGCCGGGTGCTTGTGCCGGGCGGGCGGTTCTGCATCCTGGAGTTCGGGTCTGGCCGCACGCGGATCCTGCGCGGGCTGTACAATGTGTACCTGCGCCGCATCCTGCCGGCCATGGGCAGAATTTTTTCCGGCGATCCGGAAGCCTACCGCTATCTGGCTGAGACCATTGAGCGCTTTCCGGACGCACCCTCCCTGGGCCGGGAGCTGGAGGCTGCGGGGTTTGTGGACGTGCACTGGCAAAAGCTCACCTGCGGCATTGCCTATGTGCACGTGGGCGTGGCGCCGAAGCCTTGAAGAGGCTGTGGCAATCGCCCGACAGCATTATGAATGTTTGAAGAGGAACACCAGCGCCAGCCCTAGCAGCATGGCCCCGCCGCCCAGTATCCGCAGCCAGCGGGGCGGCAGTGCTGCCAGCTGGCGCAGCGTGGCGGGCATGCGGTCGGCAAACAGAAAATAGACCACGCCTTCCATGAGCAAGGCCAGGCCGGCAGCCTGGCCGAGGGTGTGCAGATCAAGTGCCATGCCCGGGACATACCGGGGCCTGGGCCGGCTGTCCAGTGCAACAAGGATTACCTCACATGATGTATGCTTTTTCCGCGCTGCAGGATCGCAGCGTTCCCGTGGCGGTGGTGGGGCTGGGCTATGTGGGCCTGCCCCTGGCTGTGGCCCTGGCCCGGCAGTTCCGGGTGATCGGCTTCGACATCAACGCCACCCGTGTGCAGGAGCTGCGCCAGGGGCACGACCGCACCGGCGAGGTGGAGGACGCCTGCCTGCAGGCCGTCTCCATCGACTATTCCCATAATCCCGAAGACCTTGCCGCCGCGGGCGTCATCATTGTGGCCGTGCCCACGCCCATCGATGACCACCGCAGCCCGGACCTGCGCCCCGTGCGCGGCGCGAGCATCACCGTGGGCAGGCACATGCGCAAGGGCGCGGTGATCTGCTATGAATCCACGGTGTATCCCGGGTTGACCGAGGAAGTCTGTGTCCCGCTGCTGGAGGAACACTCCGGCCTGACCTGCGGCGCGGATTTCTGGGTGGGCTATTCGCCGGAACGCATCAATCCTGGTGACAAAGTCCATACCCTGGAGACCATCGTCAAGGTGGTGGCCGGACAGGACGACGCCACGGCGGATCTGCTCTGTCAGCTGTATGGCGCGGTCATCACCGCCGGGGTGCATCGGGCGTCGTCCATCAAGGTGGCCGAGGCGGCCAAGGTGATCGAAAACACCCAGCGCGACCTGAACATCGCCCTGATGAACGAATTGTCCATCCTGTTCGATCGCATGGGCATTGATACGCTGGAGGTGCTGCAGGCCGCAGCCACCAAATGGAACTTCATCCGCTTCACCCCCGGTCTGGTGGGGGGGCACTGCATCGGCGTGGACCCGTACTACCTGACCTTCAAGGCCGAATCCCTGGGGTTCCATCCGCAGGTGATCCTGGCCGGGCGGCGCATCAACGATTTCATGGGCAAATACGTGGCGGAAACGTGCATCAAGAAGCTCTTTCAGGGCGGCGGCCGCACCCAGGGGGCGCGGGTGGGCGTGCTGGGCTTCACGTTCAAGGAAAACGTGCCGGATCTGCGCAACACCCGGGTCATTGATGTGGTGCGGGAGCTGGAGGAATACGCCGTCACCGTGCTGGTGCACGATCCGGTATGCGATGCCGAGGAGGCCCACGAGGAATACGGGCTGACGCTCTGCGGCCTGGAGGACTTCCAGGATCTGGACGCCGTGATCGTGGCCGTGCCGCATCAGGTATTCGCCTCGTTGACGCCGGAGACGGTGCGCGGCATGCTTTCGGATCCGCACAAGGCGTTGCTGCTGGACTTGCGGGCCCTGTTCGAGCCCACTGTCTGGCGGCAGGCAGGCTTCAGCTACTGGCGGCTGTAGCGTGCGGCGGCTTGCGCTTGGGCCGCTTTGCAGTTAGGAGACGGCCATGCACGCCCTTCTTCAATACCTGCAGGCCGAACAGCCACGCATCAACGCGGTGCTGGATCGGCTGCTTGCGGATCTCAATCCCCTGGTCCGGCCGGTGGCCGAGCACGTGCTTGCCGCCGGCGGCAAGCGGCTCCGGCCCTTGCTGCTGCTGCTCACCGCCCGGAGCCTGGGCCGTGACGACGACGCCCTGTATCCCCTGGCCTGTTCCCTGGAATATCTGCACTCGGCCACGCTGCTGCATGACGACATCCTGGATGGCGCCGTCCTGCGCAGGGGCCGGCCCGCAGCGCACACGCTTTTCGGCCTCGCGCCCACCATCCTGGCCGGGGATGTGCTCCTGGCCCTGGGCAACCGGCTGATGGCCGATGCGGGTGATGCCCGCCTCGCGGTGTGCATCTCCAAATCCATCATGGCCACGGCCACGGGGGAGGTCCAGGAGATCGCCCAGGTGGGGAACATCAACCTCACCTTGGCGGACTATTTGGAAATCATCACCGGAAAAACCGCCTGGCTGCTCCAGGCGGCCTGCCAGTGCGGGGCCATCGCCGCCGGGGCCACACCGGTCCAGGAGGCCGCGGCGGCCCGCTACGGGCTGGATCTGGGCATCGCCTTCCAGCTGGTGGATGACGCCCTGGATTACGACGCCACGCGGGAAAAAGCCGGCAAGCCCGTGGGTGCGGACCTGCTGGAAGGCAAGGTCACCATGCCCCTGCTGTTTTATCTGGAGCAGGCCCCGGCGGCGGAAAAAGAGGTCCTGGCCGGCCTCATGGCCCGGCTCAGGCAGGGCGATGCGCCGGAGCAGCTGGCTCCGTTGTTCGCGCCGTTTGTCCAGAGGGTGGCCGCCTGCGGCGGCGCCCAGAAAACCAGAGACGCGGCCCGGGAATACATCCGCACTGCCGCCGCGGCCCTGGACGCCTTTCCCGCCGGCCGGGAAAAGGACATGCTGCTGGAAGCCGTGGCTTATGTGGTGGCCCGCGAACGCTGAGCCGCCGGCGAAGTTCCTTCCCTTTCTTGCAAGGAGTTGCAACATCCATGTCCGACGCAGCGCGCCTGACCCGTGTGGAAGTGGCGGTGCGGCCGCATTTGGCCGATCCCCTGGGACGCAAGACCGATGCCCGCATCCGTGAGGTGCTCGGCTTCGAGGTGGCCGACGTGCGCGTGGTGCGCGTCTACACCGTGGAGGGTCTGGACGCGGCGGCCATCGCCCGCGTGCTGGATGGCGCGGTGCTGCATGATCCCGTGCTGCAGGACGCCTGCGCCGGCGCAGCCCCCGGCGTCTTTGACTGGGCGCTGGAAGTGGGCTTCAAGCCCGGTGTGACGGACAACGAGGGCCGCACCGCCGCGGCCTCCATTGCCCTGACCCTGGGTCTGGTCACGCCGCCGGCCGTGTACACCGCCCTGCAGTATCGCCTTGCCGGCGCGCTGACCCGCGAGCAGGTCCAGGCCATTGCAGACAATCTTCTGGCCAACGAACTCATTCAGCGCGTGCAGCTCAAGAGCGCCGCGGAGTGGGCCGCCGAGCCGGGCTTTCCGGCCCGGGCCGCCCGGGTGCTGGGCGCGGCGTCCGACGCCGTCAACATCGTCCCCCTGTCTGCCATGGATGATGCCGCCCTGCTGGCCTGCAGCCGGGAAAACGTCCTGGCGCTTTCCCTGGAAGAAATGCAGACCATCAAGGCTTTTTTTCAGGATCCCGCCGTGCAGACGCACCGCGCCGGGCAGGGCTTGCCCGCCGATCCCACCGACGCCGAGCTGGAGTGTCTGGCCCAGACCTGGAGCGAGCACTGCAAGCACAAGATCTTCAGCGCCAGAATCTCCTATGAGAACAAGGCCAATGGCTCGGCGCTGGAAATCGATTCCCTGTACAAGACCTTCATCCAGAACACCACCGCCCGCCTGCGCAAGGCCAGGGGCAACAAGGACTACTGCCTGAGCGTGTTCAAGGACAACGCCGGCGTGGTGGCCTTCACCGACGAGACCAACCTGTGCATCAAGGTGGAGACGCACAACTCCCCCTCGGCCCTGGACCCCTACGGCGGCGCGCTCACGGGCATTGTGGGCGTGAACCGGGATCCCATGGGCACCGGGCTGGGCGCGGAGATGGTGGCCAACATGGACGTCTTCTGCTTCGCCTCCCCCTTCTTTGAGGGCGAGCTGCCGCCCCGGCTGCTGCATCCCCGCCGGGTGCTGGAGGGCGTGCGCGAGGGCGTGGAACACGGCGGCAACAAGAGCGGCGTGCCCACCATCAACGGCTCCATCGTCTTTCACGAACGCTTCCTGGGCAAGCCGCTGGTGTACTGCGGCACCGTGGGCATGATGCCGCGCACCATCCAGGGCAAGCCCAGCCACGAAAAGCAGGCCCTGGTGGGCGATGCCATCGTCATGGTCGGCGGGCGCATCGGCAAGGACGGCATCCACGGCGCGACCTTCTCGTCCGAGGAGCTGCACGAAGGCTCCCCGGCCACGGCCGTACAGATCGGCGATCCCATCACCCAACGCAAATGCTACGACTTTTTGATGCGCGCCCGAGACATGGGCCTGTACAACGCCATCACCGACAACGGCGCCGGCGGCCTTTCGTCCTCGGTGGGCGAGATGTGCCAGGACACGGGCGGCGCGCTGCTGGATCTCGCCAAGGCCCCCCTGAAGTACGACGGCCTTGCGCCCTGGGAAATCCTCATCTCCGAGGCCCAGGAGCGCATGACCCTGGCCGTGCCCCCGGCGAATCTGGATGCCTTCCTGGCCCTGGCCAGGGAAATGGACGTGGAAGCCACGGCCCTGGGCACGTACACGGATTCCGGCTTCTTCCACGTGGTCTATGGGCAAAAGCCCGTGGCCCTGCTGCCCCTGGAGTTTCTGCACGACGGCTGCCCCCAGCTGCAGCTGCGCGCCGTCTGGGAAGGCCCGGCCGGGGACGCCGCCCGGGTGGACGAAGGCGAAGTGCTGGCCCTGCCCGGCCACGAGCACGGGCAGTTGCTCAAGGACATGCTTGGCCGCCTGAACATCTGCTCCAAGGAATACGTGGTCCGTCAGTACGACCACGAGGTCAAGGGCGGCAGCGTGGTCAAGCCCCTGGTGGGCGCCATGTGCGACGGTCCTGCGGACGCCGCCGTGATGCGCCCGGTGCTGGGCCGCATGGAAGGGCTGGTCCTCAGCCACGGCATCTGCCCCAAGTTCAGCGATCTGGACACCTACTGGATGACCGCCAACGCCATCGACGAAGCCGTGCGCAACGCCGTGGCCGTGGGTGCGGACCCGGACTCCCTGGCCGGGGTGGACAACTTCTGCTGGTGCGATCCCGTCCAGTCCGACAAGACCCCCGACGGCCGCCACAAGCTGGCCCAGCTGGTGCGGGCCAATCAGGCCCTGGCGCAGTATTGCTTCGCGTATGGAATTCCGCTGATTTCCGGCAAGGATTCCATGAAGAACGACTACACCGGCGGGGCCTCCAAAATCTCCATCCCGCCCACACTGCTGTTCACCATCCTTGGCCGCATGGATGATGTGCGTCTGGCCGTGACCAGCGATTTCAAGCGCCCCGGCGAGCGCGTGTATCTCCTGGGGCTGACCCGGCCGGAACTGGGCGGCAGCGAACTGGCCGACGCCCTGAATGTGCCCTTCCGCCATGTGCCCCAGGTGGATGCCCTGGCTGCCCGCCGGCGTTATGTCACCCTGCACCAGGCCATGCAGGAACGGCTGGTGACGGCCTGTCACGACTGCTCCGACGGTGGTCTGGCCGTGGCTGCGGCCGAAATGTGCATCGGCGGCCGCCTGGGGCTGCGGATGGATCTGGACGCCGTGCCCGCTGCCGGCGAGCTGGATCCCGTGCAGTTGCTGTACAGCGAATCCGCCAGCCGGCTGCTGGTCACGGTGCGGCCGGAGGATGCAGCGCGCTTCGAGGCCCTGTTCGCCGGGCAGCACTGTGCCTGCATCGGGGAAGTGGCGGCCGAGCCGACGCTGTGCATCTGCCGCGAGGCCCAGGATTTGCTGTGCGAGCCTGTGGAGGCGCTGGCCGCCGAGTGGAAGGCCACCCTCGACTGGTAGGACTGATAGAATTGCGAGGGTCTGTCACTCCAACGCCCCGGTGGCCCAGTGCTGTCGGGGCGTTGTGTTGTCCGGCGCGGCAGGTGTCGGCCCTGTACAACTGCAAGCAGCTGTGCTCTATTCCGCGCCTGGAAAAGCACGCGGCATGATGCCGCGTTGTACTGCAATCACCGCCGGGATGCGCCGGCGTTGCGGGGCGTTATCATGGCGGAATCTCTCCTCAGGCCACTGTCTCCCTACCTGATCGCCTCATGGATTATTGTAGGGCTGTTGTTGTTCCTGCTTTTTCCGCTGCATCTGATCTCGGTGCTGCTCTCTGCGTTGTTCGTGTATGAACTCGTGATCATGCTTTCTTCGTTGCTGCACATTCCACGCATCAACGACAAGCGCGCCAAGCTCATTGTTATTGCAGTATTGGCAGCCATTATTGTCACGGTGCTTGGGCTGTTTATCTGGTGGGCCATGTTTCAGATGCAGACGTATGCGGCCGATGTGCCGCTGCTCTTGCGGAAAATGGCCGAGGCGTTGGAGATGGCCCGCGCCAGGCTGCCCGGGTGGGCGCTGGAACGGTTTCCCGCCAACATCGACGAGCTGTACAAGGGCGTGCTGGATATGCTGCGCGAGCATGGCGGGATGCTGCAGACCGCCGGCAAAGGCGTGGGTATTGCGCTTGTGCACATCATCATCGGCATGGTCCTGGGGGCCATCATTTCATTGACCAATGTCACCAGCACGGCCAGCCAGCGCCCGTTGGCCGCGGCCCTGCAGGAGCGCACCCGCCGCCTGAGCGATGCCTTCCACTCCGTGGTGTTCGCCCAGTTGCGTATCTCAGCCATCAACACGGTGCTTACGGCCGTCTATCTGGTGGTGGTGCTGCCGCTGCTGGGGGTGCACCTGCCCTTTGCAGCCACCATGGTGGCCATCACCTTTCTGGCGGGGCTGCTGCCGGTCATCGGCAACATCATCTCCAACACGGTGATTTTCGTGGTCAGCCTCAGCGTCTCGTTTTACGTGGCGGCGGGCTCGCTGGTGTATCTGGTGGTCATCCACAAGCTGGAATATTTTCTCAACGCGCGCATCGTGGGCTCGCAAATCCAGGCGCAGATCTGGGAGCTGCTGGGGGCCATGCTGTTCATGGAGGCGGCCTTCGGCGTGCCGGGGCTCATTGCGGCGCCCATCTATTATGCATACGTCAAACGTGAACTGAGCGACAGCGGTCTGGTGTGAGCAGAGATTTTCCTTGACCCTGGCGGAGGGAATTTCTACCCTGGTTGCATTGAGAAAAACAATACACATCAGGTGTGCAATACGCACAGGGCGTGATTCATGACCGATCAGCACAGCTCCTCCCCTGAGCCCCTCCCTGCCGAATCCGAAACCTGCGCGGATGCCTCGCTGGAGGCCCGGCAGGCATTTCTGGAAACGCTCCTGGAACAGGTGGGAGTCGGCGTGCTGGTTTTCGATCCGGAAGAGGGGCGGACCATCGACGCCAACAACCGCGCCCTGGCCATGCTCAACATCCAGCGCCACAGCCTGCAGAGCCTGCCATGCCTGGATTCCGGCCTGCTGTTCAAAACAGGGGACCGTGCGGAAAACGTCATCTGCCCGGATCTTTATGCTGCCGAGGGGCTGGAGGAGGGCCTGCTCATGGGCAAGGGCGACGTGGTGACGCCCGTCTCCCGCCGGCTGTTCCACGCCGAACTTGAGGGCCGCGAGCTGGTGGTGCAGGCCTTCATCGACATCACTGAACAAAAAAAGCTCGAACGCCAGCTGAGCATGGCACAGCGGCTGGAATCCGTGGGGCTGCTGGCCGCAGGCGTGGCCCACGAGATCAATACCCCCATTCAGTACGTGAGCGATTCCGTGGAGTTCATCAAGGACGCCATCAATGATCTGCAGGAGGTGCTGGCCGCCTATGAAGTCCTGGAGGAGCAGCTGCCGCAGACGTCCGAGGTGCAGAAAGCCGTGCACCTGGTGCGGGACTTCAAGGAAGACGTGGATCTGCCGTTTCTCAATGTCGAGCTGCCCCGCGCCTGCGACCGCGCCCTGGACGGCGTGCAGCGGGTAAGCCGCATTGTGCTGGCCATGAAGAATTTCTCCCATGTGGGCGGGGAGGAGATGAAGCCCGTGGACCTGAACAAGGCCCTGGAAAACACCCTGGTGGTGGCCAAGAACGAGTGGAAATACGCCGCCGAGGTGGAAACGTCCTTTGATCAGGAGTTGCCCCTGGTGGTCTGCCTGCCGGGAGACATGAACCAGGTGTTCCTGAACATGGTGGTCAATGCGGCCCACGCCATCCAGAGCCGTCTTGAGCAGGAGGGCGGGAAGGGAAGCGCCAAAGGGCGCATCCGCATTGCCACGGCCAAGGACGGCGACTACGCCGTGGTGCACATTCAGGACAACGGCTGTGGCATCAAGCCCGAGCACATGACCCGTATTTTCGACCCCTTTTTCACCACCAAGGAAGTTGGCAAAGGCACTGGCCAAGGCCTGGCCATCGCCCACGACATCGTGGTCAACAAGCACCACGGTGTCATTCTGGTGGACTCCTCGCCGGGCAAGGGGACGCTGTTCGTCATCCGGCTTCCCTTCCTGCAGCCCGAGCAGGGGAGCGCCGCCAAGGGAGCGCGCGCGTGACCCGACGCACAGTATTGTTTGTAGATGACGATCCTGGCGTGCTGGAAGGCATGCGCCTGACCATGCATAGCCTGCGGCGGGAATGGACGGGGATCTATGCCGCCAATGCCGAGGAGGCCTTGCACCAGCTGGAACAGCAGGCAGTGGATGTGGTGATTACGGATATCCGCATGCCCGGCATGGACGGCGTGGCGTTGTTGCGTCGTGTGCAGGAACAGCACCCGGCGGCAGTGCGTGTCATTCTGTCCGGCTACTCGGAGTACGAGTCGAATTTGCAGTCCGTCAGGCCGGCGCATCAGTTTTTGTCGAAGCCCTGTTCCCCTGCCGCACTCAGGGAGACCCTGAGTCGTGCTGCCCGGCTGGGCGACCTGCTGCAACGCGAGGAGATGCGGCGCATTTTGCTGGCCGTGGAATCCTTGCAGACCCTGCCTGCCGTGCTCACGGCGCTCAACCTGGAGTTGGCGCTGCCCGAACCGTCCCTGATCAAGATCGGCCGGATCGTGGAGCAGGATCCGGCCCTGTCCGCTTCGGTGCTCAAGGTGGTCAATTCCGCATTCTTCGGCCTGTTCAAGCACATCACCAGCCCCTCCCAGGCCGTGGCCTATCTGGGCACGGAAACCCTGCGCGGCCTGGCCCTGGGAGTCCATCTGTTTTCCCTGGTGCCGGAGGGTTCACCCCTGGCCGGCGTCATCCGGCCCTTGTGGCGGCACGGGCTGCAGGTGGGGCAGTATGCCAAGGCCATCGCCAAGGCCGAGGGCGCCAACCAGCAGCAGGCGGGCATCTGCTTTGTGGCCGGGCTGCTGCATGACATCGGCAAGGTGATTTTTGCCAGCAACTTCCCGGAAATCTATCCGGAAGTCCTCCGCCTGCAGGCAGAGGAGGCGCAGCCCTGTTTTCAGGCGGAAAAGGCCATTTTCGGGGTGGACCATGCCGAGGCCGGCGGGGGGCTGCTGGGCGTGTGGGGCCTGCCCACGGAGATTTTCACCGCCGTGCAGTGGCACCATCATCTGGCCGGCGAACAGGAAGCTGCCGGCGAATCGGACGAGGCGGACGCCCTGCAATTCACCCCGGCCCTGGCCGTGCATGTGGCGAATTTTTTTGACATGATGGAACGGGGCCTCATCCGGAACCCCGATGATGTGCGACCGGAGTTTCTGGATACCCGGTCCCTGGCGGCGCGGTCCCTGCTGGCGCGCATCCCCGCCTGGCGGGAGGCGTGCAACGCCCTAACCCAGAGCGAGCAAGCCCGATGAAACACAAGATTCTGTTTGTGGATGACGAAGTCAACATCCTCGAATCGTTCAAGGTCTCCTTGCGCAAGCTCTATGCCGTCACCGTGGCGGCCGGGCCAGAAGAGGGGCTCAAGCAGCTCCGGCTGGAAGGGCCGTTCGCCGTGGTGGTTTCGGATCTCAAAATGCCGGGCATGGACGGCATCCAGTTCCTGTCCAAGGTCAACGAGCTGTCCCCGGATTCGGTGCGGATGATGCTCACCGGGTATGCGGATCTGGATGCCGCCATCGCCGCCGTGAACCAGGGGCACATCTTCCGCTTTCTGACCAAACCCTGCGCCCAGGACGTGCTGCAGGCCGCCCTGGAGGCCGCCACCCATCAGTATGCCCTGGTGGTGGCCGAAAAGGAGCTGCTCAAGGGCACGGTGCGCGGGTCCATCAAGATTCTTACGGACGTCCTGTCCCTGGTCAAACCCGTGGCCTTTGGCCGCAGCGAACGGGTCAAGCGGCTGGCCGTGTTCCTGGGGGAACGGGTGCAGCTCAAGAACCTGCTGCAGCTGGAACTGGCGGCCATGCTCAGCCAGCTGGGCTGCGTCTCCCTGCCGGACAGCCTGCTGGAAAAGGTCAACGCCGGCGAGGAGCTGACGCCCGAGGAGCGCGAGGTCTACGACAGGCATCCCGAGGTGGCCGCCACCCTGCTCATGAACATTCCGCGCATGGGCCGCGTGGCGGAAATCATCCGCCAGCAGAACGGCGTGTTTTCCGAAATGCCGGAAATGTTGCTGGAAGCGCGGCTGCTCAAGATCAGCCTGGATTACGATGCCCTGGTGCAGCAGCGCCTGAACAAGCCCCAGGCCCTGGAGCGCATGCGCAACATGGGCGGCGTGTACGACCCGAGCCTGCTGGACGTGCTGGCCGGCAACGAGGCCCAGGAAGAAGCCTACCTGCGCCGGGAAGTGGCCCTGGCCGAGTTGGCCGAAGGCATGGTGCTGGACGAAGCCCTGCGTGCCGAGGATGGCGCACACATCATGCCCAAGGGCGCGGAACTCACGGAAACCGCCCTGGCCCGGCTGCACAACTTTATGCGCTCCAAGCAGTTGCCGGAATCCGTCCTGGCCCTGGTGCCCCGGGGAATGCGCAGGTAGGGCAAGGTATCGTTGAAAGGAATTCTCGGGGGAACACCTTTCTCAAGAAAGGGTCTTCCGCCCTTCAAGAGCTGGCCCCCTTTCCAACGACTTTTTATTGTGATGCACGGTCACCATGAACGTTTTGGAAGGGGAGNAGGGGAGAACCTTTTGCAAAAGGTTTCCCCTCTCGCAATATCATCTTTCAATATTACAATGCTCTGGGGCGCGCCTGCCTGCGCGTATCCAGCCGGTTTCGCTACTCCTCCAGCGTCAATCCCCAGTCGAGCAGCCGATACACCACCCCCACCCAGGCGACGGCCGCCACTGCCGCGATGGCCAGGGGCACATCGAAGCCGACCCGCTGGAAGAAGTGCTCGATGCACGTACTGGTGAGCAGGAATATCCCAATGCCCACCGCAAGCCAACCATGGGCGACATGCGGCGATTTCCAGAGCCCTATGGACAAAAAAGCAGTGCACTTGTAGGAAAAATTCGCCAGCCTGGATGCGTCCGCATAGCGTTCGGAATGCACCAGCAGCAAGCCAAACTGCATGGCGCATGTTGCAAGCAGTACAAATCCCCAGGGCTTTGGCAAGAAAACTGCAGCAGACCAGGGGATGAATGTACACCACGCGATGCCATCATAGATCCTGTTTCTGGTCACGCGACACTCCGCATTGGGATGTGGAATACGAGACGATCCATCCTGGCCCTGGTGCCGCGGGGAATGGGCAGGATGGGCGCGCCTGCCTGCGCGTAGCCAGCCGGTCTCGCTATTCCTCCAGCGTCAATCCCCAATCGAGCAGCCGATACACCACCCCCACCCAGGCGACGGCCGCCACTGCCGCGATGGCCAGGGGCAAATCAAAGCCGACCCGCTGGAAGAAATGCTCGATGAGTTTTACGGTCATAATGGTTCCACCAATGCACACGATGAACAATCCCGATGGAATTTTTGGAAAATTGAATGCGCTCATGTCGGAGAAGCTTGAGAGCCAATTGAGGCATCGTGCAACGGATGAGACGTCGGCATATTTTTCCGAGAAAGCATCAAGCAAGCCAAACTGCATGGCAAATGGGAAAAAAATAACAGTAAACCATGGTGTCGAAAGAAAAGGCAGGGAGCCAAGCCAGAACAATGCAGCCACAAGTGCAATCAAGTGATATAATTTTTTTCTAGTCACGTGACACTCCGCATTGGGGTGTGGAAGACGACACGATCCGTCCTGGCTCTGGAGCCGCGGGGAATGCACGGAGGGGCTTTCTATTCTTGAGAAAGGTCGTTGTGAAAACGGTAATGATATCCTGGAATTACGATAAAAAGTCTTTGGGAAGGGGGTTCGGGGGAAACCCTTTCTCCAGAAAGGGTTTCCCCCGAGCGTGCTTTCCTCATTCCTCAAAGCCGGCGCGGCGCTCCACCAGAAACACGGGCCGGGCCTTGAGTTCCTCATAGATGCGCCCCACGTATTCGCCGATGATTCCCAGGCTGATCATGATGCAGGAGCCGATGATCAGCAGGGTCATGATCAGCGTCATGAAGCCGCTCACGGCCCGGTCGTGGCTCCAGCTCCAGAAGGCCTCCCCAGCCACCCCCACGCCCAGCAACAGCGTCAGCGCGCCCAGAAACGTGACGATGCGCAAGGGGATGGTGGAAAAGCTCACCAGGGCCGTGGTGGCCAGGGCCATGAGGGCCTTGAGGCTGAAACTGCTGGCGCCGTCCAGGCGTTCTGCCACCACAAAGCCCACAAATTCCTGACGAAACCCGACCCAGCTGGCCAGGCCACGGTACAGGCGGTTGCGCTCGGGCATGCGGGTGGTCAGGATGTCCACCACCTCGCGGTCCAGCAGCTTGTAGTCTGAGCAGTTGGAGCAGTTGAAGCCGCCCAGGCGCGTCAGCAGGGCATTGAACACGCGAGCGCGCAGGCGCTGGGGCAGGCTGTCTGTCTGGCGGTCCTCCTTGACGCCGTGCACCACCTTGGCGCCGTTGCGCCAGTGGGTCAGAAACACGGGAATGAGCGCCGGCGGGTGCTGCAGGTCGGCATCCATGGTGATGACTGCCCGGCCCGAGGCGGCCGTCAGCCCGGCCAGCAGGGCGGCCTCCTTGCCGAAGTTGCGTGACAGGGAAAGGACCCTGAGCTGTGGATTGTGCGCGCACAGGGCGGCGGCGGTCTCGAAGGTCTGGTCCCTGGAACCGTCGTCCACCACGATGATTTCATGGGATGCGGCGACGCCTTCCAGGATGGACGACAGCACCTGTACCGCCCGGCCGATGCCCCGAGCTTCGTTGTGGGCAGGCAGGACGACGGACACTTCACACACGGCAGACTTGCTGGGCATGGCCTCCTCCAGGAGACGCGGGGGAACGAACGGGGTTGAAATTACATCAGATCCCGGAAGCGGACAAGCTGCACGCCGTGGCGCGCCAGCACCTCTCGGAAGGCCGGACCGCACAAGGCGGCGCGTTCACCGTCCCAGTCATGGAAGGCGCGCAGGTGTGGGTCCCGGAGTTCGGCGGGGTCGTCTCGGCCGGGGTGGCACATCCATTCGGCCGTGCTGCCGACGGGCATGGCGTGCAGGGATTGCTCCAGGGCGGCCAGGGTCATGCGGCCGCTGCACGCGCCGCCGAGCATGGCCGGGGAAGATGCTGCCGGCCGACGCCGGGCGAGCCGGTTGGGCAGATGCATCCAGCGCAGCACCCGCGCCTTGCCCGGTCCGGGGCCGGGTTCTCGCACAAAGGGGATGTTCCACCGCGCGGCGAGGTCCACCGCCAGCCGCCACAGGGGTGGCAGCAGGTGGACATGCTCGTGCCCGTTGAGAAAGACCGGCTGCAGCCCTGCGTCACGGCAGCGCTCAATCTGCACCATCCATTCCTCGCGCACGGCGGCCAGGGGCAGGCGACGGCGCAGGAGATCCTGCAGCAGCCGGCCCTTGCCGGGGAAGCCATCGGGATACAGCCGGCGCAGGGCCGGGGAGAGGGGCTGGCCATAGGTCAGGGTCAGGTGCACGCCGGCGTCGATGTCGGGATGCCCGCGCAGGGCCGGCGCCATGGCCTCGAAGGCCGGGCCGCAGGCCATGACCCCCGTGGCCGTGACCGCCTCGGCGTGGATGCAGTCCAGGATCCCCTGGGAAACGCAGTGGAAGTGGCCAAAGTCGTCGGCATTGATGATCAGACGGCGAAGCGCGCGCCCGGTATGTTCCGTGTACATGCGACGGACGCTAGCGCGGTGCAGGGCGGGCGTCAATGCGGCGCCTTGGTCCGGGAGTGATGGCGGCCTGCACGCGGCCATGGTATAATTTCCCCCATTGCATTGTTGCCGTTTTCCCGCACCTCGACCACCGCCAGGAGAAGACATGATGGACACCACACGCACCCAGGCCCTGTGCCAGGCCCTGGGCTACGATGAAGAGCCCTTCGGCTTTCACTACACCGACACCCCGCCGCCGGACGCGCTCATGGCCGTTCCCTGTGTGCTGCCCAGCCGGCAGGACGAGATGGAGCAGCGGGCGGACTGGGGGGCCATCAACAAGAATTTTTCCTGCGTCCTCAAATATGTCTGGCGGGCACGGGTGCAGGGCGGGGCGGCGGCAGTGTCCCGCGAGCAGTTCGGCTGCCTGGGCGGGGCCTTTTTCCTGGGGTTCAACAAGCCGCAGCTGGAAGGCGTTGTCCATTATGTCTCAACGGGTATCCCCGGGTTTATGGAGGGCGAGAGATATATAGATTCACCGGCGCGCTGCCGGGAATTTTTCGAGACGGTGGACCCCCTGCCGGCCACGGCCACGCATGCTGTGTTCAAGCCGCTGTCGCAGTTCGGAGACGATGAAACGCCCCTGGTGGTGCAGTTTTTCGCCCGGCCGGAGGTCATGAGCGGGCTGCATCAACTGGCGATGTTCATCACCGGGGATCCGCACGCCGTGGCCTCGCCTTTTGGCGCGGGCTGCACCAATCTGGTGTCCTGGCCGCTGCAGTTTCTGGCCCAGGGCACGCCCAGGGCCGTGCTTGGAGGCTGGGACCCCTCGGCCCGGCCGTGGTTCAAGCCGGACGAGCTCTCCTTCACCGTGCCCCTCGCCATGTTCCAGACCATGCTGGAGCGCTGGGAGCAATCCTTCCTCACAACACACGCCTGGAAGACGGTGGTGAAGAAGATCGACAAAAGCCGGCGCGCCTGGGGCCAGGGGGTGAGGCCGGGCCAAGAATAATGATTGCAGACGGCGCAGGGAAAGGCGTATCAAACAGTAGGATATTCATCATCAACCTGTGTTGGGGAGGGGAACATGTTGTTGCGTATGAAACAATGGAATCTGCTGGTCGCGCTGGCTGTATGCATGGGGATGCTGATGGCCGCCCAGGCTGGGGCCAAATCGGCCTTTGAAATGCCGGTCACGCTCAAGGCTTCGGCGTTGTTGCCTGAGGCCACCCGCAAGGGGCCGTTGCATACGGTGGATGAGGTGGTGCACAACGATGGCTACCTGAATATCTATACCGTCAAGTCTCCCCTGGGCGAGTTCAAGGCCGAGTCCACGGCTGAGCTGCTCATCCGCATTCACGAAATCTACGCCATGGACGCCATGGACAAGCTCTCCAGCTCCAAGGCCTTTGGCGATGCCCTGGTGCAGGGCGGTAAGGACATGGTGGGGACCGTCGCCGGCACCATCACCGATCCCCTGGGCACCATCACGGGGACATTCTCCGGCGTGGGCAAGATGTTCCAGCGGGCCGGGGATCGGCTGGCCGGCAACGGCGGCGGCAAGTACGACGACAATATGGCCGCCAGCGTGAGCGGCTATGCCGGCGCCAAGCGTGAATACGCCAAGGCCTTTGGCGTGGACCCGTACACCTCCAACGAGGCCGTGCAGTCCCGCCTGGATCGGCTGGCCCAGGCCGGCTTTATGGCCAACCTGACCACCACCGCGGCCAAGGCGGCCATCCCCGGCGGCGTGGGTCTGGCCGTGAGCGCCGTGAGCGGCGTGGGCACCCTCAAGGACATCGACGTGGCCATGCCCCCGGCAGACATGCGCCGGGCCAACAAGGAAAAGCTGGAAAAGATGGGCGTCTCCAAGGAAATGACCGAGATGTTCATCAAAAACGAGGCCTTCACGCCCGTGCAGCAAAGCCTGCTGGTGGCAGCGCTGGCGGACATGCAGGGCGTGGCCGGCCGGGATGCGTTCGTCCATTTCGCCATTCCCACCTCGGATGAGCGGCTGGCCTTCTTCCGTCAGCGCATGGCCCGCATGTACGCCAACTATCACCTGAATGTGGAGCCTCTGGAGCGTTTCGAGGCCGTGGGGCAGTTCATTGCCGCCAAGACGGCGCGCGGCAACCGGCTGATGCTCTTCCCCCTGGATTATCTGCTCTGGACGCCCCAGGCGGACAATCTGCTGCGCTTCTTCACCGAGGACGGCAAAAAGGTGGGCGGCAAGGTCATGGAACTGCGCCTGGGCGGTATGGCCAGCCCTGAGGCCAAGAAGCAAATCCAGGCCCTGGGCTGGAAAGTGATCGAGCTTCGGGAATTCATGAAATAGCAAAAAGTCTTCTTGCGTAAGGACTTGTGCGAGAGGGGAGAACCTTTACCGAAGGGTCTCCCCTCTCTCTCGCGCTCCCCTTCCAAAAATTTGAGAGTGACATTGAATCACTATAAAAAGTCTTCCTGATTACCCACAAACCTCAGCCAGTTTTAGCAGCC